>NZ_JAPYKS010000004.1:0-358136 GCF_037179605.1 Mesorhizobium salmacidum (SeqCode)
CTCAACGAAGCCTTCGCCTCACAAGGCATCGCCGTGCTGCGCGAGCTCGGCATTGCCGAGGATGCGCCGCACGTCAATCCGAATGGCGGCGCCATCGCACTTGGGCATCCCCTGGGCATGTCGGGCGCCCGCATCTCAGGGACGGCCGCACGTGAGCTGCGCGAACGCGGTGGCCGCTACGCGCTGGCCACCATGTGCATCGGCGTCGGCCAGGGCATTGCCGTTGCGCTCGAACGGGCCTGATCGTCGGTTCTCGGCTCGCCAAGACCATGGCCAGATTCGGCGCTCCGCCAAATTTGACCATGTGGACAAAAGTGCTGACCCGTTCCATAGTTCCCCGTCTGATTTTTGGAACAGCCGGCTCGACACGGCTGTCGAACAGAGGGGCACTTCAATGGAAAACCGGAAGAACAAATCCCATTCGATGCGCGAAGGGCTGTCGCGGCGCAACGTGCTGGAGCTGGGCGCTCTTGGCCTGGCGGCGGCGATGCTGCCTGGTGCGGCCTTCGCGGCGGGCAAAAAACTGAAAGTGGCGGCGATCTTCGCCACTCCGATCGAGGAGCCTTGGGACAACCAGATCCACGTCGCCTTGCAGAAGGCCGAGAAGGAACTCGGTATCGAATACAAATGGTCCGAGAAGGTGCAGACCGCCGACTTCAGCCGCGTCATGCGCGAATATGCGCAAGGCGGCTACCAGCTGGTGCTGGGCGATGCCTTCGCCGCCGAGCGTGAATCACGCCGCACCGCCAAGCAGTTCCCGAAGACCGCCTGGCTGTTCGGCTCGGGAGCCGGGCCGGCCGAACCCAATTTCGGCGTGTTCGACAACTGGATCCATGAGCCGGCTTATCTCTCGGGCATGATCGCCGGCAAGATGTCGAAGTCGGGCACCGTCGGCGCGGTGGCGGCGATGGGCATCCCGGAAGTGAACCGGCTGGTCAACGCCTTCTTTGCCGGCGCCAAGGAGGTCAATCCGAACGTCAAGAAGAAGGTCGCCTTCATCGGCTCGTTCTTCGATCCGCCGAAGGCCAAGGAGGCCGCGGTGGCGCAGATCGATGCCGGCGTCGATGTCATCTATGCCGAACGCTTCGGCGTCATCGAGGCGGCGGTGGAGAAGAAGATCTTCGCCATCTCCAACATGTCCGACCAGTCGAGCCTCGGCCCCGACACGGTCATCACCGGCCCGGTCTGGGACATGTACCCGACGGTCGAGCAGGCGATCAAGCTGGTCAAGGCCGGCGTCTACACGGCGCAGGATTACGGCGATTTCTCGCGCATGGCCAAGGGCGGCTCGTATCTGGCACCCTTCCACAAGTTCGACAAAACGTTACCCGCCGAGATCAAGGATCTGGTCGAGAAGAAGAAGGCCGAGATCCTGGAAGGCAATTTCCGGGTGGATGTGGACGAGAACACGCCGGTTTCGGATTGAGGGTTGGTTGCGAGGGGCCGGTGCGTGGCGCCCCTCGTCCGGCAGGCCTGACGGGGGTGCAGCGCATCCCTGTCAATCAAAGCTGCCATGGTAAAGCCAATTCCTTTCAGGAGCGCCCTTGTCCGCCCCCCTCATCGAAATGCGCGGCATCACCAAGACCTTCGGCGCCCTCAAGGCGAACGAGGCCGTGAATCTCAGCGTGGCGCCGGGCGAAATCCTCGGTCTGCTCGGCGAGAACGGCGCCGGCAAGACGACATTGATGAACGTGCTGTTCGGCGCTTACGCGCCGGATGCCGGCGAGATCCTGATCCAAGGCCGGCCGGTACGGATCACGAGCTCGGCCGATGCGCTGGCCGCCGGCATCGGCATGGTGCACCAGCATTTCCATCTGGCGCCACGGCTGACGGTGCTGGAAAACCTGCTCATCGGTATTCCGGGCAAGTCGGGGCGGATCGATCGCGCCGGCGGGCTGGCTCGGCTTGCTGAAATCAGCAGCCAGCACGGGCTGACGCTTGATCCCGATCTGCCGGTCTCGGCGCTGTCGGTCGGCGAGCAGCAGCGGCTGGAAATCGTCAAGGCGCTGTTTCGAGGCGCCAGGCTCTTGATTCTCGACGAACCGACTGCAGTGCTGGCGCCGAGCGAGGTCGAGGGTTTGTTTTCGGCGTTGCGGTCTATGGCGGCGCAAGGGCTCGGCATCATCTTCATCTCGCACAAGCTCAATGAGGTGCGGGCACTCACCCATCGCTGCACCGTACTGCGGCATGGCCGCGTCGCCGGCCGTGTCGACGATCCTGCCAACACGACGTCGGCCGCAATGGCGCAATTGATGTGCGGCCATGAGATCGTGCCGCCGGCGAGGGGGCCGTCGGTGCCCGGCGCCGATGTGCTGACGCTCGATGGCATTTCAACCTCCCGGCATTCCGGCACGGCGCTGCGCGATGTGTCGCTTGCGGTTCGTGCGGGCGAAATCCTCGGCATTGCCGGCGTCTCCGGCAATGGCCAGCGGGCACTGGCGGAGGTCATCTCGGGCGTGCGCGCGCCCGATGCCGGCCGGATGACCATCGCCGGCCAGACCGTATCGCGGTTCTCGCCGCGCGAGGTGCAGGCGCTGGGCCTTGGCCGCATCCCGGAAGATCGCATGACGACGGGGCTGGTCACCAATCTGCCGCTCGCCGATTCCATGGTGCTGCCGCGCATCGGCACATCTGCCTTCTCCGCCAGGGGGCTGCTCAAGCCGGATGCGATCCGCGCTTTCGCCGAAGAACAGATCAAGGCCTATGATATCAGATGTCCCGGGCCGATGACGCGCGCCGGCGCGCTGTCCGGCGGCAATCTGCAGAAGGCGCTGCTGGCGCGCGAGCTTGCCTTCGACCCAAAGGTGCTGATCGTGTCGCAGCCGACGCGCGGCCTCGACATTGGCGCCGCCCGTTTCATCCACGAAAAATTCCTCGACATGCGCGCCAAGGGTTGCGGCATCATCGTCATCGGCGAGGATCTGGAAGAACTGCTGGTGCTCTGCGACCGCATCGCGGTGATGTATGAAGGCCGCATCGCCGGCACGCTGGACAGCGCCGACGCGACCGTCGCGCGGCTCGGCCTGCTGATGACCGGCGCGGAGGGGCACGGCTGATGTTCCGCCTCGAAGTCCGCACCTCGACACCCGCCTGGTTCAACCTCGCCTTGCCGCTGCTGGCGATCGCCGCCACGCTCATCCTGTGCAGCGGGCTGATCGCGCTGGCCGGCGCGGGTGTCCTCGATTCCTACGGGGTTATGTTCACGGCTTCGCTCGGCGACAGCTATGCCATCACCGAAACGCTGGTGCGGGCCGCACCGATGATTTTTACCGGGCTGGCGGTGGCTGTCGCCTTCCGCGCCAAATTCTGGAACATCGGCGCCGAGGGGCAATTGCTTGCCGGTGCGGTGGCGAGCTGTTTTGTTGGCGCCATTCCCATGCCGGGGCCGCTCGCCATGCTGCTGATGGCGCTGGCGGGTGCGGCCGCAGGCGCCGCAGTAGCGCTGGTGCCGGCGACGCTGCGCGTAAAATTCAAGGTCGATGATGTGGTGAGCTCCCTGTTGCTCAACTCGGTCATCTACTACGCCTTGATGGCGCTGATCGAAGGGCCGTGGAAGGATAGCTTCAGCGGCTACCCGATTTCGCCGCCGATCGAGGATTCGGCGAACTTTCCGGTGTTGATCGAAGGCACGCGACTGCATCTCGGTGTCGTCGCGGCGCTGGTCGCGGCCCCATTGATCTGGTTCCTGATCGTGCGCACGACGCTCGGCTTCCGGATCAGGGTTACCGGCGAAAACCCGGAAGCGGCCAGATACGGCGGCATCCATGTCGAGCGAGTGCTGATCTCGACGGCGCTGCTGTCGGGCGCGCTGGCAGGTCTTGCCGGCGTCGGCGAGGTCGGCGGCGTGCACTTCCAGGTGATGAGCGACATCTCGCCGGGCTACGGCTATTCCGGCATCGTCGTCGCCATGCTGGCGCGGCTCAACCCGCTCGGCGTCGTGCCGGCGGCGATTTTTCTGGCGGCCGTGATGACCGGTGCCGAGGCGATGTCGCGGGCGACCGGCGTGCCGGCCTTCCTCAGCGACGTCATCCAGGGCACGGCGCTGCTCGCCATGCTGGTGGCGCTGCTGTTCACCGCCTATCGCATCCGCCGCGTCGGAGCCTTCGGATGAGCGCGGTGTTCGAACAGATTTTTCAGGTCGGCTTTCTCGCCGCCATCATCCGCATCGCCACGCCGCTGGCCTTTGCCACGCTCGGCGAAATGTTCTCCGAACGGGCCGGCGTGCTCAATCTCGGCATCGAAGGCATCATGCTGCTCTGCGCGATGACCGGCTTCACCGCCACCAGCCTCAGTGGAAGCCTGTGGCTCGGCGTGCTGGTGGCGGTGCTGACCGGCATGCTGATGGGCGCGCTGCATGCGCTGTTCACGGTGGCGCTCGGCCTCAGCCAGCATGTCTGCGGCATCGGCGTCACGCTGTTCTCGTCGGGCCTTGCCTATTTCCTCTACCGGCTGATCTTCGGCCAGCAATCGGTGCCGCCGAGCATCAAGGGTTTTCAGACGCTGCCGATCCCGGTCCTCTCAGATATTCCAGTGCTGGGACCTGCGGTGTTCAACCAGTTCGCGCTGGTCTACATGGCGATCATTGCCATCCCGCTCGCCGCCTTCGTGCTCTACCGCACACCCTGGGGCCTGTCGGTGCGCATGGTCGGTGAAAACCCGCGCGCCGCCGATTCGGCCGGCGTCAGCGTCATTGCCACGCGTTTCCAGGCCGTCATTCTCGGCGGCGCCCTGATGGGGCTCGCCGGCGCCTTCCTGTCGATGGCGCAATTCAATGCCTTCACCTTCGGCGTGGTCTCCGGGCGCGGCTGGGTGGCGATCGCGCTGGTCGTGTTCGGCCGCTGGGACCCGTGGCGCTCGGCAGGGGCCGCGCTGCTGTTCGCCTTCGTCGATGCCTTGCAACTCCGCATGCAGGCGAGCGGTTTGGGGCATATCCCCTACGAGGCGTTCCTGATGCTTCCGTTCATCTTTACCATAGTCGCGATGGCGGTCATGTCGCGCAACGCGGTGGCACCCTCGGCACTGCTGAAGCCGTTTCGGCGGGAAGAGCGGTAAGCGAATAATTGGCATCCTTTCCTCTCCCCCGATCGACGGGTAGAGGAAGGCGCCAAGCTGTCCCTGGGTCGAAGACCCAAAACCCGAATGCGTCACATCGCGGTAAAGCCGTTATCCACGAACAGATGCGTGCCGTTGACGAAACTGGACTCGTCGCTCGCCAGGTAAAGCGCTGCCTTCGCCACTTCCTCCGGCTCGCCGATGCGGCCCTGCTGCGCGGCAAGTGCGGCGTCCGAGACATCGACCCCAAGCTTGCCAAGGTCGGCGACCTCGCGCAGGCCGTGCGGCGTTCTGATGAAGCCGGGACAGACCGCGTTGCAACGGATGTTGCGATCACGGAACTCCACCGCGATGGCGCGCGCGAACATGTGGCAGGCGCCCTTGGTGGTGTCGTAGAGCACTTCATTCGGCGTCGCCGCCACCGCCGAGATCGACGAGGTGCAGACGATCGATCCACCGCCGGCGGCGATCATGCCGGGCAGCACGGCGCGTGTCATCAGGAACATCGAGCGCACATTGACGGCGTGCAGCCAATCCCATTCCTGCAGTGTCGTCTCCAGGAACGGCTTTATCACGATGGTGCCGGCATGGTTGAACAGCACGGTGACGGGCCCGAGTTTTTCGGTCGCTCCTGTAACCGCCGCCTCGACCTGAGCCTCATCGGAAACGTCGGCGACAAAGTATTCGGCCATGTGTCCCCGCGCGCGTATCGCGGCCGCGGTTGCAGCGGCTGCTTCACCGTTGCGGTCGATGATCGCCACCCTGGCGCCTTCGGCGGCGAACAACTCCGAAGCCGCGCCGCCCATTCCCGTCGCTCCGCCCGAAATGATGGCGACCTTGCCGGCCAGTCTTTCGCCCATTTTTCTGCTCCCAACGTCCTTTTGGATGATTTCATGTTGCCACCGGCAACGATGCTATCCCTCCTGCATCGGGTGGCCAATGCAGGAAATAGGCGCGTGAAGCGATGCCGCCATCCATCTCCGTCGAGCGCCTGGATTTGCCTCCATAGCAATTTCGTACCAATTTTCGACGATCGATCAGAAAATAATTTTGCCTATGACGCAAAAATAGCAATCGACAAAGTCTACAAGTTTTATAGATTAACCACAGACGGAGGTCGATATGTCCTATATCCAGAACGCCCAGACCGACAGCAACGGCCAGAAGCTGGCCAATGCCCAGGGCTTTCGCCCGGCCTATGCTGGCGCTTTCGCCTATCTCGTCTTTGCCCTTGCGTTCGTGTTCACCGGGGCAGTCGTGCTGGGCCTTATTCCCTAAGGGATCGACAGGGGCTGTTGCCCCACAGCTTTCAGGCAATCGGAGTTGAATGAACCGGATCCCGGAGCGCTTTCGCGCACCTGAGGGGCCGCATTTCACAGCATCAGTGAATCCAGAGATGGAGGAGATGACAATGCCGATCGAATTCACCCATATTCCCGGCAAGACCGCCGACGCGGCGGTTCCTTTTTTCTATGACTTCGCCGAGACCGCGACGAAGCTCGGGCTGATCGAGGACGGCGGTTTCCAGAAGATCGTCGTCGACGATTCGGCCGGGCTGCTGACCAACATGGATCTTGCGTCCCAGGTGCTCAACCGCACCGCTTCGCTGGAAGTGGTGCTCACTCATTGGGCCGGGGTTATCGACCCGACGGTGGCTGCCCGCCAGCTGGCGTCCATCGACAGGGAGAGCGGCGGACGGCTGGCGCTCAGGATGATCAGCGAGCCGCTGAACGATGACGATGCCGAGACACGGCCGGTCGGCCATGGCGTCGTCTGGCAGCGCATCGACGAATATCTGGTCCTGTTGAAGCGGCTGTGGTCGAACGACCGGCCCTTCGATCACGAAGGCGCGTTTTACAGCATCAAGGGTGGTTACGTGCCGCGCAAGGGTCCGCATGGCGCCGACCTTGTGATCCGCATGGGCGGGCAATCCGGAACGGCGCTGAAGGTGGCCGGCCGGCATGCCGATCTCTTCGAGCTGGCGCCGGGCTCGATCGACGATATCAGGCAATTGATGGAGCGGGCGCGTGGCGCCGCAGCCGAATATGGCCGTGCCGGCAAACTGCGCTTCGCGCTTCCGGTCAGGATCCACCAAGGTGTTTCCGCCGCCGGCCACAAGGCGGTCGACCTCTCCGGGCCACCGGCCCAGGTCGCGCTGTCGTTGCTTGCCTATGCGGCTCTCGGCATCGATGAGTTCATGGTCGTCGGCGTCGACAGGCCACACGAGATCGCGACAGTTGGCCGGGAAACAATGGCGCTGCTGCGCAACTCCCTGGCGCGCCGGGAGGCCGATGCGCCACAGCTTGGCAGGTTCATTTCCCGGGAGCGAGGCCCGCAAGCAGCAAATCGAGGCCCTTCCTGAAGGTGCCGACCCAATCGTCGTCGAACAGCAGGCGGGAGCGTTGGATCGTGGGATAGCGTGCGCCCGGATGTGCGTGGTGCTGCTGCGTGGCGGCCTTGTCGCTGTCCGCGAGGTCGAAACTCGTCCGGGTTATGGTGGCGCCCATCACATAGTTCCATAGCGACCAGATCGCGACGTTCAAATCCTTGTCCGCCACGCCGGCTCGGGACAAAGTCCTGCCGAGCAATTCCAGGCGGCTGAGAATGTTCGGTCCAAGCGCCCGGCTCGACAACAGCGGTACCGACCAGGGATGGCGCAGCATGCCGGCCCGCCAGTCTTCGAGCATATGGACAATTTCCACTCGCCAGTCCTCAGCGCCATTCATTTGCGGCGATCCGCGATATTCGAGCACGGAATCGAGCGCCAGATCGAAGACGCCGTCCTTGTCGTCGACGTGCCAATATAGGCTCATCACGCCCGAGCCGAGGCGATCAGCCAGTCGACGCATCGTCAATCCGTCGATCCCCCGTGCGTCCAGCAGTTCCACCGCAGTGGCGACAATGCGTTCCAGGGAGAGAGGGCGTTCCAGCAAGAGGTGCGGTTCACCGCGCGGCTCCGGCGCGGGCTGGAATTCCGTCCGTCGGGGCCGTTTGCTCCGGGCGCCGCTGCGTTTGGCGGTCATCCATCTTCCTCTCTGTTCAGTATATCGATTTTGGCCGGCAATGGCAGGAATGTCGATCCCGCTCAATTGACTCGTACAATGTACCATGCGACTGGCTCGTATGGCGTACGAGTCGGTCCGCGGAGGTAAGAAAAATCATGTCACGCACAACCAACCATCTGCTTATCGGAGGACTAATCATGATCATGGCAGCTTCCACTGTGGCGCCAGTGAATGCGAATGATTCCAGGTTGACCATCGTCAATCCAAAAACCCTCTACGACCCGTCGCCGAATGGCTATAGCACAGCCGTAATCATGCCCGCCGGAGCCCGGGTGGCCTACATTTCCGGGCAGGGCGGCCAAGACAGCACGGGAGGCTTGTCGCCCGACTTCGCCGTCCAGGTTAAGCAAGCCTACGCAAATCTGCGCGCCGCGTTGGATGCGCTCGGCGCCAGGCCGGACAAGGTCGCCAAGCTCACGGTCTTCGTCGTCGATCACGACATGTCCAAGCTTGGCGTGTTGACCCAGAGCGCGAAGGAGATGTTCGGCGAGACGCTGCCGGCACAAACCCTGGTTCCCGTTCCCAAGCTTGCGATCGACCCGATGCTCTTCGAGGTCGAGGCCATCGTCATGCTGGAGTAGCGGCACCCGGATCAGTCGGGCAAGGAAGGCGCGACAAGCCCGCGATGACGGCGTCCGAATCGGCCAGCACGCCGAAGACGCCGTCCTCGACCGTCACCATGTGCAATGCCGCTTCATGCGCTTGCCTGTCGCCGCTGGCGCAGGCGTCCGAGATTGTCAGGCACTGGAAATTGCGGTCACAGGCTTCGCGCAACGTGGTGTGAACGCAGACATCCGTCGTGCAGCCGGAAAACATCAGATGGGTGATGCCTTGCGCGCGCAGCACAAGCTCGAAATCCGTATAGGTAAAAGCGCTGTTGCAGGTCTTGTCGACGATGATGTCGCGCGGGGCGACATCGATCTCCGGAACGATCTGGAACCCTGCGCCGGAGCGCAGCAGGACGTCGGTGCCGTCGAGGCCGGCGCGCTTGCGGCGCCATTTCTCGTAGGGCGTCATGTCGGCCATGTCGGCGCGGTAACCCTGTCTGGTGTGGATGATCATGACGCCGGCTTCGCGTGCGGCCGCGATCAGACGGTTCACCGTCGGCAGGATCGCCCGCAGCGGCGAGGGGTCATACCCTTTTCTGGCGAAATAGCCCGATGTCGACAGGAAATCCTGTTGCAGGTCGATGACGATCAACGCAGTGTTTTCGGCAACCAGCCTGCCGTCATAGGGGTAATCGAAAGGTATTGCCTTGATCATCCGGAACTCCTTGCTGCCGGATCAGTCTAGCGAGTCCGCATCGACACGGCGACACTGGATGCCTGTCATCGTATAGCCCGGGGCGGATATCGCAGACCACCGGCGCCGTAGCGTTTCAGGGATTTTGCGGCGCATTCCCAAATTGTTGAGCATTGCAGTCATCTTTAATGTTGACTAATAAGTTCATGTTTCATAGTCAGCCGGGCACCTTGCCTGGCGCAGCCGGGATTGGAATGCGGCGGCCGCGCTGGAGAAATGCCATGACCGGGGGCCGCTGTAAGGACAAGGAAGAAGCTCGTGTCGAGACATTGTTTGTTGGCGGCATTTGTCGCATCGGTGATCCTGGCGGCGACCGGCGCGATGACCCAGGAGCAACCGGCCGGCGCTGCTCCAGCAGTCGAGGCACCTGCCGCGCCGACCGAAGCGGCACAAGCTGCTCCAGCCGCACCGGCATCCGCCACGACGGCCGCATCTGCGACGCCCGCGCCCGCGCTGCCGGCGGGGGCGGCACCTGCGGGGGCGATGGAGCTGAACCTGCCGCACGACCTGTCGCCATGGGGCATGTTCATGGCCGCCGACATCATCGTGAAGGCGGTGATGATCGGATTGGCCTTCGCGTCGCTCGTCACCTGGACGATCTGGCTGGCCAAATCGCTGGAGATTTTCGGCGGCAAGCTGCGCATCCGGCGCGCGGTTCGCGCGATCGGCGATGCCGCGACGTTGAAGCAGGCGAGCCGTGCGCTCGACCGTGGTGGCGGCCCCGGCGCGCTCCTGGTGCGGGCGGCGGAGGAAGAGACCGCGCTTTCGGCCGGCGCGCTCGACCATGTCGGCGGAGACGGGCTGAAGGAACGGGTCAATTCGCGCCTGTCGCGCATCGAGGCGGCGGCGTCGCGGCGCATGTCGCGCGGCACCGGCCTGCTGGCGACGATCGGTTCCACCGCGCCTTTCGTCGGCCTGTTCGGCACCGTCTGGGGCATCATGAACGCCTTCATCGGCATTTCGCAGGCGCAGACCACCAATCTCGCCGTGGTCGCGCCAGGCATCGCCGAGGCGCTGCTGGCCACCGCGATGGGTCTGGTCGCGGCGATTCCGGCGGTGGTGATCTACAACGTCTTCGCCCGCTCCATAGCCGGCTACCGGCAGGTCCTGGCCGACGCCTCGGCGGGCGTCGAACGGCTGGTCAGCCGCGACCTCGATTTCCGCTCCGTCGCACCCGCGACGGCGGTGGCGGCCGAGTAGCGGCGCAAGACCATGGGCAGCCGAATCCGCCAGAGCATGGATGACGACCTCGAGGAGAGCCACGAGATCAATGTCACGCCGTTCATCGATGTCATCCTGGTGCTCCTGATCATCTTCATGGTCGCGGCGCCGCTGGCGACGGTGGATGTCAATGTCGATCTGCCCAGGTCGACCGCGACATCGGCGCCGCGGCCGGAGACCCCGCTTTTCCTGACATTGAAGGATGATCTCACGCTCTCGATCGGCAATGACGCCGTGCCGCGCCCGGCTTTTGCCGCCATACTCGACAGCCGCACCAAGGGCGACAAGCAGACGCGCATCTTCCTGCGCGCCGGCAAGGCGGTCGCCTGTGGCGACCTGATGGAGGCGATGAACCTGCTGCGTGCAGCCGGCTATCTGAAGGTCGCCCTGGTCGGCCTGGAAGCCGCTCCCGCCAGTGATGCCGCCGCACCGGTGCCAGGCGCGACGGCTGCCCCATGACATGCTCCGCCGCCTCGGCCACGATGGTCCTGTCGCGCTTCGGCTGGCGCGATCTTGGCCTGTGGGCATGTGCGGCCGTGCTGATGCTTGGGGCGCACGTCGCGGTCGCCTATGCCGTGCAGAATTTCAGTCCAGCCGACCCGCCGGATGGCGGACCGCCGCCAGCCCTGATGATCGAAATGGCGCCGATGATGGTGACGCCGGCGTTACCTGAACACGCCGCGATGCTCGGTGCGGCCATTCCCGACCAGACCGAGCCGGTTGAAGAGACCGAAAAGGTCACCGAAGCCGAACCCGACAAGGTGATCGAGCAAGCGGAGCCTGCTGCCGAGCCGGAGACGGTGCCGCCGGACGAGTCAACGGAGATGACGAAAGTCGAACCAGTCGACCAGCCGCCGCTGGAGGAGGTCGTCCCCGATATCGTCGAGACCGTCGCGCCGGAGGTTGTCGTTCCGTTGCCGCAGGCAAAGCCGACGGAGCGGCGCAAGGAAAAGGAACCGGCCGAAGCCAGGGTCAAAAGGCCTGCCGACATGCCCAAGCTAAAGCCGAAGAAGCAAAAGGCGGAACCGCCGAAGACGGCAAGTGCCGCGAGCGCCGAGATCAAGCCCGCCGCCAAGACAGCGACGCCGAAATCGGCGGCCGGGATTTCGGGTGTCAGCCCAGCCAAATGGGAATCGCGGCTGACGGCGTGGATCAACCGCCACAAGCGCTATCCGAGTGCCGCGAAATCCCGACGCGCGCAGGGCAATGCCAATGTGGCCTTCACCGTGGATGCCTCAGGCCGGGTGATATCGGCGCACGTGGTCCGTTCGTCCGGCGATGCCGAACTCGACCGTGCCGCGCTCGCGGTGCTGCGGGGCGCCACCGTGCCGGCGCCGCCGTCGGAACTAGGCTCGCGCGTCAGCCGTACGGCGCCATTCGTGTTCAGTTTGCGGGACTAGCAGCCGCCCATCACGCGCCCTACGCCGTCCTTGGCTGGGCGTGGTTGTCTTTCGCGTGTGCCTTGGGGTGCATCGGGTTGCCGCTGAGCTGCGCATGTCTGGCCGGCCGTGCGCCGCGCAAGACATCGAAGGCCTCGGCATAGGCCATGCCGAGCAGATAGGAGATCATGGGAAAACGGCTTGCTTCGGCCATCTGCACCAGCTCGTTGGTCATCGTCGCGATATATTGCAGACTATCGAGCTCTGACTGACGTAGGGACTGGTTTGACACGTGCTACTCCTGTCATCCGATGGAATTCTGGGAACCCGTATTGGCTACGATGTGCATGTCGAGTTGGCTAATTGGTCGACCGAGCCGCCAAATGCGGGCCAGGTTCGGATCCGCAAGAAGAAAGGTAAGGTCCCAAGACTTAATACTTTGTTAAAATTGTAGTAAATCGAATGTGATCTAAAATATCTTTCTTGGCTGCAAAGTCGAAAAAAACGATTTTACTCGGATATGGAGTAGGCAATCGCAAACATACGCTTTTTCGGGATATTCTTGTTCTTATTTAGCGTAAGCTAGTGGCTAGCCCAGTCCATCCCGGGCGAGGCTGACGACGAGCTGATCGATACCGGGATCATCGAGCCTGATGACGTGCGCCATGCGGATCGCACGCCTGGGCGGGATATTGGACATGTCCTGCCGCATGATGACCGACACGAATGCCGGTCCGGTTTCGGTCAGAAGCATGGCCTTGCCTGTCAGCACCGGTTCGGAGATAGGCGCCCATTGCACCGAGATCAGCGACGGCTCGCCTGTCTGGCGGCGGTTGACGCCGCTGAAATAGATCCAGTTGAGACGCGAGATCGCCACGCCATAGTGGTTGCCGCGCGCCCGCGCCCATGTCGAGCCGCGGCGCTCCGACCATCCGGTAACCCTGCGGAATGTGACCAATTCGGCCTCGCGACGCACGAAGGTCACCGAGCGCATCAGGAGGTCGGCGCGGGTCGGAATCGAAAAATAGGTGAAATAGGTGCCGCTCGCGATCGACGGAGCGGGCGGGCGGATCATCTGGGTGAACAGGCTTTCGGAAATCGGCGGCAGGCCGGGAGCCGAGAGCTCAGGCGTGCCTGGGTCCCGGTACAGTTCGGGTTCATCGACGCGGAAGTAGTCGCAGATCAGCTTGGCGGTGGTCTTGTTGGGAACGGTCTGCCCCTGCAGGTAACGCTCGAACTGCGTGCGGTTGATGCCCAGCTCGCGGCACACCGCGCTGACGGAAGCATGGTCCTTGCAGAGCCGCCTGAGATTTGCAGCGAGATTCTCGCGAATGGACACTTTTTTGCTTCCGCGGGCGGCTTCTTCATTTCGAGTCGGAATCCGTATAGCGCCTTCGGTCGCCCCTGCCGAAACGCCTTGTCACAACACACAGAAAAAACTGATTTGAGAACGCCAGTCTAATGGGGCGGCTTCCAAAAAAAATAGCGTCTACCGGACAGAGGCCATCGCCATAAGTCCAATTGACAACCATTTCGCCTTGGGAACGCGAAATCGCATCTGGCCATTTTTGGGGGCATTGACGCCGTGGTATCGCATGATGCTTGGGCGTTACCGCTCGGGAAAGGCGGACAATCGATTATTCCGCTGGTGGAGCTGAGGAGGATCGAACTCCTGACCTCGTCATTGCGAACGACGCGCTCTCCCAGCTGAGCTACAGCCCCGTCCAGCGGATGGCGCATTTATCGGGGGACGCGGTTTCCTGTCAAGGCGGCGCATCACCGAAAACCCGACCACAGGTCGCATGGCGGAACCTGCCCTTGCCGGTTTGGCGCGTAATGGCTACATGTCGGCAACAATTGGAGACCGGCATGCTCGCCCTCATTCAAACCATCGTCATGGCGCTCGACCTCTATTGGTGGGTCATCATCGCCTCGGCGATCTTTTCCTGGCTCTATGCATTCAACGTCGTCAACTCGCGCAACCAGTTCGTCGGCAGCATCGGCAACATGCTCTACCGGCTGACCGAGCCGGCGCTGCGGCCGATCCGGCGCTTCATGCCCGACCTTGGCGGCATCGACATCTCGCCGATCATCCTGCTGCTGATCCTGTTCTTCCTCAGGCAGTTCATTCTCACAACGGTGGCGCCGCTGCTGCTGGCCTGACGATCGCTTGAGCGCGCCTTACCGCATTCGCGACAACGGCATCGAGCTGTTTGTCCGGTTGACGCCAAAGTCTTCGGTGGACAGGTTCGAAAGTGTCGAGATCTCGGCGGACGGACGAAGTCACGTGAAGGCGCGGGTCCGCGCCGTGCCGGAAAACGGCGCCGCCAATCAAGCGCTGGAGAAGCTGGTCGCCAAGGCGCTGGGCGTGCCGGCTTCGGCCGTTTCGGTCGTTGCAGGCGGCACGACCCGGCTCAAGACGCTGCGCATTGTTGGCGAACCGGCTGCGCTGGCAAGACGTGTCGAAGCGGTCTGCGATCAATCCTCTGCCTGAAGTTCAATCAATCGCCCAGCGGCAAACGCGGATCGTCGACCTTCAGCGTGTTCACGCTCTGCTTGATGCGGCGCAGGTTCTCCAGCACCTTCGGGCCGCGCGTCTCGGCGACCGATGTCACGATCATATCGACGATCGCCAGCAGCGCGTAGCGCGATGATGTCGGCTTGTAGATGTTGCCGTCCTCGAGCGGCTGCAGGTGGATGACCGTGTCGGCGGCCTTGGCCAGTGCGGAGTCGGGCGCGGTGACGGCCACCGTGGCGGCGCCATATTGCTGGGCGACCTGCACCGCCTCGATGACCGAGCGGGCATAACCGGAGACCGAGAAGGCGACCACGGTGGTGTCCGGCGTGGCGACGGCGGCGTACATGCGCTGCAGTTGCCCGTCGATCTGCGCCAGAACCGGCAGGCCGAGCCTGAACAGCCGGTTCTGCATTTCGGTCGCCATCATCGAGGAAATGCCACCCGAACCGATGCACAGCACATTGCCTGACGCAGCAAGGCGCGCGGCGACATCGACCAGCGTCGTCATGTCGAGATTCTCGCTGGCGCGCTGGATGGCTGTGACAGCCGCTTCGGTGATGGCCGACGCAATGCGCTGCTCGCGGGCGTCGCGGCTCAGCGGCTCCGGCGACAGATACTGGCCGCCGATGGCAATGGCCTGCGCCAGGTGGAACTTGAAGTCGCGCAGGCCCTCGCAGCCGAGATTGCGGCAAAAACGGGTCACCGTCGGCTCACTGACGCCGACGCGCGCGGCAATCTCGGAGATCGCGGCCTTCGAGGCGAAGTCGAGGTCGGACAGGACGAGGCTTGCCAGCCGGCGATCCGACTTGGTGCCGTCCTGCGACATCAGCTGCAGCCGGGTGATGATGTCGGCAGGCGTCTTCATATCCGAGTTTCCGTCGTCATCTCAGAGGCAGGCCCGTCGCCGTGTCGAACAGATGGATGTTGCCGGGATCGACGGAGACCGGCAGCAGGTCGCCTGGCCGGACCGGCAGCCGGTCGCGGAACACGGCGCGTACCGTATCAGTGCCAATGGCACCGTAGACATGGGTTTCGGAACCAGTCGGCTCGACGACGTCAACCTTGAGCGTCATGGTGCCGGTGGCTTCACCGACGATGAAATGCTCGGGTCGGATGCCCGCCTCCACCGCACTGCCTGCCGGCACCGGCTTGCCGGCGAGCGCAAGCCGCCCGCCGCCGACCGACTCGAACCAGGTTTTCTCAGGCGTCGTCTTGAGAGCCCCGGACACAAAACTCATCGACGGCGAGCCGAGGAAGCCGGCGACGAACTTGTTGGCCGGCCTGTCATAGAGCTCCAGCGGTGCCCCGACCTGCTGGATCCTGCCGCGGTCCATCACCACGATGCGGTCGGCCATGGTCATGGCCTCGATCTGGTCGTGGGTGACGTAGACGATGGTCGATTTCAGCCGTTGGTGCAGCGCCTTGATCTCGGTGCGCATCTGCACGCGCAACTGTGCGTCGAGATTGCTGAGCGGCTCGTCGAACAGGAACACCGAGGGTTCGCGCACGATGGCGCGCCCCATGGCGACGCGCTGGCGTTGGCCGCCTGAGAGCTGGCGGGGGTAGCGGTCGAGATAGGAGAACAGGTTGAGGACGCCGGACGCCTTTTTGACCTTCTGGTCGATGTCCGTGCGGTTCTCGCCCCGGATTTTCGGGCCGAAGCCGATATTATCCGAGGCCTTCAGGTGCGGAAACAGCGCATAGGATTGGAACACCATGGCGATGTTGCGCTGCTGCGGCGGCAGGTCGTTGGCGCGCGTGCCGCCGATCAGGAGATCGCCGGAACTGATGGTCTCCAATCCTGCCAGCATGCGCAGCAAGGTCGATTTGCCGCAGCCAGACGGGCCGACCAGCACCACGAACTCGCCGCTCTTGATGTCGAGGCTGATGTCCTCGAGGATCTTGTGCTGGCCAAAGGATTTCGACAGCTTGCGAAACTCGACGTCGGTCATGGTCACGCTCCCAATATGTCGTCGATGAACGGCAGGCAGCCGGCGGTCAATCCCGCATCCACGGGCATCACCACGCCTGTTACGCCCGAGGCCCGGTCGGAAGCAAGGAAAGCCACCGCTTCGGCGACTTCCGAGGCGTTGACGATGCGGCCGAGCGGATAGAGTCGCTGCAGCTTGCCCAAGATCTCAGGGTCCTTGGCAAGGCGATGGTCCCAGGCGGCGGTGCGGATCGATCCGGGGCAAACCACATTGGCGCGCACGCCGCGGCGGCCGAGCTCGACGGCGATCGATTTGGCATAGGCGTTGATGCCGGCCTTTGCGGCGGCATAGGCGGGGTTGCCGAAATGCGCGATGGCGTTGACGGAGGAAATGAAGACGACACTGCCCGAACCGCGCGCGGCCATCGCCTTGGCAATGGGATCGGCGAACATCATCACGCCGGTCAGGTTGAGGTCGAGTTCGTGCTCGATCCTGTCCGCGGTCAGCGCATCAAGCGTCTCGGCGCGGGTCCAGCCGGCATTGTTGATCAGGATGTCGGGGACGCCGTCCTTTTCGAGCACGGCGGCGATCGCGGCCTCGATCGAGGCCCGGTCGAGAAGGTCGAAGACATGGCGCGAGGCAAGGTGCGGGCTCGCCAGCGCCTCTTGCGACTGGTCGCAGCCGACCACCCGCGCGCCTCTGTCAGCCAGCAGTGCGACGATCGCCGAGCCAAGGCCGCCACCGGCGCCGGTGACCACGACGGTCCTGCCTTCGAATTCGGCTCTCGAAACCACGGCGCTTGCTCCTCCCGCAGGTCAGGCAGATGCCGGGAGGCTAAAGAACACGATGTAATTAAGCAACATATTAATCCGCTTGCATGCGGCGAATTCATCGATAATGTAGGAAAGTCACATAAATCTTGTGTCAGCACCGGCACAAGGAGCGCGAATGCGCGAACAAATGGGAGAGATCGGATGAACCTTGCAAAATGGACTGCCGGCCTGATGGCCGGAATGGGCATGCTGGCCTTCGCGGCGCAGGCAGAGGCCGGCGAAGTGCGGGTTACCGTCGCTGAATACAGCGCCAAGACCGGCCCCTACTTCGAGCAGGTCAAGAAGGAGTTCGAGGCGAAGAACCCTGGCATCACGGTCAAGTTCGAGGTGGTGCCGTGGGATGTGCTCTTGCAGAAGCTGACCACCGACATCACCGCCGGCACCAATGCGGATCTCTCCATCATCGGCACGCGCTGGCTGATCGATTTCGTCCAGCAGGATGTCGCCGAGCCGCTCGACAGCTATATCACGCCCGAATTCAAGGGCCGCTTCATCGACACCTTCCTGTCGCCCTCGATCATGGGCGGCAAGACCTACGGCCTGCCGATCGCCGCTTCGGCGCGCGCCATGTATTACAACAAGGAGCTGTTCGAGAAAGCCGGCATCGCCAAACCGCCGGCAACCTGGACCGAACTGCAGGAGGACGCGCGCAAGATCAAGGCGCAGGGTGCCTTCGGTTTCGGCCTGCAGGGTAAGGAGATCGAGACCGACGTCTATTACTATTACGCGATGTGGTCGCAGGGCACCGAGATCCTCAACAAGGACGGCACGTCGGGCCTCGGCACGCCGGGCGCGCTCGAAGCCGCCAAGCTCTACAAGTCGATGATCGACGAGGGGCTGACCGAGCCCGGCGTCACCTCCAACAACCGCGAGGACGTGCAGAACCTGTTCAAGCAGGGCAAGGTCGGCATGATGATCACGGCGCCCTTCCTGTCCAACCAGATCAAGGAGGAGGCGCCGAGCCTCAAATATGGCGTGGCCGCCATTCCGGCCGGTCCGACCGGCGCGCGCGGCACCTATGGCGTCACCGACTCCATGATCATGTTCAAGAACTCCAAGAACAAGGACGAGGCTTGGAAGCTGATGGACTTCCTGTTCACCACGGAGCAGCGCGCCAAGTTCACGCAAGGCGAAGGCTTCCTCCCAGTGAACAAGGAAGAGGCCAAGATGGACTATTACGTCAACAACGCCGATCTCGCCGCCTTCACCGCCCTGCTTCCGGATGCCCGTTTCGCGCCAGTCATCCCGGGCTGGGAAGAAGTTGCCCAGATCACCTCGGATGCCATGCAGAAGATCTATCTCGGCGGCGATCCCGAGACAGGCTTGAAGGACGCCGCGGCCAAGGCCAATGCGGTGCTGAAGAAATAGGGCGTATCTCCCTGCGCCCGTGGCGCGCCCCCGACTCAGGCGGGGCGCGCCACATTTTTGATTTCCAGCCGGGTGCAGCGGATCCGAAATTCGCATAAGCAGAAACTCAGATCCAGCGCACCGGGACTCAACCCAAGCCGATGCAAAATCGCTTCCTGCCCTATCTCCTGACCTTGCCCAGCCTGTTCCTGGCGGCGGTGGTCATCTTCTGGCCGGTCTGGGACCTGATCCAGATCGCGACGCATGACGTCAACCGCTTCGGTCAGTTGCGCGAGTTCAGCGGCCTTGCCAATTTCGCCGCGCTGACGGCCGATCCCGATTTTGTCGCCGCACTCTGGCGCACGGGGCTGTGGACCGTGCTGGTGGTCGGCGGCGCGCTGCTGCTCTCGATCCCGGTGGCGATGATCCTCAACACCGATTTCTATGGCCGGGGCCTTGCCCGTGTCATCATCATGCTGCCCTGGGCGGTGTCGCTGACCATGACGGCGGTGGTCTGGCGCTGGGCGCTGAGCGGCGAAAGCGGCATGCTGAATTCGGCGCTGATCGGGCTTGGCCTGATCGACCACAACATCCAGTGGCTGGCACAGGCCGAAACCGCCTTTCCGATGCAGGTTCTGATCGGCATCTTGGTGACGGTGCCGTTCACCACCACGATCTTCCTCGGCGGCCTGTCGTCGATCCCGGACGATCTCTACGAGGCGGCCGCACTGGAAGGGGCAACGCCGCTGCAGCAGTTCCGCGAGATCACCTTTCCGCTGCTGAAGCCGTTCATCAACATCGCCATCGTGCTCAACACCATCTACGTCTTCAACTCGTTCCCGATCATCTGGGTGATGACGCAGGGCGGGCCGGCCAACTCGACCGACATCCTGGTCACCCATCTCTACAAGCTCGCGTTCCGCATCGGCAAACTCGGCGAAGCTTCGGGGGTGTCGCTGGTGATGTTCGCCATATTGCTGATCTTCACCATGATCTATGTGCGCCTCGCGATGCGGGAGCAGCGCGCATGACTGGCAAGCTGAAGCGCACCGTCATCGCCTGGCTGCTGCTGGCGCCCTTGATCGTGGTGACGATCTTTCCCTTCGCGGTGATGTTCCTGACGGCGGTCAAGCCACGGACCGAGGTGCTGACACCCACATGGTGGCCGAGCGAGTTCCGCTGGTCGAATTTTTCCGACATGTGGGTGGCGACCGGCTTCGGCCAGGCGCTGGCCAATTCACTCTATGTCTCGGTGATCGCCACCGTCGGCGCCATCTTGATCTCGGTGCCGGCGGCTTACGCGATGTCGCGCTTTCGCTTTGCCGGTTACGGCGCCTTCCGCCAGTTCCTGCTGATCTCGCAGATGATCTCGCCGATCGTGCTGGTGCTCGGCCTGTTCCGGCTGATGGCCGCCTGGGGGCTGGTCGAATCGACCACCGCGCTCGGCTTCATCTACATGGCCTTCAACGTCGCCTTCACGGTCTGGATGCTGCAGAGCTATTTCGACACCATTCCGCGTGACCTCGAGGAGGCGGCCTGGATGGAAGGCGCCGGCCGCTGGCTGACGCTGCGCAAAGTGTTTCTGCCGCTCTGCCTGCCGGCGATCGCGGTGACGGCGATCTTCACCTTCATCAACGCCTGGAACGAATTCGTCGTGGCGCTGACCATGCTGCGCAGCCAGGAGAGCTACACGCTGCCGATCCAGGTGTTCTCTTTGGTCGCCGGCCGCTACACGATCGAATGGCATCACGTCATGGCCGCGACGCTGCTGGCCACTTTGCCGGTGGCGATCCTGTTCATCTGGCTGCAGCGTTATCTCGTTCGGGGGCTGGCGCTCGGGGCGGTCAAGTAGCGATCCCAGCAAGTCCAGGAAAAGTGCGCGGCGGTTTTCCGCCCGGAATTGCGAAAAACAAGAAGTCTACGGAGCTTTCATGCGCGTCTTCACCGCCTCGCTGGCGACGGAAACAAACACCTTCTCGCCGGTGCCGACCGACCGGGCCTCGTTCGAGATGGCGTTCTATGCCGGGCCGGGCAAGCATCCGGAAACGCCGACCCTGTGTTCCTCGCCGATCGTGGCGCTGCGCCGTCGCGCGGCCGCGGAAGGGCTGACCGTGATCGAGGGCACCGCGACCTGGGCCGAGCCCGGCGGTCTCGTGCAGCGGCAGACTTATGAAGCGCTACGCGACGAGATACTCGGCCAGCTCAAGGCGGCACTTCCGGTCGATGCCGTCATTTTGGGCCTGCATGGCGCCATGGTGGCGCAGGGTTATGATGATTGCGAGGGCGATCTGCTGGAGCGCGTGCGCGGCATTGTCGGGCCCGGCGTGGTGATCGCCTGCGAGTTCGATCCCCACAGCCATCTGACGCCGAAGCGCGTGGCGGCGTCCGACATCATGGCCTACTTCCTCGAATTCCCGCACACCGATTTCTACGAGCGCGGCGAGCATGTCGTCGAACTTGGACTTGCCGCGGCGCGCGGCGAGATCAAACCCGTCATCTCGACCTTCGACTGCCGCATGATCCAGGTGCTGCCGACCAGCCGCGAACCGATGCGCTCCTTCGTCGACCGCATCAAGGCGCTGCACGGCAAGGACGGCGTGCTGTCGGTCTCGGTCATCCATGGCTTCATGGCCGCGGACGTGCCCGAAATGGGCACGCGCATCCTTGTCGTCACCAACGATGACAAGGCCAAAGGCGATGCGCTGGCCGAGCGGCTGGGACGCGAGCTCTATGCCATGCGCGAAACGACGGCGATGGCCATGCTGAGCGCGGCCGACGGCATCGATCGGGCGCTGGCCGTTCGCGCCGAAAATCCCGG
Organism: Mesorhizobium salmacidum (SeqCode); assembly: GCF_037179605.1. Taxonomy (NCBI): domain Bacteria; kingdom Pseudomonadati; phylum Pseudomonadota; class Alphaproteobacteria; order Hyphomicrobiales; family Phyllobacteriaceae; genus Mesorhizobium; species Mesorhizobium salmacidum (SeqCode). The sequence continues at coordinate 21,467 of NZ_JAPYKS010000004.1, forward strand.
CAAGCCCGTGGTCATCGCCGACATCTGGGATAATCCCGGCGGCGGCGTTCCCGGCGACGGCACCATCGTGCTTCGCGAACTGCTGGCGCGGGGCATCACAAGCGTCGGCGTGGCGACGATCTGGGATCCGATCGCGGTGACTTTCTGCCAGGCAGCGGGCGAGGGCGCGGTCATCGACCTGCGCTTCGGCGGCAAGGCCGGGCCGCAGGCGGGCGAGCCGATCGATGCGCGCGTGACGGTGTTAAAGGCCGTTGGGGAAGGCTGGCAGAGTTTCGGTCCGAGCCGCGTGACATTGGGACCCTCAGCGGTGGTGCGCATCGAAGGCACCGAGGTCGATGTGATCCTGAACACCAATCGCACGCAGACCTTCGAGCCCGATATCTTTTCCAACATCGGCGTCGATCCGCTGACGAAGGACATACTGCTGATCAAATCAACGAATCATTTCTACGCGGGCTTCGAGCCGATCGCCGCCGAGATCATCTATGTCGCGGCGCTGAGTTCGTATCCCAGCAATCCGGCGGCGACGAATTACACGAAGCTGACCCGGCCAGTGTGGCCAAGGGTGGCTGACCCTTGGAAGGGTGCCGCGGGCGACGCTGCCAATCTCCCCCACGAGGGGGGAGATCGGCTAATCACACCAATCCGCGCTTGACCATCATTGCTTCCGGCGAAGGCATCTTGCCGCGAAAGGCCGTGTAAAGCTCCTCAGGGTCCTTCGAGCCGCCGGCGGCATAGATGTTCTTCCTCAGCCGCTCGGCCAGCGCCGGGTTGAAGGGATCACCTGTTTCCTCGAAGGCGGCGAAGGCATCGGCGTCGAGCACCTCGGACCACATGTAGGAATAATAGCCGGCCGAATAGCCCTCGCCCGCAAAGACATGGCCGAAATGCGGGGTGCGATGGCGCATAGCGATCGTGCCGGGCATGTCGAGCTTTTCCAATGTTTCGGCTTCGAAACGAAGCGGCTCTTCCGGCGCATCGGGCCGTGCATGGTAGGCCATGTCGATCAAGGCCGAAGCGGTGAACTCGACGGTGGCGAAGCCGGCGCCGAAAGTGCGCGTGGCCAGCATCTTGTCGAGCAGCGCCTGCGGCATCGGCTTGCCGGTCTTGACATGCAGCGCGTGCTTTTCCAGCACCGCCGGCACCGTCAGCCAGTGCTCGTAGAGCTGCGAGGGCAATTCAACGAAGTCGCGGCTGACCGAGGTGCCGGACACCGACGGCCAGGTAACGTCGGTCAGCATGCCGTGGAGCGCATGGCCAAACTCGTGGAACAAGGTCTTCGCCTCGTCGACCGACAGCAGGGCCGGTTCGCCCGCCGGCGGCTTGGCGAAGTTCATGATGTTGTAGATCACCGGCTGCGAGCCATGTCCGAGCTTGTAGCCAGACTTCAGCGCGCTCATCCAGGCGCCGGAACGCTTCGAGGGCCGCGCGAAATAGTCGGCCAGGAACAGGCCGCGCTCGCTGCCGTCGGCGTTCTTCACCACGAAGACTCGCGCGTCCGGATGCCAGGCGGCGATGCCCTTCTTCTCCTGGAAGGTGATGCCGAACAGCCGTGTCGCCACATCCAAACAGGCATCGATGATGCGGTCGAGCTGCAGATAGGGTTTCAGTTCCGCCTCGTCGAAAGCGAACTTTTCCGCGCGCAGCTTCTCCTGGTAGAAACGCCAGTCCCAGGCGGCGAATTTTTCGTTGCTGCCGGCTTTCGCCGCCAGCCGCTCCAGCTCCTTCTGGTCGGCGGCGGCTTTTTCCAGCGCCTTTTCCCAGACCGGGTCGAGCAGCGCATGCACCGCCATCGGCGTCTTGGCCATGGTGTCGTCGAGCTTGAGCGCGGCGAAGGAGGCGTAGCCGAGCAGCTTCGCCTTTTCGGCGCGCAGCTTCAGCATGTCGCGCACCACGGTCGTGTTGTCGGACGCGCCGCCATTCTGGCCGCGCATGGTGAAGGCGCGATAGGCGATCTCGCGCAGGTCGCGGCGTTCCGAGAAGGTCGTGAACGGCTCGTAGATCGAGCGCGACAGGGTGACGGCGTAGCGGCCCTTCCGGCCGCGCATCTCGGCGGCCTCGGCCATCGAACTTTTCACGAAATCCGGCAGGCCGGCGAGGTCGGCCTCGTCGAGGAACAGCGCCCAGTCGCGCTCGTCGGCCAGCACGTTCTGACCGAAAGTCGTGCCGAGCGACGACAGCTCCTCGTTGATCTTGGCCAATCGTATCTTGCCGTCGGCGTCGAGTTTGGCGCCGGAACGCACGAAGCCTTTCCATGTCTTCTCCAGGACGCGCAGCGTTTCGGGATCGAGCTTCAGAGCTTCGCGGCGCTGGTAGAGGTCGTCGATGCGGGCAAACAGCTTCTCGTTCATCGAGATCGCCGAGAAGTGCCTCGACATCTTCGGCGAAATGTCGCGCTCCAGCGCCTGGATCGTCTCGTTGGTGTAAGCGCCGGCGCGGCACCAGAAGATCGACGAGACATGATCGAGCGCCTCGCCGCCAAGTTCCAGCGCGGCAAGCGTGTTCTCGATGGTCGGTACTTCCTGGTTGGTGGCGATCGCGTCGATCTCCGCCTCATGCGCCTTCAGCGCGGCGTCGAAGACGGGGGAAAAATCACCGTCGCCAATATGGGCAAAATCGGGCAGGCCGAGCGGGCCTCGCCACGCGGTCAACGGATGGGCGGCAAGATCGACGACTTTCGTGGAAGGCATGGAGGGTCTTTCGCTGGCGTCAGGAAGGAGGGTATCACCGATGTAGGACGCTGCCTGCTGACCCGCAATATACCAGTTGGCCGCTCCGCCTCAGTAGCCCTCGCAGGTTTCGGCGATCGCGGCTTGCGAGCTGGCGGTGATTCGGTTGTCGCTCACCGCGAAGGTTTCCTGCATCAGCATGTCATTGTTGGGGAAATCGTAGCAGGCGATCACGGTGGTGACCCCGCCTTCGCTCTTCTCGATGCGGTGGCGGATAGCAGCACCGGCAACCGCACCTTTCCATTCGTCGAGCGAAGCGATGAATTCCTGTTTGCTCTGGACGACGCCGAGGTCGTCGAGTTTGATGCGGACGTCGTCGGCGAGCAGGTCCGCCAGTTCGGTGCGATCGGCGACCAGCAGCGCCGAATACCAGCGGCCGATGATGGCGCGGTCATCGGCGCGAGCGGCCATGATCGCCAACAGCAATACCGCTGCCGTGAAGACGACCGGCCGGACGTCCGTCAGCTGGCGCGCGGCCCCGTTCATTCCAGCACCGGCCGCTCGAAATCGCCGGTCTCCTTGTTCATCACCCAGAGCTCGCCGGTCGAAATGTCGAACCACGCTCCGTGCAGCGACAGCCGCCCCTTGCCCTCGAGGATCGAGACGCAGGGAAAGGTCCTGAGATTGGCGATGGAATAGCGGACCGAGATGCGCTCGAGGGCCGTCTGGCGCTCTGTCGCCGTCATGAAGGTGCTGGCCGACACCGTCTCGGCAGCCGGCGCGATCAGGCTCATCCATTTGCCGATGAAGTCGCCGGGAGACAGCGGCGCGGAATTGGGGTCGAGCGCGGCGCGAATGCCGCCGCAGCGGCCGTGGCCCATGACGACGATGTTCTTGACCTTGAGGCTCTGCACGGCGAATTCGAGCGCCGCCGAGGTCGAATGGAACTCGCCGTCCGGCTCGTAAGGCGGCACCAGATTGCCGACATTGCGCAGGACGAAAAGTTCGCCGGGGCCGGCGTCGAAGATCGCCTCGGGCGCGGATCGGGAGTCGCAACAGGCGACGATCATGGTCTCGGGCGCCTGGCCTTCGCGGGCGAGCTCGCGATAGCGGCCGCTCTCGGTGAGGTAGCGGCCGTTCATGAAATTGCGGTAGCCGGCGAGGAGGTGGTCGGGAAGATGAGGCATGGGCGGCTAAGGCCTTTCCGGTTGGAGGCGGAAGCTCGTTGCGGTCGAGGAAAGGCTCTAACGGCAAAAGCCCGCTGCGAGCAATGCAGAATTGCGGGGGCTGGCCATAAATGTCATGCGCCAAAGCGGGAACGCCCGCCGACTTTGTCACGCCCAGATCGCGACCGGTATGCCAAAACCGTCAGCGAGCGGCGGGTTGGGAAACGGTTTTGCTTTGCCGCCAACGATGCGGCCGGCGATCAGCATCATGGCCGCCGCATCGAGGAAATCATCGGCGGCCGCACCACGTGGCGGCGGCTGGTCGAGGAAGTCCATGTCATAGCCGTGCCGGCAAAGCAGCGCCTTGCGTTCCGCCATGCCGGCTGGATTGACGCTGCCCTTGATCTTCTTCGGCAACAGCATGGCCCGATCGCCGTTCAGGCGGCAGAAGGCGACTTCCGGGTGCGATTCGAAGACACGGCCGCGCAGCTCGGGCCGCGCGATCAGCAACGCGTCGATCTCGCGGATTTTCGAGAAGATGCCGAAGGCCTGGATGGAAACGCCGCGCGGAGGGTCCGATGTCGTCCTGGCCACGTCGCTTGCCCTGAGATGTGCCGCGTACCAGGCTTCGGTCGTGGTGAAATCGCCGGTGTCGGCATAGAGCGCGGCGCGCGATGGGATCGAAAAGACGCTGGACTGGCGCGCGCCGAGCAGCGGCCGCACCTGCGCCTCCGGTCCGCGCCCGCCCTTTTGCGAAAATTCCGGTAGGCCGATCGGCATGTCGACGGCGACGACCGCATCATCGGGGATCGCCGCCAGCAGGGCGGCGAAGGTGGGGAAGACATCGACCGAAGGCGCGGCGTCGGGGTTACGAGGTGTCGAACCGGGTTCGCGCAGCACGGCGATCCAGCCGGCCTTGCAGCCATCGGCGCCGACGAGCACGACTTTGGCCGGGGTCACGCCCGGCGGTCCCGCCCCGGATGCGTGAGGTGGCGCAGCTGGACCATGGCCATCGGGTGCGACAGGCTCTGCGCATCGGTCTCGAGCTGCAACTCGTCGCCGCCGCGTTTTGCCGTGCGTGCCAGGATCTCGTAGACCGCCGCCGTGGTCGACTGCAGCGCCTTGATCGCCGGCTGGCCGGACAGGATGCGCGCCAGGTAGACCGCCGCGGTCAGGTCGCCCAGGCCGTTCGGCGGCTTCTCGATCAGGCGGTGTTCGGCGAGCAGCGCCTGGGTGCCGTCGAGCAGCAGATTGCCGGTGCCGCCTGAAATCATCGACGGTGCCGAGGTGACCAGCATGGTCGACGGTCCGGCATGGAGTGCCGCCGAGATCACCGATTTCAGGTCGGGCAGCGGCGCGCCGGCCATCCATTCCAGCTCATAGCGGTTGGGAGTGGCGATGTCGGCGATCGGCATCAGCCGGTCGCGCATGACGGCGGCGGTGGGCTCGGGCACATAGAGGCCACCGGAATCGCCCATCACCGGATCGCAGATGTAGACGGCGTCGGGCGTCCTCGCCTTGACCGCGGAGACCAGAGAGGCGACCGCCTCGGCCTGGCCGGCCTCGCCGAGATAGCCCGACAGCACGGCACCTACCTCACAGAGCCACGGCGCGCGCTCCAGATCGGCCATCAGCGCCTTGAACTGGTCGAGCGGCGGCACGATGCGGGTCGCGCGGCCATGGCCGGGATGCCATGGCAGGATAATTGTCGGCACCGCCCAGACCGGAAAACCCAGCGTCTCCAGCGCAAAGACGGCGGCACGGTTGCCGACCGAGCCACGCGCGACATGGCTGGAAATGACAATGACCGCGCGCGGCGCGTCGGTTTTTTCGGCGCTCATTGTTTTTTGATTCCTAGCTGCCCCGGGTGAGGAAAAGCACGAGCCAGACCATCAAGCCCAGCGCCAGAAGCAGGCCGAGTATCCTGCCAACGCGCGTACCCCAGACTTCGATCGGGTCCGAGCGGTCGGCATCGGCCGCGGAGACGTGGTCGCGCATGCCTTTTGTCGTCCGTGCCACGAAAGAGTTGCCGGCCGGATCGGTCTCCTGCGCGACGCGCTGGAGGATACGGCGCGATTCCCTGTCGCTGTCCTGGCCTTCCGGCATGATGATGTCCCGTTTTGGTGGAACCTTATCGCGTTCGCGCGGCCAATCACAGAGCCTTGCGCGGGGGCGATCCATGCCGGGCCTGCTGCAGAGGTCGGGGCCGTTTTCTTGCGCGCCGATTGTGGTAATGCTTCGGATGCAACTTCTATCGAGGGACCCCCATCATGCCTGCCCAGCGCCTTGCTCGACCATCGACATTCCGCACGCTGCCCGCCTTCCTGATGATGGCAATCGTGCTGCCGCTGCTTGCCGGCTGCGGCTACAACACGATCCCGACGGCGGAAGAAAACGCCAGGGCGGCATGGAGCGAGGTGTTGAACCAGTATCAGCGCCGCGCCGACCTCATCCCCAATCTGGTCGAGACGGTCAAAGGCTATGCCTCGCATGAAAAGGACACGCTCGACGCCGTTGTCCAGGCGCGGGCCAAGGCGACGCAGATCACGGTAACGCCGGAAACGCTGAAGGATCCGGAAGCGCTCAAGAAGTTCCAGGATGCCCAGGCAGGGCTGACCAGCGCACTTTCGCGGCTGATCGCGGTGTCGGAGGCCTATCCCGACCTCAAGGCCAACCAGAATTTCCTGGCGCTGCAGGCGCAGCTCGAAGGCACGGAGAACCGCATCGCGGTGGCGCGGCGCGACTACATCCAGGCCGTCAGGGACTACAATCTGACGCTGAAGACGTTCCCGTCGGTGCTGTGGGCGACCTTCTGGTTCCGCGGCAGCGAGCCCTTCGCCAACTTCACCGTAGAGGAAGACAAGATGCAGCCGCCGAAGGTCGATTTCGGCACGAAGCAGGGCGGGTGAACGGCGACTGTCATCGAAATAAATTCCGCGAAAAGACGGATCGCTGGCGTGCAAACACCCCCCTCTGTCCTGCCGGACACCTCTCCCTCAAAGGGGATTGGCAGCTTTGCGGCCGGCTTCCGCTCTCAATGCCTGGCGATTGGCGAAACCCTGTATGACATCCAATCTCTCCCCTTGAGGGGGAGATGTCCGGCAGGACAGAGGGGGGCGCGACAGAACGCCAACCTGGTTTTTCTTGGCGCGTTATTCTGCCTTTTCCTCCTCTTGCCCCTAACCGCCTTCGCTGCCGATCTGCCGGCGCTCACGGGCCGCGTGGTCGACAATGCCGGCATCATCGATGCCGCGACCAAGGCGGCGCTGACGCAGAAGCTGGCGGACTTCGAAACCAAGGGCTCGGACCAGATCGTCGTCGCCACCATCCCCAGCCTCGGCGGCGAGGAGATCGAACCCTACGCCAACCGGCTGTTCCGCTTCTGGAAGCTCGGCCAGGCCAAGGAGAACAACGGCGTTCTGCTTCTGGTCGCGCCCAACGACCGCAAGATGCGCATCGAGGTCGGCTATGGGCTGGAAGGCACGCTGACCGACCTGCACACCAAGCTGGTCATCGAGAACGACATGGTGCCGGCCTTCCGCGCCGGCGATTTCTCCGGCGGCATCTCGAAGGCCGTCGACGACATGATCATGGTGCTGGAGGGCAATCCGGAGGAGCTGGAGGCGCGCGGCAAGCGCAATCCCGCCGACAGCAGCACTCCCATGGACCCGGTCGTCGCCGTGTTCCTGATCCTGTGGGCGACGATGTTCTTCGGCGGCCTGGCAATGGCATTCCTGCCGCCGATGTTCGGCACGAAGCTGTCGCCGGGCGTGTATAGATGGCTGGGCATGACGTTTCGTTATGGCCAGGGAGCGGGCGGATCCACGCGCATCAGCGGTTGGACGACGGGGTCGGGCGGCGGCTGGTCCTCGGGCAGTTCCGGCGGCGGGTGGTCTTCGGGGTCAAGCAGCGGCGGCGGCGGGTTTTCGGGTGGCGGCGGCTCGTCCGGCGGTGGCGGTTCTTCAGGAAGCTGGTGAGACAAGATCATGGCAACACGACCGATCAGCCCACAGGATCATGAGCGGATCGCCGCTGCGATCCGGTCGGCGGAATCCAGGACCGACGGCGAAATCTATTGCGTCGTGGCGCATGCCAGCGATGGCTATTTCGCCCCTGCGGCCTTGATGGCGACACTCGGCATGCTGGTCGTCAGCCTCGTGGTCGCCTATGGGCTGGAGGCCTGGTGGCTCACCATCCGCCTGCCGCATTTCGTCATAGCTGAGTTGCTGGCGCTGGCCTGCGTGCTCGCCCTGCTGTGGACGCTGCCCGGCCTGCGCATCCATATGGTGCCGCGTCGGCTGCGCTATCAGGCCGCACACGCCAATGCGGTCAAGCAGTTCCTCGCCCGCAACGTCCACCGCACCACGGCGCGCACCGGCGTGCTGATCTTCGTCTCGATCGCCGAACGCTATGCCGAGGTGGTCGCCGATTCAGGCATCGACGCCAAAGTCGGCCAGCATTTGTGGGACGGAGTGGTGCGTGATCTCACCGCGCATGCCGGCGACGACCGGCTCGCCGACGGCTTCGTCACGGCGATCGAGCAGGTGGGGGCGGTGCTGGCCGAGCACTTCCCGGTCACGCAAGGCGATACCAACGAGCTGGACGACCATCTGGTCGAGATCTGAAAGCTCGCCCGCAAACGCTCCTCAGCCGGATTCCTGACAGGCTTTGCTGGATGTCACCAGCGTCATGGATCGTCTGTGCGAAAGCGCACCATCGGCCGCCCGGACTCTTGCAATCGGGCAATGCGGGTTTATGGTTAACAAATCATGAATACGCTGACGATCGACATCCGGAAGGCAGACCCGCGCGATGCCGGCGCCATTGCCGAGGTGCATCTGGAAGCTTGGCGGGGCGCCTATTCCGGCATCATTCCGCACCGCACGCTGACATCGATGATCAACCGCCGTGGCGCCGACTGGTGGGCCAATGCCATCCGCCGCGCCGCCACCGTGCTGGTCGTCGAGATCGGTGGCAAGATCGCCGGCTATGCGACGATCGGCAAGAACCGCGCCAAGGAACTCAAGCAGCAGGGCGAGATCTACGAATTGTACCTGCGCCCTGAATACCAGGGCATCGGGCTCGGCAGGCGCCTGTTTTCGGCGGCCAGGGCACGTCTCGCCGACCATGGGCTGAAAGGCATGGTGGTGTGGGCGCTGGAAGACAACCAGAACGCACTTGCCTTCTATGCCGGGGCCGGCGGCCGCGACATCGCCGAAGGCGTCGAGATTTTCGAGCAGAAGGCGCTCAAGAAGGTCGCCTTCGTCTGGGAGTGACCGCCGGGGATATTCGGAAGGCGGAGTCCCCGACTAACCCAAAATCACGGCGCTGAAACATCTTGTGCCGATGATTGAACGCGTAGAGCGCCATCGCGTCTCACCGGATGCATCTAAGCACCATTCGCCGCATTGCACCATTTTGCGCCGCCCGCTATCTCCTGCCGATCGAGAGAGGGACAAAAAGCCATGCGCATCGAAGCCATAGCCACTGGAAAGAATCCGCCTGACGACGTCAACGTCATCATCGAGGTGCCGATTGGCGGCGAGCCGATCAAGTACGAGATGGACAAGGAGGCCGGCACGCTGTTCGTCGACCGCTTCCTGCACACCTCGATGCGCTATCCCGGCAATTACGGCTTCGTGCCGCACACGCTGTCGGGCGACGGCGACCCGATCGACGTGCTGGTCTGCAACACGCGCGCTTTGGTGCCGGGCTGCGTCATCAACGTGCGGCCTATCGGCGTGCTGATCATGGAAGACAATGCCGGCCAGGACGAGAAGATCATCGCGGTGCCGTCACCGAAGCTGACACTGCGCTACGAGAACGTCACCGAATACACGCAGCTGCCCGACATCACGCGCCAGCAGGTGCAGCACTTTTTCGAGCACTACAAGGATCTCGAACCCGGCAAATGGGTCAAGATCGAGGGCTGGCACGATTCCAAATATGCCAAGAAGATGATCATGGACGCGATCGACCGGGCGAAGGCGAGCAAGTAGGTAACCCGACTTCGTCATGCCAGGGCGGAGCAGCCGCGAAGCGGCGCTTCGGCGACGTCCTCAGTTATCGACCCGGCCGAAAGCCGGCACGTTGCCGACCACCACGCGCTTGTCCTTGCCGCGGGCGAAGCCCTTCGCCTTTTCATCGGCGATCTTGCGCGCCTGGTCGTTGGCGGTGAGGTTGCCGGTGGCCAGCACCAGGCCGACGGTGCAGCCGTCACGGGCGTCCATCTGGGCGACCTTGGCGACGAGCAGCACCTCGGTCTTCTTGGTCTCGTCCTCGGGATCGCTGATCGAGCGGCGGTGGATGACCGCGAATGGCACGGCTTTGTCGCCATTGGTTTCGATGCGCCACTCGACCTTGGCTCCGGACGAATTCAAGGCCGAAAAACTTTCCCAGGCGGACGTCATGTCGCCGCCGGGCGGAAAGCCGTAGAACAGCGATTCGCGGGCGTCGTCATATCCGATCAGCACGGAATAGCCGCGATAACCGGAGCAGGCGAGGTCGGCCCAGTCGCCGTCGCCCTGCTCGGCCTGCGCATAGGTCACGCAGTCCTTTTTCCAGTCGAGGTCGGTGTAGGCGCTGGATATCTCGCCGGCTTGTGCCGCCTGGCAGAGGCCGGCGAAGGTAAGCGGGATCAACAGGCTGCGCATCGCGGAGATCTCCGTTGGAGGTCGTCCCAGCGTATCGCCAATCGCTATTTCTTCAAGCTCGCTTCGATCAGCAGGTCGGCGTTGCGGGCAACCGACTGCGCCGGTCCGCCAAGGCCGAACAGCTGGCCGCTGATATAGGCGCCTTCGATCAGCAGCAGCAGCCCGTCGCCCAGCGTGTCAGGGTCTTGCGCGCCCATCGCCGCCGCCATGGCGCGCAGGCGGCGGCGCAATTCCTGCTTGTTGGCCTCACTGACGACGCGGGCCGGATGGCTGTGGTCGGGATATTCGACCGCCGCATTGGTCATGCCGCAGCCGCGATAGTCCGCCACTTGCGTTCGCTTGCCGATGCGGGTCAGGAAAGCCTTGATCTGCGCGCGCGGGTCGCCGGGATAGGCGGCAACGGCCTCATCGAAACGCTCCCAGTATTCAAGATCGTATTGCCTGAGGTAGGAGGCGGCCAGCTCGTCCTTGGAGGGAAAGCTGCGATAGAGGCTGGGCTTGGTGACGCCGGCGCGCTTGACGATTTCGTCGACGCCGATCGCCCTGATACCTCGCCGGTAGAACAGGTCATAGGCTACGTCGAGGATCTTCTTGGCGGCCTTGGGTGGCGCGGAAGCATGACCGTCTCTGATGGTCAGTTCAATTTTTTTGTCGCTTGGCATCATGGGACTCGATTGACAATGTTACCGATCGGTACGATACATGCTCCCACCTTGCAACGTACCGGTCAGTAACATGATAGCTCAATCCCGTCCATTTGGCCAGCGCTACGCTTTCGTCGTGGTTGGCGTCATCTTCCTTTGCCTGCTGATCGCCGCCGGCCTGCGCTCGGCGCCTTCCGTCATGATGCTGCCGCTGGAAAACAGTTTCGGCTGGCGACGCGACGTCATTTCGCTGGCCGCGGGCGTCGGCATCCTGCTCTACGGGCTGACCGGTCCGTTCGCAGCAGCACTGATGGAGCGCATCGGGCTGCGCCGCACGCTGCTTGCATCGCTGGTGGTGATGTCAGGTTCGACCACGCTCAGCCTGCTGATGACCAAGCCCTGGCATCTGTTCATCACCTGGGGCGTTTTTTCCGGCATCGGATCCGGCGCCGTCGCCAGCGTGCTCGGCGCCACCATCGTCAACCGCTGGTTCAAGACCAATCGCGGCCTTGTCATGGGGCTGATGTCGGCCTCCAGCGCCACCGGCATGCTGGTCTTCCTGCCGCTGATCGCCTCGCTGGCGCAAGCCGGCGGCTGGCAGCCCGTTGTCATCGCCGTCGCGATCGCTACCGCTGCGTTGATCCCCCTGGTCTGGCTGCTGGTGCCGGAGCGCCCGGCCTCGATCGGCATGGTGCGCTATGGCGCCGAGGCGGATGACGTTCCGCCGACTTCGCCCGCGGCACAAGGCAATTTCCTGGCGCATACGCTCAACACGTTGCGCCGCGCCGCCGGCACGCGGGTGTTCTGGTACCTGTTCGCCACCTTCTTCGTCTGCGGCTTCACCACCAACGGGCTGGTTGGCACGCATCTGATCGCGTTCTGCGGCGACATGGGCATTGGCGAGGTGCAGGCCGCCGGCCTGCTGTCGATGATGGGCATTTTCGACCTGATCGGCACCACGCTGTCAGGCTGGCTCACCGACCGTTTCGACCCGCGCAAGCTGCTCGGCGTCTACTATGCCATCCGTGGCCTGTCGCTGATTTATCTGCCCTATTCCGGGTTCTCGGCGACCAGCCTGATCATCTTCGCCGTGCTCTACGGCCTCGACTGGATCGCCACAGTGCCCCCGACGCTGCGGCTGGCCAACGAAGCCTTCGGCGACCGCAGCGGGCCGATCGTGTTCGGCTGGATCGTCGCCGGCCACCAGGTGGGTGCCGCCACCGCCGCCGCCTTCGGCGGCACCATGCGTGAGCTGCAGGGCAATTACGAACTGGCGTTCCTGATTGCCGGCATGACGGCAATCGCGGCGGCCTGTATTTCGCTCCTGATCAACACCAGCCGACCGGCCTTCGATCCGGAACCGCAGGCGGCTTGAGGCGCGTCGATATTCAGGTGAGGCCGGCCTGCAAACGGCGGCTTCCTGCGCTTCCGGTGCTCACGTACAAAAGTACGCTCCGCTCCGGTTCTCGAAAGTCACTGTTTTCGGCTCGGCCTGACCTGAATCTCAACACGCCTCAGCGTGTAAGAACTGGCGCGAGAGGCGTCTCAGTCGGGGTAGCAGACCATTGGAATGTTGGGCCAAACCGCCGCATCGCAGTTGGCGCTGGCCTGTCTCTGCTTGAAGGCGGCGCTGACCGGGCCGGTCACTACCGGGTCGACGCCGTCGGGCGCGTCGGCAAAGGCCTGCTGCGCGGAAGGCGTATTATCAGGCAGGACAGACCGCGCTTCCTTCAGCGTCGCGGCCGACTGCGCGGCGTTGGCCGCCAGCAGGACGGCAAAGGCAGCGGACGCGATCAGCGGCCAAAATCGGTTGAGTTTATCGGTCATGACGTTCGAACTGCCCGGGGCCTGAAAAGGTTCCCGCCTTGGTTAACAAAATCATTTCACACGCAGATGCTTAAGATTTGATGAGTATTTGGTGGCGCGCGTCCCCTTTCGCAACTGCGAAAAACCCTGTATGAGCCGCGCAACCGAAAGAGGCAGCGCCTTTGGCCTGCTGCCTGCAACGCTTCCGAGACCAGAATCATGAACCTCCGTAATATCGCGATCATCGCGCACGTCGACCATGGAAAGACCACCCTGGTCGACCAGCTTTTGAAACAGTCCGGCTCCTTCCGTGACAACCAGCGCGTCGCCGAGCGTGCCATGGATTCCAACGATCTCGAAAAGGAACGCGGCATCACCATCCTGGCCAAGGCGACCTCGGTCGACTGGAAGGACACCCGCATCAACATCGTCGATACCCCCGGCCACGCCGATTTCGGCGGTGAGGTCGAGCGCATCCTGTCGATGGTGGATTCGGCCATCGTGCTGGTCGACGCCGCCGAAGGGCCGATGCCGCAGACCAAGTTCGTCGTCGGCAAGGCGCTCAAGGTCGGCTTGAAGCCGATCGTCGTCATCAACAAGATCGACCGTCCCGACGCGCGCCATGTCGAGGTGGTCAACGAGGTGTTCGACCTGTTCGCCGCGCTCGACGCCACCGACGAGCAGCTCGATTTCCCGATCCTCTATGGTTCGGGCCGCGACGGCTGGGTGTCGGAAAACCCGGAAGGGCCCAAGGACCAGCAGCTCGCGCCGTTGTTCGACCTCGTCATCAAGCATGTGCCGGCGCCGACCGTCCATCCCGGTCCGTTCCGCATGATCGGCACCATCCTGGAAGCCAATCCGTTCCTCGGACGCATCATCACCGGCCGCATCGAGAGCGGCACGCTGAAGTCCAACCAGGCGGTCAAGGTGCTGCACAATGACGGCACCCAGATCGAAACCGGCCGCATCTCCAAGATCCTCGCTTTCCGTGGCCTCGAGCGCCAGCCGATCGAAGAAGCCCAGGCGGGTGACATCGTCGCCATTGCCGGCCTGTCCAAGGGGACCGTCGCCGACACGTTCTGCGACCTGGCGGTGACCGAGGCGCTGCATGCACAGCCGATCGATCCACCGACCGTGACCATGTCCTTCCTCGTCAACGACAGCCCGCTGGCCGGCACCGAAGGCGACAAGGTGACCAGCCGCGTCATTCGCGACCGGTTGCTTCGGGAAGCCGAAGGCAATGTCGCGCTCAAGATCGAGGAATCGCCCGACAAGGATTCGTTCTTCGTCTCCGGACGTGGCGAATTGCAGCTCGCCGTGCTGATCGAGACGATGCGCCGCGAAGGCTTTGAAATCGCCGTCTCGCGTCCGCGCGTCGTCATGCAGAAGGGCGAGAATGGCGAATTGCTGGAGCCGGTCGAGGAAGTTGTGATCGACGTCGACGAGGAGCATGCCGGCGTCGTCGTGCAGAAGATGTCGGAACGCAAGGCCGAAATGGTCGAACTGCGCCCGTCGGGCGGCAACCGCCAGCGTATCGTCTTCCACGCGCCGACGCGCGGTCTGATCGGCTACCAGTCGGAACTTTTGACCGATACGCGCGGCACCGCCGTGATGAACCGGCTGTTCCATGCTTACGAACCCTACAAGGGCGAATTGCCCGGCCGCACCAACGGCGTGCTGATCTCCAACGAGCAGGGCGAGTCGGTCGCCTATGCCATGTGGAACCTGGAAGACCGTGGCCCGATGGTCATCGATCCGGGCGTCAAGGTCTATCAGGGCATGATCATCGGCATCCACAGCCGGGACAACGATCTCGAAGTGAACGTGCTGAAGGGCAAGAAACTGACCAACATCCGCGCCGCCGGCAAGGATGAAGCGGTCAAGCTCACCCCGCCGATCCGCATGACGCTGGAGCGCGCATTGGCCTGGATCCAGGACGACGAGCTGGTCGAGGTGACGCCGAAGACCATCCGCCTGCGCAAGCTCTATCTCGACCCGAACGAGCGTAAGCGTTTCGAGAAGTCGTCCAAGGCGGTCGGCGCGGCGTAAGGGTTTCCTTTTTCGAGAGTTGAGAGGGCGGAGCACCTGTGCTTCCGCCCTTTTTCGTTCATCCACCCGCGGCCGAGATGATGGTCCGCCGGTCAGGCTCGCCGGCGAGATCGATGCGGGTTGTCGCTCCCTCTCGGGCTGGTTTGCGCAGGGCCTTTGCTCCATCCGGCTCGATGGTCAGCAGCCTCCGTTCGTCCAGTGCCTGAAGCCGCGACCGCGAGATGCGAAGTTCGTTGGCAAGCAGCCGGTCGAGCCTCAGCGATACCGGCATTTCCAGACCGAGCCGGAGTTCCAGCGCCGTCGCGTCTTCCTTCATCTCGCCGATCACCTGCTTGCGCACGGCGGCGTCAGGGAACTCCTCGACGCGCCCCACGTGTTTGCGCAGGGCAACGATGTCGAAGGCATGGCTCCGGACCAGTGCCGGATCATTGCTTTCGAGTGCCGCGAGCAGCGCCGGCGCGATGTCGCGGCGGTTGCAGCGCTCGAAAATACCGACATTCCAGGAATTGTCGCAATCGACGCAACGATAGATCAGCCACACGTCGATGCGCTTGCCGTTGGCGTTGACGCGGAATTTCCCGCTGCAGCGATAGGCTTTCACGCAGCCGCAGCGATTGCAGTTGATCAGGGGGCGTGGTGCGATTTCAGGCGCGATCGTCCAGTGGATGCGCAGGGCCGAAGACATGCCGGTAAGTCCTTCCCGTCGGGAAGTTCATCCGGTCGGCGATGTCGAGATGCCCATGCGGGCGCGGCGTGGCGGGTGGCTGCGGAGGATGTGAATACAGCTGTCGCTGGGCAAAAGCGCGCGACAGCGGTTCAGCAGTGCCAAACCGGTCTCGAACCGCCGCCCAGAAGAACACATGAAAACGAAACAGGCACTGCTGATGCGGCGCCATGCAGGTGTGTCGGGGGAGTTGACGAGACCGGCGGTTACTGAGGCAAAGTGAGGCTCGAAATTGTTTCGCGGCAGCCCTTCTAGCGGCGTGACGCCGGGTCTGCAAGGGGCTCCGCAAGCACGCGGCAGGTCAGCGCCCATGGCCCATATTGTCTTGCCTTTGCCAGAGCCGCAGCTGTTGGGTTATTGTGGCTGATCGAGCCCCGACGCAGAGACCCTCGCCATGCACCTCGCCTCACTGCTGATCTTCGCCGCCGCCTTGTTCGTGGCCGCCGGTTCGCCCGGTCCGTCCATCGCGGCGCTCGTCGCGCGCGTCATCTCGAAAGGGTTTCGCGATGTGTTTCCGTTCCTGCTTGCCATGTGGATCGGCGAAGGCATCTGGCTGTCGCTGGCTGTGTTCGGGCTAGCGGTGGTGGCGCAGACCTTCCATCTCGCTTTCGTCATGGTGAAATGGGTTGGCGTCGCCTATCTCGCCTACCTCGCCTGGAAGATGTGGACGGCGCCCGTCGACGCCAAGGAAGGCGAGATGCCGCGCGAGGATTCGGCCGGCAAGCTGTTCTTCGCCGGCATGGCCGTCACGCTCGGCAATCCCAAGATCATGATGTTCTATCTGGCGCTGTTGCCGACCATCATAGACCTCGCTTCGGTCAGCCTCGTCGGCTGGGTCGAACTGACGGCGACCATGGCGGTGGTGCTGATCGCCATCGATCTCGCCTGGGTGCTTGCCGCCTCGCAGGCGCGCAAGCTGCTCAGGAGCAAGCGCGCCATGAAGATCGCCAACCGCGTCAGCGCCACGACAATGGCCGGTGCCGCGGCGGCCATCGCGGCGCGGTCCTAGGGCAGTTCGCCGTTTCATGAAAACGTCGAACCGCTCTAGCTCTTTTTTAACGCAATTCCTTAGGGAAAGCGCTACGCGCGTTTCCGGGGAAAACCGCTTCACACTTTTCCTGGAATTGCTCTAAGCAGGCGTCAGCCCATCATATTGATGATCGGCGCGATCTCGACGTTGCAGTTCGGCTCCATCAGAATCGGACACTCCCTGGCCTTGCGGGCAGCGTCATCGATGTCCTTCGCTTCGATGATCGAATAGCCGCCGGTCGGGTTGCTGCCGCCATTGTTCTCGACCTTGCCGCCGGGCAGCACCGTCTTCGACATGCCGACAGGATTGCCGCGCTCTACCACGGCCGAGCCGAGTTTTCCGAACCAGCCTGTCCAGGCGTCGGTCATTGCTTTGCGGTCCGCTTCGTTCGCCGGCATCTTGCCCGAGCCATGATAGATGTAGAGAAACTTTGCCATGCTCTCCTCCCTGATCAGCGGCATCGAACCGACATGCGGTCATGCCGCTGCCGATCATCGGACCAAAATGACCGGCAGGCAATGAAAATTCGCCAGCGCTAATATTCGTCTCCGCGAGGTGATCGCCATATGCTACTCGACCGTCCTGAAGGTGGGCATCGGTTCCTGGATACCCGCCTTGCGGCGGCCTTCATCGCTTGGGCAGAACGCCGGCCGTCGGAAATGCGGCACTCTTCGGCGCCTGCGGTCCGCCGGGGTAGAATTTCGAGGCCGGGTTCCCCAGCATGAAATCATAGGCGACCATGCCGAGCGGCCGCTTTTGCCGTTCCGACGCCGCTTGATGCCAGGGGATCACCTGGCGCAGCGCCTCGAGCGCCGCGGTTGGCGCCTCACCGAATTTCCGCTGCGGGTTCTGCGCCTTGCGGATTTCCATCCAATAGCTTGCCGTCAACAGGTCCTGAGCCAGCAGGTGAAACGACAGGTCGACCGCCTCGCGGGCGCGTTGCGTCTTGATGCGGGTCTGCGCTTCGAGGTCCTCGACGGTGGCGACGATGGCCTGGCCATTCGGTGTCACCGGCGTGCCGAGGTCGGCCAGTTCCTGCCAGAGATCGGTCGGCAGATAGCCGTCGAAGGTCGGGATATCCTTGCGCTCTTCGGGCTTCAGCACATCGGCCGGCTTGACCACGGTGAAGAAGGGATTGCGGAAGCGCTCGATGCGCTGCGCCACCGCGACGCCAAGATTGGTGAGAGAGATGATGAAAGCCTCGACCTGATTGGCCATGGGATAAGGATCCCAGTTGGCGTTGGAGAAGATATAGCCGGACTTGCCGTTACTCAGCGGTCCGCCCTTGATGTAATATTTCATGAATTGCGGCGTGTTCAGCTCCGGCGAGCTCTGCGGCGTCAGGCCCGGCAGCACGGCCGGATTGTGATCCGACGAGTTGATGGAGAGCAGCACGGATTGGCGCAGATCCGCCCAGGCCTGCCAGGCCGAGCCCTGACGCTGGCTGGAGGCGCGTATGCTTTCCGGGTCCTGGATGATGCGGGCCGCATCCTCATCGAAGAGATAGCTGCCCTTGATCATGTCCATGTTCCTCGCCGCATCCCATGTCAGCCACGGGTAAGGCCGCATGGATTGCACCGGCACCGATATCGGCGTCACGCTGGAATTCATGCCGTTCAGTCCCATGGCGTAGCTGAGGTCGGTCCATTCCAGCAGTTTTCGCGCGTCTTCCAGCAAAAGCACCGCCTGTGCCTGCGCGTAGGCATTGCTGCTGATCAGCGCGGCCTGGTCGGCGGCGAACGGTTCGAGCGGCTTCAGGCCCGCCTGCGAAAGGGCCTGCGCGGCCGGCATGCGAACGCCGTTGAGGTAGGCCTCGCCTTCGCCGACCATGGCCGCGCCGATATTGCCGAGTGTCGCGAGGTCACCTTCGCCGAGCGTGCCGCGCGATTGCACGACCGGCGTCACCCGCTTGTTCAGCATGTCGAGGAGCATATGCGTCAGCTGCGGGCTGGCGGCTTCGTAGGACATGGTGTTGGCGCGGATCGCCATGATCGCGCGCACGAGCGCCTCCTCCTGCAGCTCCGGCCCGTAGCCTCTGTTGACCCCGCCCTTGAAGCGGGCGAGCTGCTGATCCTTGAGGAGCTTGCTGTTTTCCGGCGTCGTCGGGTCGCCGGAGAAGATCACCGTTTCGCGCTGGTCGCCGGCGCCACGGTTGAACCAGTAGATCGTGATACCTTCGGCGGCACCCTCGAGCAGCAGGCCGTAGGCATCCGCCGAGCGCTGCAGCGCTTCCGGGCTGAGTTCGACCTTGGCGCCGTTGCGGGCGATGTCGATGACCTGGTCGATGGTCAGGTCGTGGCCGCTCAACGTTACTGTCTTGGCCGCCGCCGTCTCGAAAATGGGCTGGTAGGCTGTCGCCGCCTCGAATGCATGGGCGGGTGGAGATGCGAGCGCCAGGGTCATGGTCAGGGCGCAGAGAACAATCCTGGGTTTGGCAATTCGGTCAAGCATAAGGGCTCCCATTCTCGAAGCGTTAGCTTCGGGCACGAAGTTTCACCCCTCGGAAATTTTGTTTCCCGGAAACCTAGCCGGCAGTGTCTGCCTGTCAACGCTTGATGAGAACGAGGACCGATGGTGGAGCGCGCGTGGCCCTATCGCGCCATGGCGTGATATTCGTCGTTCGGCCGCATGTCGATCGCGGCCGCGACACGATTCGACATGTTGAAGAACGCCGCGGTCGAGGCGATGTCCCAGATGTCGCGATCACTGAAGCCGGCCTGGCGCAATGCAGCGCGGTCGGCCTCGACGATCCTGGCCGGCTCTTGCGTCAACTTGACGGCGAATTCGAGCATCGCCGTTTGCTTCGGGGAAAGGTCGGCGGCGCGGAAATTCATCACCATCATCTCGCCGAGCAAGGGATCGCCCGAGAGCTGACGCACCGCCGCACCATGCGCGGTCAGACAATAGTAGCAGTGGTTGATGGAGGAGACGGCGACAGCGATCATCTCGCGTTCCAGCTTCGACAGGCCGGATTCGCCCAGCATGAGGTCGTTATACATGTCGGTGAAGGCGCGCAGCTTCTTGTCGTCGAAGGCATAGGCCCTGAGCACGTTGGGGACGAGCCCGAGCTTTTCCTCGCATTTGGCGAAATAGGCTTTTGTCGGCTCGCTCAGCTCTCCCGAGGCCAGGTCAAGCGCGGTGATTTTGCCGGTCATGGATCATTTCTCCTCGTCAGGCGATGCCTTGCCGCCGAATTCCGATAATTCTTGGCAAGCCGTCAAACCTTTGTCGCCAAACAGCGGTCATCTGCTACCATAGTCGCAAAAGCATGCGACGGGAGGGAAGAAGCGTCATGGCCAGTGTGAAGTCCGCAGCCAAGTCGAAGAAGAAGGCACCTGCGGCGAAGATCGAGGACAGACCGGCCAGGCTCACCGATTACCTGCTCGCCCGCGCGCCGGCGGAGGATATCGCCGCCTACGACGTGACGGACCTCGAACGTGCCGCCGATCTCGCCGGCCAGGCGGTCGCCGTTCACAAAAAGGGTGAGTGCGTCGTCGCCGTCGAAGCCGATTCGGGCGTCGTTCGCGAAGGCCGCCCGGTGACCGTCATCACGGTCGTCAACGACAACATGCCGTTCCTGTTCGATTCCATCCTCGGCGAGGTCACAGAGACATCAGGTGAACCGACCCTGGTCACCCATCCGGTGATCACGGTTCGCCATGGCAAGACGGGTGTGGACGAGATCCTCGGCGACGGCAATTTCGCCAGGGATGACGGAAGCCATGACCGGCTGAGCGTGATCCATGTCCACATTCCCCGGCTGACGGCGGAACAGGCAAATGGCTTGACCGAGCGGCTGCGCAAGATGCTTGGACAGGTCCACGCCGCGGTCAACGACTGGCGGCCGATGCTGGCCCGGCTCGATCAGGCAATCTCCGAATTCCGCTATTCGGCGGTGCCGCTCGACAAGAAGAGCGTCGCCGAGGCCATCGCCTTCCTGGAGTGGCTGCGCGACGACAACTTCACCTTCCTCGGCATGCGTGAATTCAAATACACCGGCGGCGAGGAAAGCGGCAATCTGGAACGCGCCGAAAAGCCCGGCCTGGGCATCCTGACCGACCCGGACGTGCTGGTGCTGAGGCGCGGGACCGAGGCGGTGACGACGACGCCGGAAATCCGTGCTTTCCTGCACGGACCGGAGCCGCTGATCGTCACCAAGGCCAATGCCAAGTCGCTGGTGCACCGGCGCATCTATCTCGACTACATCGGCGTCAAGACCTACACCGCCAAGGGCGCGTTGGCGGGCGAACTGCGCATCGTCGGCCTGTTCACCTCGACCGCCTATACGCGGTCGGTGATGAAGATCCCGTATCTCAGGTCCAAGGCCGAAACCATCATCGCCAAATCCGGGTTCGACCGCCATGACCACTCCGGCAAGGCGCTGATCAACGTGCTGGAAAGCTACCCGCGCGACGAGCTGTTCCAGGTGCCGGTTCCGATCCTGCGCAAGCATGCCGCTGCCATTCTCGGCCTGGTCGAACGGCCGCGCGTGCGAGCGCTGGTGCGCGCCGACCAGTTCGACCGTTTCGTCTCGATCCTCGTCTTCGTGCCGCGCGACCGCTACGACAGCGTCGTGCGCGAGAAGATCGGCGCCTATCTGAAAACCGTGTTCGAGGGCCGGCTGTCGGCCTACTACCCGGCCTTCCCCGAAGGCGGGCTGGCGCGCGTGCACTTCATCATCGGCCGCTCCGGCGGCAAGACGCCGAAGGTCGAGCAGGCGACGGTAGAGGCGGCGATCCGCGACATCGTGCGCACCTGGGAAGATGCCCTTGCCGACGCAGCGGAAGCCAGCGGCAGCGACCCGGCGTTGAAAGCGATCGCCGCGCGGCTGCCGGAGAGCTACCGGGATACGTTCAGCGCGGCGGTGGCGTTGGCCGACGCCGGGCGTATCGCCAAGATTAGCGCCGGCAATCCGATCGCCATCGACTATTACCGCCATGCCGAGCAGAAGCCACACCAGGCGGCGCTGAAGATCTATCACCATGGCAGCCCGGTGGCGTTGTCGCGGCGCGTTCCGGTGCTGGAGAACATCGGCTTCCGTGTCATCAGTGAGCGCACCTTCGAGGTCGGCGACGACCAGTCGGGCTTGGTCTTCATCCACGACATGGAGCTGGAGAACAGCTACGGCAAGCCGATCGACCTCGCCGACGGCGGCGCGCTGTTCGAGGACGCTTTCCTGTCGGTATGGCGCGGCGATGTCGACAATGATGGCTATAATGGCCTTGCCCAGACCGCCGGCCTGTGGTCGGGCGAGATCACGATCCTGCGCGCCTATGGCCGCTATTTGCAGCAGGTCGGCATTCCGCAGAGCCAGGATTTCATTGCCGCGGCGCTCAACCGCTATCCCGAGATCGCGCGGGGCCTGCATGACCTGTTCATCGCGCGGCTCGGCCCGGCGGCGGAAACGGAAGGCGTGGTGGCGGCCAAGCACCTCAAGGCCAAGATCAGGGATGCGCTGGAAGATGTGCCCAACATCGACGACGACACCATCATCCGCCGCTATTTAAATCTGATCGAAGCCTCGCTGCGCACCAATCATTTCGTTGCCGATACGAAACAGAAAGGCCAGTCGCTGGCGATCAAGCTCGAATCGCAGGCGGTCGAGGGATTGCCGGCGCCGCGGCCATGGCGGGAAATCTTCGTCTACGGCTCCGAGGTCGAAGGCCTGCATCTGCGCTTCGGCCCGGTGGCGCGTGGCGGCTTGCGCTGGTCGGACCGCGCCCAGGACTACCGCACCGAAGTGCTCGGGCTGGTCAAGGCGCAACAGGTCAAGAATGCCGTCATCGTGCCGGTCGGCGCCAAGGGCGGCTTCTATCCCAAGAAGCTGCCGATGAGCGCCGGCCGCGACGCCATTTTCGAGGCCGGCACCTCGGCTTACAAGAACTTTGTCTCCAGCCTGCTGTCGATCACCGACAATATCGGCCTGGACGGCGTCATTCCGCCGGCCGGCGTGGTGCGCCGCGACCAGGACGATCCTTATTTCGTCGTCGCCGCCGACAAGGGCACGGCGACCTTCTCCGACACCGCCAACGCCATCTCCGAGAAGCACGGCTTCTGGCTCGACGATGCCTTCGCCAGCGGCGGTTCGGCCGGCTACGACCACAAGAAGATGGGCATCACCGCCAAGGGCGCCTGGGAAGCGGTCAAGCGGCATTTCCGCGAGATGAACCGCGATGTCCAAACCTCGCCGTTCTCTGTTGTCGGTGTCGGTGACATGTCGGGCGACGTGTTCGGCAACGGCATGCTGTTGTCGCCGAAAACGCGGCTGATCGCCGCCTTCGACCATCGCGACATCTTCATCGATCCGGATCCTGACATGGCGGCCTCGATGGCCGAGCGCGAGCGCATGTTCGCGTTGCCGCGTTCGAGCTGGCAGGACTATGACAAGACCAAGCTGTCGGAAGGCGGCGTCATCGTCTCGCGCAACCAGAAGTCGATCACCTTGCCGGCGGCCGCGGCGGTCGCGATCGGCCTCGCCAAGACGACCGCCACGCCGGTCGAGATCATGACCGCCATCCTCAAGGCGCCGGTCGACCTGTTGTGGTTCGGCGGCATCGGCACGTATCTCAGGGCGTCGACCGAAACGAATGCCGAGGTTGGCGACCGCGCCAACGATGCCGTCCGCATCACGGCGCTCGACGTGCGCGCCAAGGTGATCGGCGAGGGCGCCAATCTGGGTGTGACGCAGCGCGCACGCATCGAGTTCGGCATGAATGGCGGCCGCTGTAATTCCGACGCCATCGACAATTCGGGCGGCGTCAACTGCTCCGACGTCGAGGTCAACATCAAGATCGCGCTGGCGTCCGCGATGCGCAAGGGATCGCTGACGCGTCCGGCGCGCAACAAGCTGCTGGCCGAGATGACCGACGAGGTCGGCGGCCTGGTGCTGTCCAACAACTACCAGCAGACGCTGGCGCTTTCGATCGCCCGCAAGCGCGGTCTCGCCGACATCGCGCATCAAAGCCGCTTCATGACGGCGCTGGAGGCGCGCGGCCTGCTCGATCGTGTGGTAGAGACGTTGCCGTCGCCGGTAGCCCTTGCCGAACGCGAGGCACGCGGCGAGCCGCTGACCCGGGCCGAGCTTGGCGTTCTGCTCGCCTATGCCAAGATCGTGCTGTTTTCCGACATCGTCGCCAGCGACGTGCCGGACGATGCGCATTTCGACCGCGATCTGATGGGCTATTTCCCGGACCGGATGGCGAAGAAATACGCTTCCGAGATCCACGGTCATCGGCTGCGCCGCGAGATCATCGCCCGTGTCGTGGCCAACGACCTGGTCAATCGCGGCGGGCCGTCCTTCGTCAACCGGCTGCAGGAAGCGACGGGGCGCACCGCCGCCGATGTGGTGCGCACCTTCGCCGTGGTGCGCGATGGCTTTGCGCTGCCGGCGCTCTATCGCGAGATCGACGCGCTCGACAACCAGATCGACGGCCAGGTGCAGCTCGATCTCTATCAGATGGTGAGCCGGCTCATCTATATGAGCAGCGGCTGGTATCTGAAGAACGATGCCGGCACGGCACCGCTCGGCCAGCGCATCGCCGAACTGCAGGATGCGCGCAAGGCGCTGGAGCCCAAACTGGTATCGCTGCTGCCGGCTTTTTCCCGCGAGCGGATCGAGGAGAAGCGGCACGGGCTGTTCAAGGCTGGCGCCCCGGAGAAGCTGGCCGAGCAGCTGGCGATGAGCGAGGCGGCGGAGCTCATCCCCGACATCGCGCTGACGGCGCGCACCGCCGGTGCCGATATTGTCGCGGCCGCCAGGGCGTTCTTCGCCGTCAGCGATGCCTTCCGCATCCCGCGCGTCGAGGATGCGGCGCGCTCGATCACGCCTTCGGACTATTATGATCAACTCGCTCTGTCCCGCGCCACCGACACGATCGGCGCGGCACGGCGCGGTATCGCGGTCGCCGCGCTCACCGGCCAGTCCAAGGCGGCCGATCCGGTGGCGGCCTGGCTCGAAGCCGGCGGCGAGCGGGTGGCGCGCATCCGCGATCGGCTACAGGCGCTGACGGAAGGCGGCGACATCACCGTGTCGCGGCTGTCGGTTGCGTCAGGCCTGATGAGCGATCTGACGGGAATGTGAGCCAGCGCTTGTCCATTTGCATGAACATTCGAAACATGCAGACATGGCGCCCCAAATGGGCGGAGCGGGTGCCGGGGGAATCACTATGGCGGTAGAGACGATCCAGCGGGCGTCCGGGCGCGGCATTTGGGGGTGGATGTTCTTCGACTGGGCGGCGCAGCCGTTCTTCACGGTCGTCACCACCTTCATTTTCGGCCCCTATTTCGTTTCGCGCATGGCGGGCGATCCCACCACCGGCCAAGCCGTCTGGGGCTATGGCATCGCCGCTGCCGGGCTGGTCATCGCGGTGCTGTCGCCGATCCTCGGTTCGATCGCCGACCAGACCGGACCGCGCAAGCCATGGATCGCCTTCTTCGCCGCGATCAAGGTCACCAGTCTCACCTTGCTCTGGTTCGCCGCGCCCGGCTCGAACCTGTTCCTGATCGTGGCGCTGTTCTCGCTGGCGTCGGTGGCGGCGGAGTTTTCCACCGTCTTCAACGATTCCATGATGCCGCGCCTGGTGCCGAAGAGCGAGATCGGCCGCATCTCCAACGTGGCCTGGGGCCTCGGTTATCTCGGGGGCATGATCGCACTGATCTTCGTCGTCACCTGCCTGGCCGGCTCGCCGGAAACCGGCAAGACGATCATCGGCATCATCCCATTGTTCGGTCTTGACCCGCAGCTGGGCGAGGATGCCCGCGCCACCGGGCCGCTGTCGGCCGGATGGTATTTCCTGTTCATCCTGCCGATGTTCTTCTTCACGCCCGACGCGATCAAGGGCATCCCGATCGGGCCGGCGGTGCGCGAAGGCCTGTCGGAGCTGAAATCGACGCTGGCCGAGGTGCGCAAGCGTGGCGGCATCTTCCGCTTCCTCGTCGCCCGCATGATCTATCAGGATGGCGTCAATGCGCTACTGGCGCTGGGCGGCACCTTCGCGGCGGGCATGTTCCAATGGTCGATCACCGAGATCGGCATGTTCGGCATCATCCTCAACGTCGTCGCCATCTTCGGTTGCTGGATCGCGGCGCGGCTCGACACCGGCCTGGGTTCCAAGGCGGTGGTGATGATTTCGCTGGTCATGCTGTCCATCGCCACCATCGGCGTCGTCTCGACCGGCCCGGGCTTCACGCTGCTTGGCCTGATCCAGCTTTCGACCGCCGACTCGGGAGGCCTGTTCGGCACGGCGGCCGAAAAGGCCTACATCATGTACGGCCTGCTGATCGGCCTGGCTTTCGGGCCGGTGCAGGCGTCGTCGCGCTCCTACATGGCGCGCAGCGTGACCGCAGCCGAATCCGGCCGCTATTTCGGCATCTATGCGCTGGCCGGGCGGGCAACCAGTTTCCTGGCGCCGTTCATGGTGGCGACGATTACCGCAACCAGCGGCTCGGCGCGGCTTGGCATGGCGGCGATTATCCTGTTCCTGGCCATCGGCATGGCGATCCTGGTTCGCACACCGTATCCGGCGGATCGGCCAGTTGAATAGCAGCGCCTCTTCCTTCTCCCACAACAAGGGGAGAAGGGGAAGAAGCTCCTCAATGCCGGAAATGCCGCACGCCTGTGAACACCATGGCGATGCCGTGTTCGTCGGCGGCGGCGATGACGTCGTCGTCGCGCATCGAACCGCCCGGCTGGATCACGGCGGTGGCACCGGCTTCGATGGCCGACAGCAGGCCGTCGGCGAAGGGAAAGAAGGCGTCCGAAGCGACCACCGAGCCCTTGGTCAACGGCTCCGCCATGCCTGCCGTCTCCGCCGCGTCGACGGCCTTGCGCGCGGCGATGCGTGAGGAATCGACCCGGCTCATCTGGCCGGCGCCGATGCCGACGGTGGCACCGTCCTTGGCATAGACGATGGCGTTCGACTTGACGTGCTTGGCGACGCGGAAGGCGAATTTCAGATCGGCCATTTCGCTCGGCGTAGGCGCGCGCTTCGTCACCACCTTCAATTCGAGGTCGTCGACCACGGCGTTGTCGCGGCCCTGGACGAGCAGGCCACCGGAAACCGACTTGACCGTCGTGCCTGCGGTGCGCGGGTCGGGGAGGCCGCTGGTGACCAGCAGGCGCAAATTCTTCTTGGCAGCTATGATTGCCGCGGCCTCGTCGGTGGCGTCGGGGGCGATGATCACCTCGGTGAAGGTCTTCACGATTTCCTCGGCCGCCTCGGCGTCAAGGGTGCGGTTCAAGGCGACGATGCCGCCGAAGGCCGAGACCGGGTCGCAGGCGAGCGCCTTGGCGTAGGCCGCTTTCAGCGACGTACCTTCGGCCACGCCGCACGGATTGGCGTGCTTGATGATCGCGACGGCGGCCGAGCGGTTCGGATCGAACTCGCCGGCCAGTTCGAAGGCGGCATCGGTGTCGTTGATGTTGTTGTAGGATAGCTGCTTGCCCTGCAGCTGCCGCGCCGTGGCGACGCTTGGCCGCTTGTCGCCATTGACGTAGAAGCCGGCATCCTGATGCGGGTTTTCGCCATAGCGCATGACCTCGGCAAGCCTGCCGCCGAAGGCGCGCCAGGTCGGATGCTCGATCTCCAGCGCCTCGGCGAACCAGCCCGAGATCGCCGCGTCATAAGTGGCGGTGCGGGCGAAGGCCTTGGCCGCCAGCTTCTTGCGGAAATCCAGCGACAGCGAGCCGATGTTCATCTCCAGCGCGTTGAGCACCGCGGCGTAGTCGCCGGGGTCGGTGACAATGGCGACATAGGCATGGTTCTTGGCCGAGGCGCGGATCATCGCCGGGCCGCCAATGTCGATATTCTCGACGATGGCCGCGTAGTCGGCGCCGGAGCGGCGGACTTCCTCGAACGGATAAAGGTTGGAGACGACGAGATCGATCGGCTCGATGCCGTATTTGCGCATCGCCAATGCATGCTCGGGATCGTCGCGCACACCAAGCAGCGCGCCGTGCACGGACGGGTGCAGCGTCTTGACGCGGCCGTCCATGATCTCGGGAAAACCGGTGAGCTCGGAGACATCGCGCACCGCCATGCCGGCTTTGGCGATCGCTTTTGCCGTGCCGCCGGTGGAGACGAGTTCGACACCGGCCGCGGCCAGCGCCCTGGCGAAATCGATCAGCCCGGTCTTGTCGAAGACGGAGAGCAAGGCACGGCGGACGGGAACGAGGTCCGGGGCGGGAATATTCTTGGCGGCGACGGCCATTGGCTGGCGGCCTTTCACGGCTGGTGTGATGGATGCCCGCGCCGTAGCATATGAGGCCCGGAAATCAAGCGTCGCGCGTCATTCGACGGTTTCATATGAAATTGAGGGCATCCAGTATAGGCTCATCTTCTCGCGATGGAGGAAAACCTATGGCATTCGTGCGTATTGGCCAGTTCAGGGCGTTGCCGGACACGACGGAGCGGTTGCTGGACGTCTACGAGGCCGAGGCGATCCCCGCCATCCGCGCTGCCGAGGGCAATATCAGCGCCGTGCTGCTGCAGCAGCACCAGGCGCGCGACACGTTCATGGCAATCAACGTTTGGAGCACGGCAGAGGATGCCGAGCGCTATGACCGAAGCGGCGAGGCGGCGGCGACGGTCGACAAGATCCGCTTCGCCTTCGCCGGTCCGCCATCGCTCAGCACCTATGACGCCTTCGGTATCCCGCAGCAGGCTTGAGCCGACTGGTTTGGCGGCGGTTCAGTTGTTTTCGGGATAACCGGCGATCTTTGTCCGCGTCAGCTGCCAATGGACTTCGGCAATTTCGGACGCCTTGAAGGCGAGCACGATCTGGCGGCTGCGGCGCGGCCCGCCCAGACCGGCGAAATAGATCGATTCCTCAACTTCGGGCACCACCTCGTCCGAGGTGAACACCCAAGTGTCGGCCAGATCGGCGGTCAGCACCAGCCGCTCCTGTTCGTCCTGCAGCAGATTGATGTCCGGATGGACGTGAAAGCGCACGGTGATGAAATCGCGGCCGCTGTTGCGGATCGCGGCGTTGCCGGGCCGCTGGAACCGGTCCCGGCCCGCCAGCACATTGCCGTCCGAGGAGAGTTTCAGCTCACGCTCGTGCAGGAAGCCGAAACGCTGCAGATAGCCGTCATGGCGGGCGATGAAACCGTGGACGCCCTTCTGGTCGATCCGCTTGCACTGCACTTGCTGTGGGCCGCCGATCAATGGTGAACCCAACTGGTCGTTGACCCGCAGCGCGTGGGTGAAACGCGCCGAAGACGTGTCGTTGATGGTGGCTGTCGAATGCGCTGCGGTGGCGCGGGCCAGTGGCCGGAACTCGGCGGCGCCGTAGGTGTCGATGCCGGCATTGACGATATAGTGCTGGCGGCCCGACGACAGTTCGAAGGCGAGGCAGCCGGCATGGGCTGCATTGGACACGTCGACCGGCGGCGGCAGGCCGGTATCGGCGATCACGGTGGTGCCGCCGATCGCCAGCCGTTCATAGCCCGAATGCGGTGCATGCAGCAGCGGGGAGCCGGCGGTGTCGTCAAGGCGCAGGATGGTGGCGATGCGGTCATGGATTGTGGCGCCCATACCGTTGAAGCGGGCGAGGCTGCCATCCTGATGACGGAAGAAGCGCAGCGCCGGCAGCATGCGGTCGATGGCGCCGATCAGCGCCTGCGGCGGCGCTTCGGCCTGGTTGGCGTAGGTCTGGCGCAGCGGCAGGAGGTCGGCGAGGATTTCCAGCACAGCCATTGGATTGCGCGAGATATGGCCGCCATCGGCAAGGATCTGGCGATTGAGTTCCCCGGCAAGGTTGCGGGTGGCGCCGCGCAGCGCGGAGGCCGGCGCCGGCAGGGACAGTGCCGCGAAGGCCAGTGCGATGCGGGCGCGCAGCCGGTCCTTGCCGTCGGGCATTTCGCGCGCCATCGACCTGAGATAGCGGATCTGCATGGCCAGCGATTTCAGGAACGCGCGGTAAAAGGGGAACTCGGCGCCCTGCAGCACAACGGAGGAATGCTGCAGCCAGGCGATGATGCGTTTGGCCGTCGTGCCTGGCTCCCAGGCGATGCCTGAAATATGGTTGCCATGCATGGCGATCCAGTCGGAGACGAGCGCGCGGGCGTTTGCCGCGGCGAGCTCCGTGCCGGCGGCACGCATGTGGCGCAGCCAGCGGAAGCCATGCAGCGTCTTCTGCCACCCGTGATTGGGGACATTGATCTGGAAGGGCGACTTGCCGCCGGTCTCGACCAGATGGCCAGACAGTGGATAGCGGCCGTAATAGATCTCGAGTGCGATCTGCGGGTCGGCGAGGCGCAGGTCCGGCGGCGCGATCAGGACACGTTCGGGCGTGCGGCCGGAATAGCGCCAGCGATAGACCGGGCTGGCACGCAGGCGCCGGCGCGTCTTGCGCCAGAACTCCTTCGCGACCAGCGTCCACAGACGCGTCGTGTTGCTGGCAGCCAGTGCCAAAACCCCTCCTGATCGTCCTCTACCCCAAGCACAAGCTTATATGGTTCAAGAACTTATGCGAAGGCGAATTCCATAGGACGGAGCCGGGTCCCCTGCTTTTGGACCGGTTCCTTCCTAAAAAAATCTGCAAATCCCAGTGCTTAGGCCGAGGTTCGACGCATGCGCGCGGCGAAGAAGCCGTCCAGACCGGAGCGCTCCGGCGCGCCGAGGTCAAGATCGGCGGGCGTGGTGCGCAGTGTGCCTTGCGGCGTCAGGAACGAATCGATGCCGGCGATCTCACCTTGCCGCAGCGGATCGTCAATGACCGCAGCCGTGTCCTTGAGAACGGAACGATGCAGTTCTTCGCCTTCGAGCGGGTCGAGCGAACAATTGGAAAAGACGATCCGGCCGCCGGGCCTGACCAGTGTAACGGCGCGGGCGAGCAGCCTGCGTTGCAGGTCGGCGAGTTTTCCGACGTCCGCCGCCGTCTTGGTCCACGGCACGTCCGGATGCCGCCGCACCGTGCCCGTCGAGGAACACGGCGCATCGAGCAGCACGGCGTCGAACAATTCGCTGGGCTCGTATTTGAGCAGATCGGCCTGGACGATGTCGGCGGAGAGGCCGAGGCGGTCGAGATTCTGCGCCAGCCGCGCCAAGCGGTTCTTCGAGGTGTCTACCGCTGTGACCCTGGCGCCAGCGAGAATGAGCTGCGCGGTCTTGCCGCCGGGCGCTGCGCAAAGGTCGGCGACGCGCAGGCCGGTGACACCGCCGAACAGCCGGGCGGGAAGGCTGGCCGCCGCATCCTGGACCCACCATGCCCCCTCCGCGAAGCCCGGCAATTCCGTGACGGCGCAGGCTAGCTTCTCCACCCGAACCGTTCCCGTGGGCAGGACAATGCCGCCGAGCTTTTCGGCCCAGAGTTCGGCATCGGCCTTGACCGAGAAATCGACCGGCGCCTCGTGGCGATGGGCAGCCAGGATCTGCCGGGCCTTCTCGGTGCCATAGGCGGCCTTCAGCCGGTCGGAAAACCATTTTGGCGCTTCGTCTGTGGCGGCAAGCGCGGCCGGAAGCTCGACTTCCTTGGCTCGCGCCAGCGTGCGCAGCACGCCGTTGACCAAGCCGGAAAAGCGCTGCGTGCGGGGGTCGGATTTGGCGTGGGTCACGGCAAGGTCGACGGCGGCACTGTCGGGGATGTCGAGGAACAGGATCTGCGCTGCCGCCACATGCAGTATGTGCGACAAGGCGGTCGCGTTGGGCGGCAGCGGCTTTTCCAGGCGCCGCGCCAGCAGTCCCGATATTGTCATGCGGTAGCGCAGCGCGGTTACCAGTATGGCGCGCACCAGGCCACGGTCGCGCAAATCGAGTGCCCGGTATTGCGGGTGGCCGTTCTCGTGATCGGTCAGGCCGTCTAGCGGCGTGCGGGCGTCGATGACTGCGGCCAGCAGCCGCGCGGCCGCCTTGCGCGCGGCGAGACCGGCAACGAACTCGCCGCCGGCATTATGTTCCTGATCGCCTGAAACCGTGCGTCGAGGTGCTCTGCCCGCCACGCTCACGACCACCGGCCCTTGGGCCCGGTCGGGTTGCGACCCCACGGATTGGATTTCGGGCTGGCCGGTTCGGCCGGCTGTTCCGGTTCGGCCGGCTTGCCCCACGGTCCAGCCGCTTGCGGCTCGTCCATTTGCGGTGGCGTCGGTGCCTGGCGCTGCGCGGTTCGCGGAGCGCCATCGCCCATCTGCCGCGCCATTGCCTGCAGGGCGGCGATGCGGTTGTCGGTGCTCGGATGGGTGGAGAACAGACTGTCCATGCGCTCGCCATGCAGGGGGTTGATGATGAAGAGATGCGCCATCGCGGGATTGCGCTCGGCATCGGGGTTGGGAATGCGTTCGGCCCCGCGGGCGATCTTGTCAAGCGCGGAGGCCAGCCATAGCGGGTGTCCACAGATTTCGGCGCCGCGCCGGTCGGCCTCATATTCGCGGGTGCGGCTGACCGCCATCTGCACGATCATGGCCGCGAAGGGCGCGACGATCATCGCCGCCAGCACGCCGACAAAGCCGAACGGGTTGTTGTCGCGGTTGCCGCCAAGGAAAAAGGCGAAATTGCCGAGCATCGAGATGGCACCGGCAAAGGTGGCGACGATGGTCATGGTCAGCGTGTCGCGGTGCTGGACGTGGGCGAGCTCATGCGCCATCACGGCGGCGACCTCTTCATGGGTTAGCCGCTGCAGCAGGCCGGTGGAGGCGGCGACAGCCGCGTTCTGCGGATTGCGGCCGGTGGCAAAGGCATTCGGCTGCGGATTGTCGATCAGATAGGTTTTCGGCATCGGCAGCCCGGCCTGTTTGGCCAGTGCCTGGACGATGGCGTAATATTCCGGCGCGTTCTTCTCGTCGACCTCGACGGCGCGGTTCATCGACAGCACCATCTTGTCGGCGTTCCAGTAGCTGAACAAATTGGTGCCGGCAGCGACCAGCAGGGCGATCATCATGCCGCCCGAACCGCCAATCAGGAAGCCGACGCCCATGAACAGCGCAGTCATGGCGGCGAGAAGCATGGCGGTGCGGATGGTGTTCATCGTCTGCTCCTGTCCGGATGGTGGTGAAAAAGGGTCGATCCGAGTGAGGTCATCGCTATATGATGGGAAACGCCTGTTCCTGTTTCAATCCGGTCGAGATATCGCATGAACGATGAAACCAGTAAAACGCCGGCCGGCACGGATGACGGCGAGCCGCCAAAAGAGCTGACGCCCGCCGCCCGCCGCGCGCTGCAGGAAGCTGAGGCAAGGCGGCAAGACTACCGCCGCAAGGAAGCAGCACTGCCCCGGGAAATCGGCGGCCGCGGCGGCAAGGAACCCGGCCGCTATGGCGACTGGGAGGTCAAAGGCCTGACCAGCGACTTCTAGAGTGTGTTGATATTCAGGTGAGACCGGCCTGCAAACGGAAGCTGCCTGCGCTTCCGTTGCTCACGTAGCTCAGTACGCTCCGCTCCGGTTCTCGGCAGCTTCCGTTTTCGACTCGGCCTGACCTGAATCTCGGCACACTCCAGGCCGCGCTGCACTCTAAGCTGCGTTGCGCTGCGGCTCGAGCGCGACCCAGCCGCGTTCGTCGACGGTGATGTCGATTTCGTCGTAACCGGCGATCGCGGCATGCTGTGTTGCCAGGGGATGCTGGTGCGTGGCGTTGATCACCATGACCGACGCTCCCGCCGCCTCCGCCGCCGCGATGCCAGCCGGGGCATCCTCGAACACCAGGCAGTCACGCGCGTCGAAGCCAAGCCGTCTTGCGCCGAGCTGGAAACAGTCGGGCGCCGGCTTGCCGCGGGAAACATCCTCCGCCGCGACGAGGACCCCAGGGACAGGGATGCCGGCGACCTTCATGCGTGCAAGCGCCAACGAGCGTGGCGCCGAGGTTACGATCGCCCAGCGCTCCGGCGGCAGCGCGTTGAGAAACGCCACGGCACCGGAGATCTGGAGGATGCCCTCGAGATCGTCGGCCTCGGCCTTCAGCAGTAAATCGGCTTCGTGTGTCGGGTCGACGCCCGGGAGTGCAAGGGCGGTGATGGTCTCGATCGCCCGCACGCCATGAATTGTCGGCAGGAAGGCCGCGACGTCGAGGCCGTGGCGCAGCGCCCAGTCGCCCCAGACCCGCTCCGCCGAGGCGATGGAATTGATGAGCGTGCCGTCCAT
Source organism: Mesorhizobium salmacidum (SeqCode) (assembly GCF_037179605.1). NCBI lineage: Bacteria > Pseudomonadati > Pseudomonadota > Alphaproteobacteria > Hyphomicrobiales > Phyllobacteriaceae > Mesorhizobium > Mesorhizobium salmacidum (SeqCode). Next base: position 55,278 of record NZ_JAPYKS010000004.1, read on the forward strand.
ATCGAAGAGGAAGGCGGCGAATTTTTTGCCAGCAAACATGATTTTCCTTGAAGTCCGGGGGAGGGTGTCGAGGGAGGACGCAACCGTAACGCCAAGGTGCCGACATGAAAAGGCGCGAGAGCGCTTTTGGGTCGCGATCCAGGGAACCACCGTCACCTTGCAACGTTTGAAACCGTACAATTCCCATCACGCGAACCAGGGGACGACGCCCATGCTGATACGCCTCGGCTACGAGATCGCGATTGAATGCGCCGAGGCAACCCCGGTGATTTCTCTGCTCGAAATCCACAAGGACAGGCGGGCCGACATCAAGCGGCAGACGCGTGTGCTCATCTCGCCATCGGTGCCGACCAGGCTCTATCACGACCTGCATGGCAATGCCTGCCGCCGTTTTACCGCGCCTGCCGGCGGCTTTCGCATCCTCTACGACGCGGTTGTTGAGGACAGTGGCGAGACGGACGAGGTCAACACGCTGGCCCGGGAAATGCCGGTCGCCGAGTTACCCGACGAGGTGCTCTTCTATCTCCTGGGCAGCCGCTATTGCGAGACAGATCATCTGAGCAATCTCGCCTGGCAGCTTTTCGGCCATCTTCCGTCCGGTTGGGCGCGGGTGCAGGCGATTGTCGACTATGTCCACAACCGCCTGTCCTTCGGCTATGGCTATGCGCGTTCGACCCGCACCGCCGCGCAGGCGCACGAGGAACGCGTCGGAGTGTGCCGCGACTTCGCCCATCTGGCGATCACGCTTTGCCGTTGCATGAACATTCCGGCGCGCTACGTGAACGGCTATCTCGGCGACATCGGCGTGCCGGCCGATCCGGCGCCGATGGATTTCTCGGCCTGGATGGAAGCGTTCCTCGACGGCAAGTGGTACACGTTCGATCCGCGCCACAACCGGCCCAGGGTTGGTCGGGTCGTCATCGCGCGCGGCCGCGACGCCACCGACGTTCCCTTGCTGCACAGTTTCGGCCCGCACCGGCTCACCTTGTTCAAGGTATGGACCTACGAACAGGAAGGCAGGCTGTTCAATCCACCCCACCACGGTATCGACAGGACAGTCAGCGCGCAGGTGCTGGCCTAGCTATATTGATATTCAGGTGAGGCCGGCCTGACCTGAATATCAACACGCTGGGTAGTTTGTGCCTCGACATGCCTCGCAACCCTGGGACAGTTGGTCCGCTTCGGCACAGAAGGCCTGTGCCGCAACAGGACGCCGCCACGCTTCGGCGATTGCCTCGTCTCGACATGGTAAGCGCCTGGTAAACGCGGCGACGATCGTGGTTTTCGTTTACCAGTCATTCACCTTCACGAAGGTCGAAAGCAAACAAAAACAACGGTTTGATGTCTGGTCGAAAGTGTTGCGGCCGGAGGTGGCGTCATCCGGCTGGAATCCTGCATTGCCCTGTCCGCGGCGACGAGGCCGAGGCAAGCGGAGGCTGTTGGATGCGGAATTACGGGGGTCTTGTTCACGCGGTCGGCGGGTTCGCCAGAGATCGCGGTGGAAATTTCGCGGTCCTGTTCGGCTTTGCTGCCTCGGTCTTGGCGCTGGTCGCGGGCTTCTCGGTCAATGTCACGCAGCTCTACAATGCCAAATCGAGCCTGCAGGGCGTCGTCGACGCGGCCGTGACATCGACGGCACGTGACCTGACCACCGGTGCCATCAAGGAGGCCGACGCAAACAAATCCGTGCAGGCCTTTCTCGACGCCAACGCTACCGCCGGAATTCTGCAGGCCGGCCAAGTCATTCTTGACCGGCTGATCGTCGACAAGATCGCAAAAACGGTCCAGGTGGACGCTCACGTCGATGTTGCCCTGTTCTTCCCGATTTTCGGCACGGACGATGCGAGGCGGGTCACTGCTTCGACAACATCGCTCTATTCGGACAAGACCATCGAAGTGGCGATGATGCTCGATGTAACCGGATCGATGGCCGGTCAGAAAATCAAGGACCTGAGGACCGCCGCCGCCAATGCGGTGGACAGCTTCCTGGGCACTCAGGACCCGAACAAGCCGCGCGTTCGCCTCTCCATCGTGCCCTACGCCAATTCGGTCAATACCGGCCAACTTGCGGCCAGCAGCGTCTATGTGGAAGCCAATGCCAGTCAGCGCAAGCAGGCGCCCGGCAATGCGAGCGCTCAACCTGCTTCGGCATCCCCGCGCCCGGACAATTGCGCCACCGAACGCAAGGGGACCGATCAATATTCGGACGCGGGTCCTGGCTCCAGCATGGTCAACCGCGACTATCTGTTGTCTAGCTTTGCCGTCAACACAAACACTGCGGCTTGCCCGGCCGCCGCACTCGTCCCTTTGACGGCTGACGTCGCCACGCTCAAGAATGTCATCCAGAATCTCGGCGCCTCGGGGGGTACTGCCGGCCACATCGGCGTTCAATGGACCTGGTATATGCTGTCGGAAAGCTGGGGCGGCGTGCTCAATGCCTCTCAGCGGCCAGCCAAATTCGATCCCAAGAAAGTTGGCAAGTACGCGATCCTTATGACAGACGGCGAATTCAACCTGTCCTATTTCGACGCGACCAGCGTTGGCGGAGTCTATAACGATGCCGGCAAGGAAACGACCCGCACGGCCGCGACAAAACTCTGCGCCGCCATGCGCGACAAAGGCATAGAGATCTTCACGATCGGCTTCAAACTCGATGAGACGAATGCCGCTTCGACGCTCCAGAACTGTGCCAGCCCCGATACCGGTTCGGTCAAGCACTTCTACCAGGCCGCCGACGGGGCCGAATTGGATTCGGCGTTTCAGACAATCGCCCGCAACATCGAAACCCTTGCTTTGACGAAGTAGGACCCATCCCAAACGGAAAAGGCCGCCGCTTCTTTCGAAGCCGGCGGCCTTCCGTGTTTCCGTCCATGGCGCGGCTCAATGGCGGTGACGTTCACGTCACCCGCCGCGCATCTCGCGCCTTAACGGGAAGACTGCTTCCCGAAAGTGCAATCCGCTGAGGCCACGTTCTGGAAAACGAAATCACTCGACATCGGATCACCTCCTTTCGATTTGTTGAACACACCCTCATGATGGGGTGCGTTGCAGCAAATGACAAGTGCCATGCTGAAAAAGGCATCCTTGCCGGAAGATGGCCCCTATGCTTTGGCTTGCGATCCAGGTCCCGAACGGACAAGATTGAGCCATCGACAGGGGGGATGGGTATGGACGCCACCGAAAGAGCTGCGCGCATCGTTCGAACGGTAGTCGAGGCGGTGAAGCCCGCCTTCGCGGTCAGGCTGTGGACCGGCGAGCGGATCGGTCCCGCCACCGGCCCCGTGCTCGTCATCAACGACCACGACATTGTCTGGCAGATCGTTCGCCGACCTTCCCTGTCGACCCTTATCGAGATGTGGATTTCCAAGGCAGTCGACATCGAGGATGGATCGCTGTTCGATTTCTACGCCCTGCCTTCGACGGGCAAGCTGCGGTCGAAGCTGAAGACATTGCCGAAACGGGCGCTTCTGCGTGACTTGCCGGCGGTGCTGTTTTCGAGAAAGCAGATGGCGTCGCGGGTTGATCTCACTGGTCGCAACCCGTTCGTCAGCGGCTCCAGCAAGGAGGCGATCCAGCATCACTATGATATCTCGAATGCCTTCTACGGGCTCTTTCTCGACGAGCGCATGGTCTATAGCTGCGGGTATTTCCAGGATTTCGCAAACGGCATCGACGAGGCGCAGGTCGACAAGCTCGACCATATCTGCCGCAAGCTTCGGCTGAAACCCGGTGAAAGATTGCTCGACATCGGCTGCGGCTGGGGCGCGATGCTGATCCACGCCGCGAAAAATTATGGTGTCGTCGGACACGGCGTATCGCTGTCGCAGGCCCAGACCTCGCTAGCCCGCGAGCGCATTCGCGCCGAGGGTCTGGAGGACAAGATCACCATCGAGATAAAGTCCTACGCAGAGCTCACCGGCACCTTCGACAAGATATCGTCCATCGGTATGTTCGAGCATCTGGGCCTGGCAAACCATGCGGCCTACTTCTCCGCTGTCCACCGGCTGCTGAAACCGGGCGGCATCTATCTGCATCACGCCATCACAAGGCGCAGCAAGGGCGACATCAAGAAGACCCTGCGCAAGGGGCCGGAATACAAGGCGCTGATCAAATACATCTTCCCGGGTGGCGAGCTCGACACGATCGGCATGACGCTAGGCAATCTCGAAGCGCACGGCTTCCTCGTCTACGATGTCGAGAATTTGCGCGAGCACTATGCCCGCACCTGCAGGCTGTGGGCCGAGCGTCTGCAGGCGCGGTTCGGCGAGGCGGTCGCCGAGGTCGGCGAAGCCAAGGCGCGGCTATGGCTGCTTTACCTGAGCGGCTGCTCCATCACCTTCGAACGCGCCTCGGCGCAGATATTCCAGACCGTCGCCACCAAACGCGCGCGAGGCCCGAGCGGCCTGCCACCGACCCGGGCGGACCTTTATCGATAGGCTTGGGTCGGCAGGTCAGACAAACCGCATCGGCGCACCGATTTCGACACGGCCAGGCTGGTCGACGGTGCAATAGACGCCGAGATTGTGGCCGTTGTGGCGGACCAGATTGCGCAGGATCCCTGGATCATTGTCGAAACCGTCCTGGGCGATGATGGTGAAGCCGCAGCGGCGGCACGGCTCGGAGATGGTCAAGACCAGGTCGCCGATGGCGAGCTTGCGGCCGATCCATTCGGTTTCGGGAAACGAGCCCTCGACCGGAGCGATGTCGACGACGATGTTGGGGCGGAAGCGGCGCGGATCGGCGGCCCCTTCCGGATGCAGTGCCTTCAGCCGCGCCAGCGATGCCGTGGTCAGGAGATGGATCGGCGCCTTGCGGTAGCGTTCCGCGGTCAGCGGACCGGCATAGCCTGCCGCATTCTCCCTGCGGAACGGCCGGATCGAGACGCCGAAGCCGAGATAGGCCGACACGGCGCGGTCGCATTCGGCGCTGGGTGCGGCGAGCCAGTCGCCATCGGGGATGGCGATTTCCAATTCGCCGCCGTGGCTCAGCCGGGTGCGGATGCTCGGCACCTTGTGCCATTTGGCGTCACGATCGGGCCGGGCGATCTCGTTGTCCGAGATGTCGACGAGGCCGAACATACGGTCGCCCTCGATGCTGTGGGTGCCGACCAGGATGGCGTCCTGGCGCTCGCCGGCGAGCGAACTCGCCGGATAGCGCCACAACTGGGTGACGGTGCCCAATGCCGCGTCTTCCCGCATCAGCCCTTCTTGTTCTGCCGGTTGGCGATGAGATCGTCGACCACGGCCGGATCGGCAAGCGTCGAGGTGTCGCCAAGTGCGGAGAAATCGTCCTCGGCGATCTTGCGCAGGATGCGGCGCATGATCTTGCCCGAACGCGTCTTGGGCAGGCCGGGCGCGAACTGGATCTTGTCGGGCGTCGCGATGGCGCCGATCTCCTTGCGGACATGGGCGACGAGTTCCTTGCGCAACTCTTCGCTCGGCTGCTCGCCGGCCATCAGCGTGACATAGCAATAGATGCCCTGGCCCTTGATGTCATGGGGATAGCCGACCACGGCGGCCTCGGAAACCTTGTCATGGCTGACCAGAGCCGATTCGACCTCGGCCGTGCCCATGCGGTGGCCGGAGACATTGATGACGTCGTCGACGCGGCCGGTGATCCAGTAGTAGCCGTCCGCATCGCGGCGGCAGCCGTCACCTGTGAAATATTTTCCCTTGTAGGCGGAGAAATAGGTCTGCACGAAACGGTCGTGATCGCCATAGACGGTGCGCATCTGGCCCGGCCAGGAATCGGTGATGCAGAGGTTGCCGTCGGCCGCACCGTCCACCACCTTGCCCTCGCTGTCGACCAGTTGCGGCTGGACGCCGAAGAAGGGCCGTGTCGCCGAGCCTGCCTTGAGGTCGGTAGCGCCCGGCAGCGGCGTAATCAGGATGCCGCCGGTCTCGGTCTGCCACCATGTGTCGACGATCGGCACCTTGCCGTCGCCGACGACGTTGAAATACCACTCCCAGGCTTCCGGGTTGATCGGCTCGCCGACCGAGCCCAGCACGCGCAGCGATTTTCGCGATGTCTTGGTGACATGCGCGTCGCCGGCGCCCATCAGCGCGCGCAGCGCTGTCGGGGCGGTGTAGAAGATGTTGACCTTGTGCTTGTCGATGACTTCCCAGAAGCGCGACTGCGAGGGGTAGTTCGGCACGCCCTCGAACATCAGCGTGGTGGCGCCGTTGGCGAGCGGTCCATAGACGATGTAGCTGTGGCCGGTCACCCAGCCGACATCGGCGGTGCACCAGTAGATGTCGCCGTCATGACAGTCGAAGACATATTGGTGCGTCATCGATACATAGACGAGATAGCCGCCGGTGGTGTGCAGCACGCCTTTCGGCTTGCCGGTCGAGCCCGACGTGTAGAGGATGAAAAGCGGATCCTCGGCCTTCATCTTCTCCGGCTTGCACTCAGGCTTCACCGTCGCGACTTCGTCGTGATACCAGACATCGCGCCCCGGCGCCCAGCCGATCTTGCCGCCCGTGCGGCGCACGACCACGACGGTCTTGACCTTGACATGGTGCTTGGCGGCAACGTCGATCGCCTTGTCGGTGTTCTCCTTCAGAGGAATGGGTTTTCCTCCACGCAGACCCTCGTCGGCAGTGATGACGAAGGTCGATTCGCAGTCGACGATGCGGCCGGCCAAGGCGTCCGGCGAAAAGCCGCCGAAGACGACCGAATGAATGGCGCCGATACGCGTGCAGGCCAGCATCGCGTAAGCCGCCTCCGGGATCATCGGCATGTAGATGGTAACGCGGTCCCCTTTCTTGACGCCGTGCTTCTTCATCACATTGGCAAGCCGGCAAACATGCTCGTAGAGCTCGTTGTAGGTGACCTTCCTGTCGTCGTAAGGGTTGTCGCCTTCCCAGATGATGGCGGTCTGGTCGCCGCGCTTCTTCAGGTGGCGGTCGATGCAATTATACGAGACGTTGGTCTGGCCATCCTCGAACCACTTGATCGAGACCTTGCCGTCGAAGGAGGTGTTCTTGACCTTGGAGAAGGGCTTGAACCAGTCGATCCGCTTGCCGTGCTTGCCCCAGAACTTGTCCGGGTTCTTCACGCTGTCGGCATACCATTTGAGGTAAGTGTCATTGTCGATCAGCGCGTTCTTCTTCCACGCCGGCTGGACGCGATGGACATGAACCTCGGACATTCTTGGCTTTCCTCCCGAACCAATCCGCGGGCTTGAAACGCCCGCGGGATCGCGGCCACGCAGCCGCGAATTCGGCGGCATTATTACCAGTTCCGCCGCGACGGCAACATTAGACGTTGGATTCGCGTGGCGGGATGCCGCAGGGGCGCTTTCCGAGGCTGTCAGCACTCGACGCGGTTCGCTGCTAACTGCATGTTTTTGTGGGAAAAGTTCGTTCTGCGATCAAGAAAAATCAATAGACAGTTAAGTAACGGCGCGCACAATTGGTGCTTGGGAGGACACGAGAATCAACCTTGGGGACCGCAATGCGCGACCATCTGGAAATGGACCTGATGCTCAAAGGCTACGGCCTGACCACGGCCAAGATTCTTTATCATTTTCCCGACCACCCGCATCTCCTGCAGAGCTTCGTCTGGCAGGACTACGACATCGCTCCGACATTTCCGGTGCTGATCAGGTTCATCGAATTCTGGAAGGCCAAGCTCGACGGGCCCCTGCATTCGGTCAGCTACACGCACCAGAAGCTGATCGCGCCGAACGAATGGCGCAAGGTGGATGGCGAGTTCGTGCTGCACTGAGGGTGCGTCGATATTCAGGTGAGGCCGGCCTGCGAATGGCGGCTCCTGCGCTTCCGGTGCTCACGGACTTCAGTACGCTCCGCTCCGGTTCTCGGAAGCCGTCATTCTCGACTCAGCCTGACCTGAAATCTCGATGCACCCTGAGCCGGCGATCAAACCGCCGGCGGGTTCAGCCGGGCAAAGCCTTCCTGACGCCGATAGGGGAAATAGGGGTAGGGCGCGGTGACCTCGCTTGCGGCGTCGAGCTTTTTCATCTGCTCCGGCGTCAGCGTCCAGCCGACGGCGCCGAGGTTCTGTCGCAGTTGCTCCTCGTTGCGGGCGCCGATAATGACGGAGGAAACGGTCGGGCGCCGCAGCAGCCAGTTGATCGCGATCTGCGGAACCGTCTTGCCGGTTTCCTCAGCCACGGCGTCGAGCGCATCCATGACCCGATAGAGATGCTCATCCTCGACCGGCGGGCCGAAGCTCGCGGTCTCGTGCAGCCGGCTCTTTTCCGGCAAGGGCTGGCCGCGGCGGATCTTGCCGGTCAGGCGGCCCCAGCCGAGCGGGCTCCACACCAGTGCGCCGAGGCCCTGGTCGAGGCCGAGCGGCATCAGCTCCCATTCATAGTCGCGGCCGAGCAGCGAATAGTAGACCTGATGCGCGACATAGCGTGGGTAGCCGTGCATCTCCGCCAGGCCGAGCGACTTCATCACTTGCCAGCCGGAGAAGTTGGAGACGCCGACATAGCGCAGCTTGCCGGAGCGAACGAGGCCGTCCAGCGTCGACAGAACTTCCTCGATCGGCGTCCCGGCATCGAAGGCATGCAGCTGCAGCAGGTCGATATAATCGGTGCCGAGGCGCTTCAGCGCGGCGTCGACCGACTTGATCAGCCGCGAGCGCGATGAGCCAAAGTCGGCCGGCCCGTCGCCCATGGGCAGCGCGGTCTTGGTCGAGATCAGCACCGCGTCGCGCCGGCCCTTGATCGCTTCGCCGAGCACCTCCTCCGAGGCGCCGTTCGAATAGACGTCGGCGGTGTCGAACAAATTGATGCCGGCCTCGAGGCAGATGTCGATGAGGCGCCGCGCTTCGCTGGCGTCACTGTTGCCCCAGGCACCGAACAGCGGCCCGGAACCGCCAAAAGTTCCGGCGCCGAATGAGAGCGCCGGCACATTCAGGCCCGATGCGCCGAGACGTCGATAGTCCATTTTCTTGCTCCTGGTGGTTTGTGAAGAGGGGAGGCGATTCGGGTGTCGGCTGATGTCACGACCGGACGGTGGCAGGCGCGCCTGACGTGGTGCCACGATCGAGGCGAAGCGCCAGTCCGGCCACGGCGAGTGCCGCCAGCGGCAGCAGGGCGGCGACCCAGGTGAGCGAACCCAGCCCAAGGCCATGGGCGATGACCGTGCCGCCAAGCCAGGCGCCGGCCGCATTGCCGAGATTGAAGGCGGCGATGTTGAACGATGAGGCCAGGCTTTGGCCGGCGCCTTGCGCTTTCTCCAGCACCCACATCTGCAGCGGCGCCACGGTGGCGAAGGCGGCCGCGCCGAGCAGGCCGACATAGATCACGGCCATGACCTGGCTGTGGATGGCGAAGCTCATCGTGGCAAGCACCAGCGCCAGCACCACGAGGCTGCCGAGCACCGCCGGCACCAGCCAGCGATCGGCGACCTTGCCGCCGGCGAGATTGCCGGCGATGAGACCGCCGCCGAAGACGAGCAGGATCGGCGACACGGCAGCTTCCCTGAAGCCGCTGATCTCGGTGAGCAACGGGGCGATGTAGGTGAAGACGGCGAAGACGCCGGCATAGCCGAGCACCGTCGTGGCGAGGCCGAGCAGGACGGGCGTGCGGCGCAGCACGGCGAGATCGGCGCGCAAATCGCTCTTCTCGAGCGCTGCGTGGCCGCGCGGCACCAGGGCCAGGATGACGGCGAAGGCGGCGAGGCCGACCGCGGTCACCGCCCAGAAGGTCGCGCGCCAGCCGAAGGCCTGGCCGAGCCAGGTGCCGAAGGGCACGCCGAGGATGTTGGCGATGGTGAGCCCAGTGAACATCAGCGCGATCGCCGAAGCCTTCCTGTTGGGCGCGACCAGACCAGTGGCGACCACCGAGCCAACGCCGAAGAAAGTGCCATGGGCAAAGGCGGTGATGATGCGGGCACCCATCAGCGTCCAGTAATCGGGTGCCAGCGCACAGGCGAGGTTGCCAATCGTGAAGATCGCCATCAGCGCCAGCAGCACGGTTTTGCGCGGCCAGTTGCCGGTGGCGATGGTCAACAGGGGCGCACCGATGACAACACCGAGCGCATAACCCGAGATCAATTGGCCGGCGGCCGAGATCGACACACCAAGATCCTTACTGACATCTATGAGCAGGCCCATGATCACGAATTCGGTGACACCGATGCCAAAGGCACCGGCAGCGAGGGCATAGAGAGCAAGAGGCATGGCGGTCCCATCTGTCAGCAAAGGACGCCCAGTCCGCGCCCCCGGCCCGGAAGATCGTGATCCGCCATGTTGTGAACCAGACTTGCCCAAGGCATATTTCCTGTGAAATAGATTCACAGATGGCCAGGCCCGATATCAACCGCTCCGGCGAGATCGAAGTCTTCGTACGCGTCGTCGAAGCGGGGAGCTTCTCGGCCGCGGCGCGGCGGCTGCGCATGACACCGTCGGCGGTGAGCAAGCTGATCGCGCGGCTCGAAACACGGCTTGGCGCGCGGCTTGTCAGCCGCTCGACGCGCAAGCTCCAGCTCACGCCGGAAGGGACGGCCTTCTACGACAGCGGCGTGCGCGTCCTGGCTGACCTCGATGCCGCCGAGCGGGAAGCGGCGGCGGGTGCGGCGCCGCGCGGGCGGCTGAGGGTCAATGCCTATGTGCCGTTTGGCCAACATCGGCTAATGGCACTGCTGCCGCGCTTTCTGGAACGGTATCCGGAGATTTTCGTCGAGGCTGTGCTGACCGACAGCGTGATCGACCTGTTGGAAGAGCGCGCCGATGTCGCGATCCGCGCCGGGCCGCTTCGCGAGTCACGGCTGGTGGCGCGCAAGCTCGGCCAGAGCCGGATGGTGGTGGTTGCCGCGCCTGCCTATCTCGAAGCGCGCGGCACGCCGCTGACGCCCGGCGATCTCGGCCGTCACAACATGCTTGCCTTCGGTTTCGTCCGATACATCGACGGCTGGCCGTTCATCGACGCGGCTGGCGCTCCGATCATGGTCCCGATAGCAGGCACTGCCACGGTGAGCGACGGCGAGGCGATGCGGTTGTCCGCCCTATCAGGAGCGGGCATTGCGCGGCTGGCGCGCTGGCATGTCGAGCCCGACATTGCCGCCGGCCGGCTGGTGCCGCTGCTGGAAGACTTCAACCCCGGCGACGAAGAGCCGACGCACGCCGTCTATGTCGGCCAGGGCAAACACCTGCCTGCACGGGTGCGGGCCCTTCTCGACTTTCTCGCCGAGACCGTCCGGCTGTAATCGAAGCCGCGCGTCCATGGGACACGCGGCGTCGAAACGGCTGGCTTGCCAGCGGTAGGGCTATGCCTTCGGGACGAAAGGCGCCGGACGACGGCCGGCGCCCTGGCGTTCGACCATCCAGCCGGGATATTCGGCCGGCAAGGCGCTCACCTCGTCCAGCCTGGCCAGATCGTCGGCATCGAGCTTGAGGCTGGTGGCGGCGAGGTTCTGCTCGAGCTGCTCCATGCGGCTGGCGCCGATGATCACACTCATGACGAAAGGCTTGGCCAGGACATAGCCGAGCGCCACGGTGGCGACGCTGACATCATGTTTCTTGGCGACCTCGCGCATGACGGCGACCGCTGCCCAGGCGCGGTCCTCGTTGACCGGCGGGAAGTTGAAGGACGCGCGGCGGCCTTCGCCATTGCCCGGCGCGCCGGGGCCGTATTTGCCGGACAGCAGCCCGCCGGCCATCGGCGACCATACCATCAGGCCGAGCTTCTCCTCGTTGATCAGCGGCACGATCTCGCGCTCGAGGTCGCGGCCGGCGATCGAATAATAGGACTGGATGGTCTCGAAGCGGGCAAAACCCTTGCGGTCGGCGATGCCGAGCGCCTTGGCGATGCGCCATGCCTGCCAGTTGGACACGCCGACATAGCGGACCTTGCCGCTAGAGACGAGATCATCGAGTGCCCGCAGCGTTTCGTCGATCGGCGTCACCGCGTCGGTGCCGTGCAACTGATAGAGATCGATGTGGTCGAGCTGCAGCCGTTCGAGGCTGGTATCGACCGAATCCATGATGTGGCCGCGCGAGGAGCCGCGCTGGTTCGGCCCGTCGCCCATGGCGGCATGGACCTTGGTGGCGATGACCACGTTCGACCTGGCAACACCGAGATCCCTAAGCGACTGGCCGAGAAGGCGTTCGGACTCGCCGACGGAATAGACGTCGGCCGTGTCGAAGAAGTTGACGCCGGCGGCGATCGAGCGGCCGACGATTTCGTTGACGCCCTTCTGGTCGAGGCTGGCGATCAGGCCCCATTGGGCGTTCTGGCCGGCGGCGCCGAAGGTCATGGTGCCGAGGCAAAGTTCGGAGACGAAAAGCCCGGTATTTCCAAGCTGATTATAACGCATCGTGATGCTCCAGGAGGATGTGTGGTGACATCGGGACAAATAGGAACGGTACGTTTCGTTTCAAGCGCTGGGGCAATGAACTAGCCGGGCTGGCCTAAGCGACTACCGGTTGCCGAAGATCGCCGAACCCACGCGGACGCTGGTGGCACCGAAGGCGATCGCGGTCTCGTAGTCGCCGGACATGCCCATCGACAGTTTGGCGACGCCGGCCTCTCTCGCCATTTTTTCCAGCAGTGCGAAATGCGGGCCGGGATTCTCGTCCGCCGGCGGAATACACATAAGGCCTTCGATGGCGAGGCCATGAACTTCCCGGCAGCGCTTGACGAAGGTGACCGCCTCGCGCGGTTCGATGCCGGCTTTCTGCGGTTCGGAACCGGTATTCACCTGGACATAGAGCTTTGGCGCACGGCCTTGCCTGGCAATTTCCTTGGCGAGCTCGGCGGCGATCTTGTCGCGGTCGATGGTCTCGATGACGTCGAACAGCGCCACCGCCTCCTTGGCCTTGTTCGACTGCAGCGGGCCGATCAGGTGTAGTTCGATATCGGGAAAAGCCTTTTTCAGCGCTGGCCATTTGCCTAGTGCTTCCTGGACGCGGTTCTCGCCGAAGACGCGTTGGCCGGCCTCGATCACCGGCTGGATATCGACGGCATCGAAGGTCTTGGAGACCGCCACCAGCGTCACCGCGCCGGCTTCACGGCCGGCCTCCTGCTCGGCGGCGGCGATCCTCGCCTTGACCGCGAAAAACTGCTGAACGGTGTCGCCCATATGCAAATCCCGCTGTTTGACTCGCGTTTTTGTCAGCCGCGACGCCCATATGGTTGACGGGTTTGCCAAACCATGGTGAACACCCGGACCACATTTCGTGAACTGCCGGGCTCTTGCCCGCAGTTCGCATGCTTTTAAGTGAAAAACGTCCCATGGCAACCGAACGATACAATCCGCGCGCGTCAGAACCCAAATGGCAGAAGGTCTGGGCCGAAAAGAAGCTTTTCGAAGCGCACAATGACGATCCGCGCCCGAAATACTACGTGCTGGAGATGTTCCCCTATCCGTCGGGGCGCATCCATATCGGCCATACCCGCAATTATACGATGGGCGACGTAGTGGCGCGCTACAAGCGGGCCAAGGGCTTCAACGTGCTGCATCCGATGGGCTGGGACGCCTTCGGCATGCCGGCCGAGAACGCGGCCATGCAGAACAAGGTCCATCCCAAGGAGTGGACCTACCAGAACATCGCCACCATGCGCGAGCAGCTCAAGGTGATGGGCCTATCGCTGGACTGGGCGCGCGAATTCGCCACCTGCGACGTCGATTATTACCACCGCCAGCAGATGCTGTTCCTCGACTTCGTCGCGAAGGGGCTGGTGACGCGCAAATCTTCCAAGGTCAACTGGGACCCGGAGGACATGACGGTGCTCGCCAACGAGCAGGTCATCGACGGGCGCGGCTGGCGCTCTGGCGCGCTGGTCGAACAGCGCGAGCTGACGCAATGGTTCTTCAAGATCACCGACTTCGCGCAGGACCTGCTGGATTCATTGGACGGCCTCGACGAATGGCCCGAAAAAGTGAAGCTGATGCAGCAGAACTGGATCGGCCGTTCGGAAGGCTTGCTGATCCGCTGGCCGCTGGCCTCGGAAATTGCCGGCGAGCATGAGTTGGAGGTCTACACGACGCGGCCCGACACCATTTTCGGCGCCTCGTTCATGGCGATCGCCGCCGATCACCCGCTGGCCAAGAAGGCCGCGGCGACCAATCCGGCGCTGGCGAAGTTCATCGACGAAGTGCGCCATATGGGCACTTCGGTGGCGGCTCTCGAGACGGCCGAGAAGAAGGGCTTCGACACCGGTATCCGCGTCGTTCATCCCTTCGACGATACCTGGACGCTGCCGGTCTATGTCGCCAATTTCGTGCTGATGGAATACGGCACCGGCGCCATCTTCGGCTGCCCGGCGCATGACCAGCGCGACCTCGACTTCGCCAACAAATACGGCTTGCCAGTGGTGCCGGTGGTGATGCCGGACGGCGAGAACCCGTCGGCTTTCCAGATCATCGACGAGGCCTATGTCGACGATGGCGCGATGATCAATTCGCGCTTCCTCGACGGCATGAAGCCGGACCGGGCTTTCGACGAGGTCGCGAACCTGCTGGAACAGAAGACGATCGGCAACCGGCCGATGGCCGAGCGCAAGGTGAATTTCCGCCTGCGCGACTGGGGCATTTCGCGCCAGCGCTACTGGGGCTGCCCGATCCCGATGATCCATTGCGAGGATTGCGGCGTGGTGCCGGTGCCGAAGGCCGACCTACCGGTCAAGCTGCCGGACGACGTCGATTTCGACCGTCCTGGCAATCCGCTCGACCGTCACCCGACATGGCGGCATGTGAAGTGCCCGCAATGCGGCAAGGACGCGCGGCGCGAAACCGACACGATGGACACGTTCGTCGATTCGTCCTGGTACTTCGCCCGCTTCACGGCGCCCTGGGCGCATGAGCCGACCGATCCCAGGGCAGCGAACGAGTGGCTGGCCGTCGATCAGTATATTGGCGGCATCGAGCATGCGATCCTGCATCTGCTCTATTCGCGCTTCTTCACCCGCGCCATGCGCGAGACCGGCCATGTCGACCTGGCCGAGCCGTTCAAGGGCCTGTTCACGCAAGGCATGGTGGTGCACGAAACCTACCGTGTCGGCTCGGCATCGAATGGCCGCTGGCTGGCGCCGACCGAAGTGCGTCTGGAGGAAGTCGACGGCAAGCGCCGCGCCATCGACATCGCCACGGGCGAGGCGGTCACCATCGGCCCGCTCGAGAAGATGTCGAAGTCGAAAAAGAACACGGTGAGCCCGGAAGACATCACCGATGGTTACGGCGCCGACACGGCGCGGTGGTTCATGCTGTCGGATTCACCGCCCGAACGCGACGTCGAGTGGACCGACGAAGGTGCCGCCGGCGCACATCGCTTCATGCAGCGCATCTGGCGCCTGGTGTCGACGGCGGCCGAGACGCTGGCAGGGGTCACACCCAAGGCGGTCAATGACGGCGAGGCCGGGGCGGTTTCCAAGGCCGCGCACAAGATCCTGAAGGCGGTCGGCGAAGACATCGAGAAGCTCGCCTTCAACCGTGCCATCGCCCGCATCTATGAACTGGCCAACGCGCTGACCACCCCGCTCAACGAGGTGGCGGAAGGCAACGCCGATCGGGCGCTGAAAAACGCCTGCCGCGAGGCCGTCGAGATCATGGTGCACCTGATCGCGCCTGTGATGCCGCACCTTGCCGAAGAGTGCTGGGAGACGCTGGGCGGCAGCGATCTGGTGGCCGAACGGCCGTGGCCGGTCTTCGATCCGGCGCTGGTCGTCGACAATGAAGTCACCTATCCGGTACAGGTCAACGGCAAGAAGCGGGGGGATTTGACAATTGCCCGCGACGCGGACCAAGGTGCGGTCGAAAAAGCGGTCTTGGCTCTCGACTTCGTGCAGAAGGCACTTGAAGGCAAGGCTCCGCGCAAGGTGATCATCGTGCCGCAGAGGATCGTCAATGTCGTTGCCTGATCGGGAAAAGACAGAGTTGAGCCGTTTGCTGCGCCGCATCGCGCTTGCCGGTCTTGTCGGCTCGCTTGCACTCGTTTCGGCCTGTCAGGTGCGGCCGCTCTATTCGAGCGCGCCGCTGTCGACCGGCTCCACAGCCAATGCCGAGCTGGCGTCGATCGCCGTCAAGCCGGTCCGGACGCGTTATGCCCAGCAGGTGCGCAACAATCTGATCTTTGGGTTCGGGCGCGGTGCCGGCGAACCGGCTTCGGCGCTTTATTCGCTCGATCTCGGCGTGACCGAAGCCGTTGAATCCTCGGCACTCGTCCAGGTTGGAACCGATCAAGACGAGCCGACCGCCGGTTCGGTGACGCTGACCGCCGGCTACACGCTGACCGATGCGAAAACCGGCGCGGTGATCGCGGTCGGCAGGCGGGCGATCACCTCGTCCTTCGACAGGCCGCGTCAGGAATTTGCCTCCTACCGGGCGCAGATCGACGCCGAGAACCGTGCCGCGCGCGAACTGGCCGAGGCCCTGCAACTGTCAATCGCGCAGGATCTGGCCCGACACGGCACGGCAGCCAGCTAGCGCCACTCTTCGTTCACGAAAGACGTCCTCTCGATCCTGATGCCCCCGGCTGTTTCCCGATGGCCAAGCGCCGGCGCTTGCACATGCTCGGCCCGCATCTGCGGATGATCGTCGAATACGATCCAGCGCTCGAATCCGTATCGTTCGGCATCGCCGCGAAAGATAATTTTTCGCTCGCTCCAACAGCACTGACGGAAGCAACTGTTAACCACTCGCTCCCTATTGCTCAGCAGACGTTCCACAGTGAGTCTTGAGCATGGAAGCCAGGCGTTTTTCTCGGGTCAATTCGATGCACACAGCTTCGCCCGATGACCCCGAAAGGGAGCGCTCCGGCGGCCCGCGCGGCAAGGTGGATGTCCCCCAGTCCGGTGCTTCGCATGCGGGCCATTCCGGGCGGGTAGCCGATCCCGGCGACGACCGCAGACCCTCCGTCGGGCCGAACGGGAAACCCGCGGCGGACAATGCTTTCCCGCAGGGCGACACCGAAAGCCCTGCCTGGCAAGAGTATTTTTTCCTTGCGCCCAATGTGCGTTTTACACGCACGCCGGACTATGAACCCAAGCATCGCCAACCGCATGACGAGGTTGCCGCGCAGGTCGGGCCTGGCGCCGTCATGCATCGCGGACCGTCACCGGCCGCGTCCGCTCAGCCGGCGCGCGGCGGCGAGACGTCGCAAGGTGTTCAGCCGCCGGCTCTGAAGATGCCCGCAACGGCACGAGCGGCCACGCGGCCGGCGCCCGTTGTCGTGAATGGCGCGCCGGTCAAAACAGCCACCGCTGAAAAAGCCCGGCGGCCCTATCTTTCGGATCACGCCTTCTTCGAGGGCTTGGCTCCCCTTCTGGTTGACGTGACGTCGCCGGCCCCCTCAGTCAGCCCGGTTTCGCGTGTACCGGTCCCGGCTGCGCCGGTCGCCGCGGCGCGGGCCGACATCTCCGCGTCCGCCGTGGCCGATGTCACCGCCTTGTTCCGTGTCATCGAATGCCTTCCGAGCCAGGCCTCGTCCGCACTGCCGGACGTCTTTCCGGCCAACTCCAACAAAGCCTTGGTCGAGCCGCCCGTTCCGGCGGGCAGGGCTGTCCGGCAGGGTCGGGCGACGGCAGTGGTCGCATCTGCCGCAAGCAGCGCCGCCCCACTTGTGCAGCGGGTGGAGGAAACCGTTGCCACCGTGCGCGGGCCGTCGCTGCCCATGGCTGGCAAGGTTGCGCGGCCGGTGACGGGCGAAAGCTACGAGCTCCCCTCGGAGGAACTGCTGCAGCAGCCGCCGGAAGGGCAGGGCTTCTACATGTCGCAGGAGCGGCTCGAGCAGAATGCCGATCTCCTGGAAAGCGTGTTGGAGGATTTCGGCGTTCGCGGCGAGATCATCCACGTTCGCCCTGGCCCGGTCGTTACCCTCTACGAGTTCGAGCCGGCGCCGGGTGTCAAGTCGTCGCGCGTCATTGGCCTCGCCGACGATATCGCCCGCTCCATGTCGGCGGTCTCGGCGCGCGTCGCCGTCGTGCCCGGCCGCAATGTCATCGGTATCGAGCTGCCGAACGAGACCCGCGAGACCGTCTATTTCCGCGAACTGATCGAATCGCAGGGTTTCCGCAAGACCAGCTGCAAGCTGGCGCTTTGCCTTGGCAAGACGATCGGCGGCGAACCTGTCATTGCCGAGCTGGCGAAAATGCCGCACCTGCTCGTCGCCGGCACCACCGGCTCCGGCAAGTCGGTCGCCATCAACACCATGATCCTGTCGCTGCTCTACCGGTTGAAGCCGGAAGAATGCCGGCTGATCATGGTCGACCCGAAAATGCTTGAGCTCTCCGTCTATGACGGTATCCCGCACCTTCTGACCCCCCTCGTCACGGATCCCAAGAAGGCCGTTACCGCGCTCAAATGGGCGGTGCGCGAGATGGAGGATCGCTATCGCAAGATGGCGCGGCTCGGCGTGCGCAACATCGACGGCTACAATGAGCGCGCCGCCCAAGCCCGCGACAAGGGCGAGACGGTCGTCATGACCGTGCAGGCTGGCTTCGAGAAGGGCACCGGCGAGCCGCTGTTCGAACAGCAGGAAATCGATCTCGCGCCGATGCCTTACATCGTCGTCATCGTCGACGAGATGGCCGACCTCATGATGGTTGCCGGCAAGGAGATCGAAGGCGCCATCCAGCGCCTGGCGCAGATGGCGCGCGCCGCCGGCATCCACCTGATCATGGCAACGCAGCGGCCTTCGGTCGATGTCATCACCGGCACGATCAAGGCCAATTTCCCGACCCGCATCTCCTTCCAGGTCACCTCCAAGATCGATAGCCGCACCATCCTGGGCGAGCAGGGCGCCGAGCAGCTGCTCGGCCAGGGCGACATGCTGCACATGATGGGCGGCGGGCGCATTGCCCGTGTGCACGGCCCCTTTGTTTCCGACGCCGAGGTCGAGCATGTCGTGGCGCATCTGAAGGCGCAGGGCCGTCCCGAATATCTGGAGACCGTGACGGCCGACGAGGATGAAGAGGAAGAGGAGGGCGACCAGGGTCCGGTCTTCGATAAGGGAGCCGTTGCCGCCGAGGATGGCGATTCCAGCTATGACGAGGCGGTCAAGGTGGTGTTGCGCGACAAGAAATGTTCGACGTCCTACATCCAGCGCCGCCTCGGCATCGGCTACAACCGCGCGGCTTCACTGGTCGAACGCATGGAGAAGGAGGGTCTGGTCGGCGCACCCAACCATGTCGGCAAGCGCGAGATCATGGCGGGCAAGCGCCAGCCGGCGGCCGCGCCCCCCGACGACGGCACGGACTGACCGGGCGGTCAGCTCTTGATCCGCAGCGCATGAAAAAGGCCGGTTGCCCGGCCTTTCTTCGTATCTGGTGTGGAACCGCTCAGCCGATCTTCTGGCCGGTCTTGGCCCAGTCGGCGAGGAAGGCGGCTAGGCCCTTGTCGGTCAGCGGATGGTTGACCAGCGCCTTCAGCGTCGCCGGCGGCGCGGTGATGACGTCGGCGCCGATGAGAGCCGCCTGCTTGACGTGGTTCACCGTGCGCACGGAAGCGGTCAGGATCTCGGTCTGGAAATCGTAGTTGTCGTAGATCTGACGGATCTCCTGGATCAGTTCCATGCCGTCCGAGCCGGTGTCGTCGATGCGGCCGACGAAGGGCGAGATGAAGGACGCGCCGGCCTTGGCCGCGAGCAGCGCCTGGGTGGCCGAGAAGCACAGCGTGACGTTGACCATGCGGTTCATCTCGGTGCGGATCGTCTTGCAGGCCTTCAGGCCGTCCAGCGTCAGCGGCACCTTGATGGCAATATTGGGCGCGATCTTGGCCAGCACCTCGGCCTCGGCCATCATCTGCTTGAACTCGGTCGCCACGACCTCGGCCGAGACCGGGCCTTCGACGATGTCGCAGATCTGCTTGGTGACCTCGATGATCTTGCCGCCCGATTTCAGGATCAGCGAGGGATTGGTGGTGACGCCATCGAGCAGCCCCAGATCGTTCAGTTCCTTGATCTCTTTGATATCGGCGGTGTCGGCAAAAAATTTCATGGCGGGTCTCCTGACGATTTCGTCGTGCTTGGGAAGGCACGTTCAGCGTTGCTCTTTGATCTAGACCAAAGTCAGGGCAAGGTCACGCCTCATGATCGAAGATTCGCCCTTTGTCGCGGCCGCGCCGGTGCTGGTGCCGATGCCGGCCGAACGCCCCTACACCTATGCCGTGCCGGCCGGCATGCGCGTGGTGCCGGGTTCGATCGTGCGCGTGCCGCTTGGGCCGCGCCAGGTCGCCGGCATTGTCTGGGACGGCGCGGTCGAGCAGGTCGATGCCAGGAAATTACGTCCGATTGAGCAGGTTTTCGACTGTCCGCCAATCGACCGCGCCATGCGCCGCTTCGTCGACTGGGTGGCGCAGTACACGCTGTCGCCGCCGGGCATGGTGGCGCGCATGCTGCTCAGGGCGCCGGAAGCCTTTGATCCCGAACCCTGGATCGAAGGGCTTCAGCGCACCCTGCTCGTGCCCGACCGGATGACCGATGCGAGGGCCCGCGTGCTGGAGACGGCCGAAGGTGGCCTTGCCTGGACGCGATCCGGGCTCGCGCACGCCGCGGGCGTGTCGGCGACGGTGATCGAGGGGCTGAAAGCGCAAGGCGTGTTCGAGACGGTGATGATCCCGCCGCGCCCGGTGGTGGCCGCGCCTGACCCAAGCTATGCCGTACCGGAGCTGATGCCGGACCAGAACGAGGCCGCGTCGATGCTGCGCGCCAATGTCGCGGCCGGCGAGTTCAATGTCGCGTTGCTCGACGGCGTCACCGGTTCGGGCAAGACGGAGGTTTATTTCGAGGCGGTGGCGGCCGCGCTCGAGCAGGGCAGCCAAGTGCTCATCCTGCTGCCGGAAATCGCCTTGACGCACGCCTTTCTCGAACGCTTCCAGCAACGTTTCGGCGCCAAGCCGGGCGAATGGCATTCGGATTTGCCACCGCGAATGCGTGAAAAGGTCTGGCGCCAAGTGGCGGAAGGCGGCGTGCGCGTCGTTGCCGGCGCGCGCTCGGCGCTGTTCCTGCCCTTCCGCGAGCTTGGCCTGATCGTCGTCGACGAGGAGCACGACCCCGCCTACAAGCAGGAAGACCGCGTCTTCTACAATGCGCGAGACATGGCTGTCGTGCGCGGCCATATAGGCGGCTTCCCCGTCGTCCTGGCATCGGCGACGCCGTCGGTCGAGAGCCGGGTCAATGCCAGCCAGGGCCGTTATGCCAGGGCTGTGCTTTCCGCCCGCTTCGCCGAGGCGGCACTTCCCGATCTCAAGTCGATCGACATGCGCCGCGCCCCGCCCGCCCGTGGCGGCTTCCTGTCGCCGGTGCTGATCGACCATATGCGCCGGACGCTGGAGAAGAAGGAGCAGTCGCTGCTGTTTCTCAACCGGCGCGGCTATGCGCCGCTGACGCTGTGCCGGGTCTGCGGCCATCGCTTCGGCTGTCCGGTATGCTCGGCCTGGCTGGTCGAACACCGCTTTCGCGGCCAGTTGGTGTGTCATCACTGCGGTCACAACGAGCGCCGTCCCGAAGCCTGCCCGGAATGCGGTACGCTCGACCATCTGGTGGCTTGCGGGCCGGGGGTCGAACGCATCGCCGAGGAGGTCGTGACGCATTTCCCGGACGCGCGCACCATCGTGCTGTCGTCGGACATCATGGGCGGTGTACGCCGATTGCGGCTGGAGCTGGAGGCAATCGCCAATGGCGAGGCCGATATCGTCATCGGCACGCAACTGGTCGCCAAGGGCCACAATTTCCCGAACATGACGCTGGTCGGTGTCGTCGACGCCGATCTCGGCCTTGCCAATGGCGATCCGCGTGCCGCCGAGCGCACCTTCCAGCTGCTCAGCCAGGTGACCGGCCGTGCCGGCCGCACCGGCAAGAAGAGCCTTGGCCTGCTGCAGACCTTCCAGCCCGACCATCCGGTGATGCGGGCGATCGTCTCAGGCGATGCCGAGTCTTTCTACCAGCGCGAGATTTCGGAGCGCGAACGCGCTGCCTTGCCGCCCTTCGGCCGGTTGGCCGGCGTCATCGTCAGCGCGGTGACGCGGGCGGAAGCGGAAGGCCATGCACGCGGCCTGCGCCGCGCGGCACCGGAAGCGTCGGACCTGTTCGTGCTCGGGCCGGCGGAGGCCCCGCTGTCGCTGCTCGGCGGCCGTCACCGCTTCCGCCTGCTGATCCAGGGCGAACGGCGCGCCGACATGCAGGGTTTTATCAGGGCAATGCTCGCCAACGGACCGAAGCAGCGCGGCTCGGTCCGGGTGCAGGTCGACATCGACCCCCAGAGTTTCTTGTAGGGACGCAATTTCGACTACAGCTATCTCAGCGAAAGAAACGGAAAGATCACATGAAAACCCTTGGCCTGCTCGGCGGCATGAGCTGGGAATCGACAGCTATCTACTACCGCCTGCTCAACGAGATCGTGCGCGAGCGCCTTGGCGGCTTGCATTCGGCGAAGCTGCTGCTCTGGTCGTTCGATTTTTCCGAGATCGCGGAGCGGCAGCATCATGGCGATTGGCACGGCGCCGGCGCGCTGCTGACCGATGCCGCGCGCAAGCTTGAGGCCGGCGGCGCGGAGGGCTTGCTCTTGTGCACCAACACCATGCATAAGCTGGCCGACCCGGTGCAGGCGTCCGTGTCGATCCCGCTGATCCACATCGCCGATGCCACCGCGGCCGCGATCAGGCAGGCCGGGTTGCGGCGGCCGGCGCTGCTGGCAACGCGGTTCACCATGGAGCAGGACTTCTACAAGGGCCGGCTTGCCGACAAATATGGCCTCTCGCCAGTGGTGCCCGATGACGCCGGGCGCGACATGGTCCATCGCGTCATCTACGAGGAACTCTGCCAGGGCGTTGTCTCCGAAGCTTCGAAGGCCGCCTATGTCGCCGAGGCAAACCGCCTTCGCCGCGAAGAGGCCGCCGACAGCCTGATCATGGGCTGCACCGAGATCACCATGCTGATCGGCCAGGGCGATTTCGACATTCCGGTTTTCGACACGACGCGTATCCATGCCGAGGCGGCGGTGGAATTCGCGCTCGGTTGATGCGCGTCTCCTAAAGTGGCTGGAGCCATCTGGCGCGGCATTTTTCCTTCGCTAGAATGCCCGTGATTTCAAAGCAGACATTTCGAGGGGACACGATGGACTTTGCGCTTCCATGGCCGACGAGCCAGGGCGAATGGCTGGCCTGGTCGAGCGCGGTCTTCACCGTGCTGCTCGGCCTTCTGTTCTTCCTGGCGCCGGGCCTGGCGTTCCGCATCCTGCGCCTGCAGGCCAAACCCGAGAAGGCGGCGGCGATCGCCGAAGGCCGAGGCCGCATGTCGGGCTTCTATCTAGGGGTCGGCTTGTGCTGCATCCTGCTCGCGCAGCCGCTGGTCTACATGGCGCTCGGCTTCTCCTGGCTGTTCACCGCCTTCGGCCGGCTGCTGTCGATGATGTCGGATGGCGCCAATACACCTTTCAACTGGGTTTCCATCGTGGTGGAACTGGCGCTCGCGGCCTTGCCGCTCGCCTTTGCCTTCGGCTTTGTGCCCTGAATCCAAGGGTATTCCGGCGCGCAGGACCCGAGTCTTTCGCCGGATGCGACAATAGTGCCTGAAAACCATGCGGAACGACGCATTGCGGTCTTAAAATGCCTGTGCTAGACGGCAATCGACTTTCGGCCGGGGATAGCGGAAGCCGCGCCTCCGTGCTTGGAAAAATGCAGTAAGGTCAAAGATTTAGCCAGAGTTTTTGCTCGCGCCAACAATCTGCGGCCTGTCAGACAAGAGAAAAGACGGTCCGTGGCCCAATCGTCATCGCCAATCTCAGGTGTCGCAGAGCGCTATGCCGGTTCGCTGTTCGAACTGGCATCGCAGGCAAATTCGGTGGCCAAGGTCGAGGCCGACCTGAACGGTTTCGAGGCCATGCTGGCGGGCAGCGCGGACCTCACCCGGCTGATCAACAGCCCGGTATTCTCCAGCGAGGACCAGGCCAAGGCCATCGCGGCGATCGCCGACAAGGCCGGCATCACCGGCCTGACTGGCAATTTCCTGCGCGTCGTCGCCAAGAACCGCCGCCTGTTCGCGGTGCCCGGCATGATCAAGGCGTTCCGCCAGATCGCCGCTGAGCACCGTGGCGAGGCTGCTGCTGAAGTGACGTCGGCGCATGAGCTGACCGCGGCCCAGCAGACCGAACTCAAGGCGGCGCTGAAGAGCGTTGCCGGCAAGGACGTGGCCATTTCCGTCACCGTCGACCCGTCGCTGCTTGGCGGACTGGTGGTCAAGATGGGCTCGCGCCAGATCGATACGTCGCTCAAAACCAAACTCAATTCGCTCAAGCTTGCACTGAAAGAGGTCGGCTGATGGACATCCGCGCCGCGGAAATTTCCGCAATTCTGAAAGACCAGATCAAGAATTTCGGCAAGGAGGCTGAGGTCTCCGAAGTCGGACAGGTGCTGTCCGTCGGTGACGGTATCGCCCGCGTCTACGGTCTCGACAATGTCCAGGCCGGCGAAATGGTCGAATTCCCCGGCGGCATCCGCGGCATGGCGCTCAATCTCGAAGCCGACAATGTCGGCGTCGTCATCTTCGGCGCCGACCGCGACATCAAGGAAGGCGACACCGTCAAGCGCACCGGCGCCATCGTCGACGCGCCTGTCGGCCCCGGCCTGCTCGGCCGCGTCGTCGACGCGCTCGGCAACCCGATCGACGGCAAAGGCCCGATCAAGGCGATCGAGCGCAAGCGCGTCGACGTCAAGGCGCCCGGCATCATCCCGCGCAAGTCGGTGAACGAGCCGATGTCGACCGGCCTCAAGGCCATCGATGCGCTGATCCCGGTCGGCCGCGGCCAGCGCGAGCTGGTCATCGGCGATCGCCAGACCGGCAAGACCGCCATCATCCTGGACACGATGCTCAACCAGAAGTCGGTGCACGACAACGGTCCTGAGAAGGAAAAGCTCTACTGCGTCTACGTCGCCGTCGGCCAGAAGCGCTCGACCGTCGCGCAGTTCGTCAAGGTGCTGGAAGAGCGCGGCGCGCTCGAATATTCGATCATCGTCGCCGCCACCGCGTCCGATCCGGCGCCGATGCAGTTCCTGGCGCCGTTCACGGCCTGCACCATGGGCGAATATTTCCGCGACAACGGCATGCATGCGCTGATCAGCTATGACGATCTGTCGAAGCAGGCCGTGGCCTATCGCCAGATGTCGCTGTTGCTGCGCCGTCCGCCGGGCCGCGAAGCCTATCCGGGCGACGTCTTCTACCTGCACTCGCGCCTGCTCGAGCGCGCCGCCAAGCTCAACGACGACCTGGGAGGCGGCTCGCTGACCGCCCTGCCGGTCATCGAGACGCAGGCCAACGACGTGTCGGCCTACATCCCGACCAACGTGATCTCGATCACCGACGGCCAGATCTTCCTCGAAACCAACCTGTTCTTCCAGGGCATCCGTCCGGCCGTCAACGTCGGCCTGTCGGTGTCGCGCGTCGGTTCCTCGGCGCAGATCAAGGCGATGAAGCAGGTTGCCGGCTCGATCAAGGGCGAGCTCGCGCAGTACCGCGAAATGGCTGCTTTCGCGCAGTTCGGCTCGGATCTCGATGCCGCCACGCAGCGCCTGCTCAACCGCGGCTCGCGCCTGACCGAACTGTTGAAGCAGCCGCAGTTCTCGCCGCTGAAGACGGAAGAGCAGGTCGCGGTGATCTTCGCCGGCGTCAACGGCTATCTCGACAAGCTGCCGGTCAACCAGGTCGGCAAGTTCGAGCACGGCCTGCTCAGCCACATGCGTTCGGCCGGCAAGGACGTCCTCGACGCCATCCGCAAGGAAAAGGCGCTGTCGGACGATCTGCGCGCCAAGCTGAAGGCCGAGATCGACGCATTCGCCAAGACCTTCGCCTGAGCGAAGTGCCAGTCTGGATGAGACAAGACGGGATCAGGTTTGAAGCATGCCTTCATTAAAAGACCTTCGTAACCGTATCGCCTCGGTCAAGGCGACGCAGAAGATCACCAAGGCGATGCAGATGGTCGCCGCGGCGAAGCTGCGCCGTGCGCAAGAGGCGGCGGAAGCGGCGCGTCCCTATTCGGAGCGCATGGGTTCCGTCCTGGCCAACATCACCCAGGCTGTCGGTGGCGGTGGCGATGCCCCGGCGCTGATGGCGGGAACCGGCAAGGATGACGTGCATCTGCTCGTCGTCTGCACAGCCGAGCGCGGCCTGTGCGGCGGCTTCAATTCGCAGATCGCCCGTCATGCCCGCGACCATATCCGCCGGCTGCTGGCCGATGGCAAGCAGGTCAAGATCATCTGCGTCGGCAAGAAGGGTTTCGACATACTGCGCCGCGACTATGCCGCGATGATCATCGATCGCGTCGATCTGCGCGAGGTCAAGACGCTCGGCTTCGTCAATGCCGATGCGATCGCCCGCAAGGTCATCCACCTGTTCAACGAGGGCGCCTTCGACGTCTGCACGCTGTTCTATTCGCAGTTCAAGTCGGTGATCAGCCAGGTTCCGACCGCGCAGCAGATCATTCCGGCAGCGTCCGCCTCTTCGGCTCGGCCCGAGTCGACGGATGGCGCCAGCGCCGTCTACGAGTATGAGCCGGAGCCGGGCGAAATCCTGTCCGACCTCATCCCGCGCAACATCGCGGTGCAGGTTTTCCGCGCGCTGCTCGAAAACGCGGCGGGCGAAATGGGCGCCAAGATGAGCGCCATGGACAATGCGACGCGCAACGCCGGTGAGATGATCAACAAACTGTCGATCACCTACAACCGCCAGCGGCAGGCACAGATCACCAAGGAACTGATCGAAATCATTTCGGGCGCCGAGGCGCTCTAGGCGCGGTCCGCGGGTCATGGCCCGCGAACCGGACCGCGTGAGAAACAAAGGACGAAAAGGGTAAAGACGATGGCGAAAGCAGCGACCCCGCAGAAGGCAACCCCGAAGGCAGCAGCCCCGGCGAAGGCGGCCAAGGCTCCGGCAGCGGCGGCAAAGGCGGCCCCGGCCAAGGCAGCAGCAGCGCCGGCCAAGGCCGCCGCTGCCAGGACCCAGGCCGTGGCCACCAGGGCCACCGGCGTTGTCGGCAAGGTCCGCCAGGTCATCGGCGCGGTCGTCGACGTGCAGTTCGGCGAGCATCTGCCGCCGATCCTGAACGCGCTCGAGACCGACAATGTCGGCAACCGGCTGGTGCTCGAAGTTGCCCAGCATCTCGGTGAAAACACCGTGCGCTGCATCGCCATGGACTCCACCGAAGGCCTGGTGCGCGGCCAGGAAGTGCGCGACACCGGCGGCCCGATCGCCGTGCCGGTCGGCCCGGGCATGCTCGGCCGCATCATCAACGTCATCGGCGAGCCGGTCGACGAAGCAGGCCCGGTCGACGCGGTCGAATTGCGCTCGATCCATCAGCCGGCTCCGGCCTATATCGAACAATCGACGGAAGCGCAGATCCTGATCACCGGCATCAAGGTGCTCGACCTGTTGGCTCCCTACGCCAAGGGCGGCAAGATCGGCCTGTTCGGCGGCGCCGGCGTCGGCAAGACCGTGCTGATCCAGGAATTGATCAACAACATTGCCAAGGCGCATGGTGGTTACTCGGTGTTCGCCGGCGTCGGCGAGCGCACCCGCGAAGGCAACGACCTCTATCACGAGTTCATCGAATCCGGCGTCAACAAGAAGGGCGGCGGCGAAGGCTCGAAGGCGGCGCTGGTGTACGGCCAGATGAACGAGCCGCCGGGCGCGCGCGCCCGCGTCGGCCTGACCGGCCTGACGGTTGCCGAATATTTCCGCGACCAGGGCCAGGACGTGCTGTTCTTCGTCGACAACATCTTCCGCTTCACGCAGGCGGGTTCTGAAGTGTCGGCGCTGCTCGGCCGTATCCCGTCGGCCGTGGGCTATCAGCCGACGCTCGCCACCGACATGGGCGCGCTGCAGGAACGCATCACCACCACCACCAAGGGCTCGATCACCTCGGTGCAGGCGATCTACGTGCCGGCCGACGACTTGACCGACCCGGCGCCGGCGACCTCATTCGCTCACCTTGACGCGACGACGACGCTGAACCGTTCGATCGCCGAAAAGGGCATTTATCCGGCCGTCGATCCACTGGACTCGACCTCGCGCATGCTCGACCCGCTGGTCGTCGGCGACGAGCACTATGGCGTCGCCCGCCAGGTGCAGTCGATCCTCCAGCGCTACAAGTCGCTGCAGGACATCATCGCCATCCTGGGCATGGACGAGCTCTCGGAAGAGGACAAGCAGACGGTGGCTCGCGCCCGCAAGATCGAGCGCTTCCTGTCGCAGCCCTTCTTCGTCGCCGAAGTGTTCACCGGCGCACCGGGCAAGCTGGTCGACCTCGCCGACACCATCAAGGGCTTCAAGGGCCTCTGCAACGGCGATTATGACCACCTGCCGGAAGCCGCCTTCTACATGGTCGGCGGCATCGACGAAGCGGTCGAGAAGGCACAGCGCCTCGCGGCTGAAGCGGCGTAATTCAAGCGAATAGCGAATAGGGAGTAGCGAATAGGGTAAATGTGAGCCGAGCGAGTTTTCTTCCCTACTCGCTACTCACTATTCCCCACTCGCTAGATAATCATGGCTGAAGCTTTCAAGTTCGAACTGGTCTCGCCGGAGCGCCTGCTGGTTTCCGCCGAGGTCGAATCCGTCGTTATTCCAGGCGCCGAAGGCGAGATGACCGTCATGGCCCATCATGCGCCGGTCATGACCACGATCAAGCCGGGCGTCGTCACGGTGAAGAACGCCTCGGGCAGCGAAGAACGCTATGTCGTGTTCGGTGGCTTTGCCGACATCGTGCCCACCGGCTGCACGCTGCTGGCGGAATCGGCCGTCGCGGTGAAGGATGTCGACCGCGCCGATCTCGCCCGCCGCATCCAGGAAGCCAGGGAAGACGCCGTGGACGCCAAGGACGACCAGGCGCGCAGCAAGGCGGAGCAGTTCCTTGGCCAACTCACCACGCTGGAAGGCGCCATCCTGCCGGCCTGAGGTCCCATTCAGAAGCGAAGTGAAAAGCGGGGCACTTGCCTCGCTTTTTTGTTTTGTTCGAGCGGCGAGAATTCACCTACGGCGCGATGTTGTAGCGCCGGCATCAAAGTCCACTATCGCCTGCTGATCCGTGCCAGCTTCGCCTTACGGCCCTTCGCCCTCTATGCCGAGCGCAGCAAACGCCAAAGTCGGGCCGTCCCGTCGCAGGTGGACGAGATGGACGGCCACGAGTTCGATCAGCGTCTGGCGTTCGGCGTGATCCCTGGCGAAGCCGGTCAGATCGAACACCGCCGTCACGGTTTCGTTCGCCGGCAGCTGCTGGTCCAAAAGCGCCGTCAGCGGAGCATCGAGCGGATCGGTGAAATGGCCCTCCGGCAAGCTCTTTTCGCGCGCCGCGCAGGCGGCGATCCACGCTGCCACCACCAGCGTGAGATGGACCAGCTCGGTGCCGGCTTCGAGGCACTCGATAGCCGAAGCGATGATGCGCTGCGGCAGTTTCTGGCTGCCGTCATTGGCGATCTGCGCCGTGCGGTGGGCAAGTGCCGTGTTCGAAAAACGCTCGGCGAGCTCGGTCGTATAGGCTGATGTGTCGAGGCCGGCATCATCCGGCAATGTCGATACGGCCTCCTCCCACAGCGCATCGACGAATTGCCTTATCGCCGGATCGGCGAAGGCGCGATCGACCGTGGCGTGGCCGCTGAGCAGGCCGAGATAGGCGATGCCCGAATGCGCGCCGTTGAGCAGCCTCAGCTTCATGTCCTCGAAGGGAGCGACATCGCCGACCATGGTGACGCCGAATTTTTCCCAGGCCGGACGGCCAGCCGGGAAATCATCCTCGATCACCCATTGGCTGAAGGGTTCCGTCATCACGGGCCAGGCGTCCTCGATACCAAGTTCGCCCGATATCCGCGACCTGTCGGCATCGGTCGTGGCCGGCACGATGCGATCGACCATGCTCGAGGGAAATGCGACACGACCGGCGATGTGGCCGGCGACCGCAGCATCGCCCGCCGAATCGGGATTGGCATCGCGCAATCTGGCGAATTCGACCAGCAGCCTGTGCAAGGTGGCGCCGTTGGCCGGCAGGTTGTCGCAACAAAGCACGGTAAAAGGCGGGGTGCCGGCGGCCCGCCTGCGGGCGAGCGCCTCAGTCAGAAAGCCATGCGCCGTCTTCGGCTTTTGCGGATTGGCCAAGTCGTGGACGATGTCGGGATGCGTCGCGTCCAATCCGCCACCGGCCGCCCGCAAATAGGCTTTCTCGGTGATCGTCAGCGTCACGATGCGGGTGCGCGCATCGGTCAGCACCGCCAGCACCGCGGCCGGGTCTTCCGGCGCCACCAGCATCGAGCCGATCGAGCCGATGACATGCAGCTTCTCGCCGCCGCTACCGCGCACCGCCAGCGTGTAAAGCCCATCCTGCGGCGCCAGCGCGTCGCGCGTATCGGCGCTGCGCAGCGACACGCCGGTTATGCCCCAGTCCGTCTCGCCGGCCGCCAGGCATTCATCGATGTAGGCGGCCTGGTGGGCGCGGTGAAAGGCGCCGACACCGAGATGCACGATGCCCGGTGCAACCGCACCACGATCATATCGAGGCGCGACGACCTTGGCCGGCAATGCCGGCGCCGTGCGGTTGGAAAGGCGGCGGTCTGTCATCGGTTCGCGCACTCATCTCGTGCAAGGCTGGTTATGGCACGGCTGGTATCCGGAGGCGGATCGCAAGCCGCAGAACACTGGCGGCGTAACACCGGCGGCGTTCGCCGACAATGCTCAGCTTTGCTCAAAACTCATCATACAACAATCCAATTTTTGTATGTTGACATTATTTCTGCTCAACCCTACCGATAGGACCGGGAGGATGGCCGTGGCACTGATCAATGCGGATTTGCTGTTTCCAGCCGAGGCGCGTCCGCTCTCGATCGCCCGCGATCTCTATGCCGGCATCAAGGACCTGCCCATCATCAGCCCGCACGGGCATACCGATCCGCGCTGGTACGCGCTGGACGAGCCGTTCCCCGATCCCGCGCAGCTGCTCATCGTGCCGGACCACTATATTTTTCGCATGCTGTTCAGCCAGGGCGTACGGCTGGAGGCTCTCGGCGTGCCGACCCTCGATGATGCGCCCGTCGAGACCGACGGCCGGGCGATCTGGCGGCTGTTCGCCGAACACTATTACCTCTTCCGTGGCACGCCGACCCGGCTGTGGTTCGACCATGTGCTTGCGCATCTGTTCGCCATCGAAGAGCCGTTGAGCGCCGCAACCGCCGATCGCCATTACGACACGATCGCGACGGTACTGCAGTGGGAGAACTTCCGCCCTCGCGCCCTGTTCGAGCGCTTCAACATCGAGGTCATCGCGACGACCGAAGGCGCGCTCGACGACCTCAGATGGCACCAGATGATCCGCGACAGCGGCTGGGAGGGCCGCGTCGTCACCGCCTATCGGCCGGACGCCGTTGTCGATCCCGATTTCGAAGGCTTTTCGGCCAATCTGGATCGGCTCGGCGAGATCACCGGCTGCGACACCGGGACCTGGGCCGGCTATCTCGACGCGCACCGCCAGCGGCGCGCCTTTTTCAAGAGCTTCGGCGCAACTTCATCGGACCATGGCCATCCGACGGCGGAGACCGCCAATCTTTCCGACGCGGCGGCGCAGGAGCTGTTCAACCGGGTCCGCGCCGGCTCGGAAGATGAGCGCGAACGAAAGCTGTTTCGCGCCCAGATGCTGACCGAGATGGCCAAGATGAGCCGGGATGACGGGCTGGTGCTGCAGATCCATCCGGGCTCCTGGCGCAACCATTCGCCTGGTGTTTTCCAGAAATTCGGCAGGGACAAGGGCTTCGACATCCCGACGCGCACGGACTATGTGACTGCGCTGAAGCCGCTGCTCGACTGTGTCGGGCTGGAGCGTGACCTCACCGTTATCCTGTTCACGCTGGATGAGGCCGGCTATACGCGCGAACTGGCGCCGCTGGCCGGCGTCTACCCGGCGCTGAAGCTCGGGCCGGCCTGGTGGTTCCACGACAGCCCGGAAGGCATGCGCCGTTTCCGCGAGATGACTACCGAGACCGCCGGCTTCTACAACACGGTCGGCTTCAACGACGACACCCGCGCCTTTCCGTCGATCCCGGCCCGCCACGACGTGGCGCGCCGCGTCGACTGCGCGTTCCTGGCGCGTCTCGTCGCCGAGCACCGGCTGCGCGAGGACGAGGCGCATGAACTGGCGAAGGAGCTTGCCTACACGCTTGCCAAAAATGCGTACCGGCTCTGAGCCGGACGTTTTCGATTTTCAAAGGGAGGAAGTCATGTTGCATTTTTCGAAATTAATGGCGGCCACGTTTGCCTTCGGCTCGCTGCTGATCGGTATTGCCAACGCCGAAACCGTGCTGCGATCCTCGGATACCCATCCGGACGGCTACCCGACCGTCGAGGCGGTCAAGTACATGGGCGACCTGATCAAGCAGCGCACCGCCGGCCGCTATTCGATCGAGGTCTATCACTCGGCGCAACTCGGCGAGGAGAAGGACACGATAGAGCAGACCCAGGCCGGCGTCATCGACCTCGACCGTGTCTCGATGGGACCGTTCAACGGCATCGTGCCGGAGACCGCGGTGCCATCGCTGCCCTACATATTCCGCTCGGTCGAGCACATGCGCCACGTCATGGACGGCCCGATCGGCGACCAGATCCTGAAGGCGTTCGAGGCGCACGACCTTGTCGGCCTCGCCTTCTATGATTCCGGCGCGCGGTCCTTCTACAACACCAAGAAGGACATCACCTCGATGGCCGACATGAAAGGCATGAAGTTCCGCGTCATCCAGTCCGACGTGTTCGTCGACATGGTCAACGCGCTTGGCGCCAATGCGACGCCGATGGCCTATGGCGAGGTCTATTCGGCGCTGCAGACAGGCGTCATCGATGGCGCCGAAAACAACTGGCCGAGCTTCGAATCCGCCAAGCACTACGAAGTCGCCAAGCATTACACGATGGACCAACACCAGATCGTACCGGAAGTGCTGGTCATGTCGAAGGCAAGCTGGGACAGGCTGTCGCCGGAAGACCAGGCGATCGTGCGGCAGGCGGCCAAGGACAGCGTCGTCAAGATGCGCGAACTCTGGGACGCGCAGGAGAAGAAGTCGCGCGGCATCGTCGAGGCCGCGGGGGTCAAGGTCAGCGAGATCGACAAGCAGCCGCTGATCGACGCGATGAAGCCGGTCTACGACAAGTATCTCTCGACGCCCGAGCTGAAGGACCTGGCCGCTCGCATACAGGCCGAGAAATGAACGGCACGGGCAATGGACCGAGCAGCGCGGAGGCCCCCGCGCTGGCTTCGGGCGCGTCGGCCATGCGAGGCTTCTGGCTGGGTGCGGAGCGCGTCCTCTCCGGGCTCGCCCGGCTGGCACTTTGGATCAGCGGCGCCGGCCTGACGCTGATGACGATCATCATCTTCTGGCAGGTGTTCTCGCGCTACGTGCTGAACCGTTCGCCGAGTTGGACGGAATCCTTTTCGGTGCTGCTGATGGGCTGGTTCATTTTTCTCGGTGCCGCCGTCGGCGTGCGCGAGCGTACGCATCTCGGCTTCGACGTGCTGCTCTATGTCTTGCCTGCCTCGGCCAAGGCGGTGCTGCGCAGCATTTCCGATCTTGTCGTGCTGGCCTTCGGCGCCGGCATGATCGTCTATGGCGTACAACTGGCCAGGCTGACCTGGAACACGGTGATGCCTTCGCTCGCTTTGCCGGGCGGCGTCAGCTTCCTGCCGGTCATCCTGGGTGGCGCGCTGGTCTGCCTGTTTTCCTTGGAACGGCTGGCCGGGCGTTTTGCCGGCCTGCCCGTCGACGCTGACATCCATGCAACCGGCGAGGAGCCCTGAACCATGGCACTTATGGTCCTCTTCGGCACCTTCGTGTTCCTGCTGGTCATCGGCACGCCGATCGCGTTCTGCCTCGGCGTCGCCAGCTTCGCGACGATCCTCACGCTCGGGCTGCCGCCGGTCGTGGTGTTCCAGCGGCTCAATTCCGGCGTCAGCGTCTTTTCGCTGATGGCCATCCCCTTCTTCATCTTCGCCGGCGACCTGATGGTGCGCGGCGGCATCGCCGCGCGGCTGGTCGCGCTGGCAGGCTCCCTGGTCGGCCATTTGCGCGGCGGTCTGGGGCAGGTCAACATCGCTGCGTCGACCATGTTCGGCGGCATTTCCGGCTCGGCGGTGGCGGATGCGTCGGCGGTCGGCGGGCTGATGATCCCGCAGATGAAGGCGCGCGGCTACGGCATCGACTACGCCGTCAACATCACGTCGGTCGGCGCCATCATCGCGCTTCTCATTCCACCGTCCCACAACATGATCATCTATTCGATTTCGGCAGGCGGCCGTATCTCGATCGCCGACCTGTTCACGGCCGGCGTGCTGCCGGGTCTGCTGCTGGCGCTGTCGCTGATGATAACGGCCTATTGGGTTGCCAGCCGCCGCGGCTATCCGACGGAGCCCTTCGCCGGCTTCGGCCGGGCCATGCAGCTGCTTGTCGCCGCCATTCCCGGCCTCATCCTGATCGCCATCATCTTCGGCGGCGTCAGGTCCGGCATCTTTACCGCGACCGAGAGCTCCTGCATCGCCATCGTCTATGCCTTCCTGGTGACGCTGATCATCTACCGCTCGATGAGCTGGGGCGACTTCGTCGCGGCGACGACGGCGTCGGTGCGCACCACCGCCATGGTGCTGATGATCATAGGCTGCGCGGCGGCCTTCGGCTGGCTGCTCGCCTATCTCAGGGTGCCGGCGGCGCTGGTCGCCTTTCTGCAGTCGGTATCCGACAACAAGCTGGTCATCCTGCTGTTGATCAACATCGTGCTGCTCATCCTCGGCACCTTCATGGACATGTCGCCGCTGATCATCATCACGACGCCCATCTTCCTGCCGGTGGTCATGGCCTATGGCGTCGATCCCGTGCATTTCGGCGTGATCCTCATCCTCAATCTCGGCATCGGGCTTTGCACGCCACCGGTCGGCGCGGTCCTGTTTGTCAGCTGCGCCATCGGCCGCATTCCGATCTGGACCGCGATGCGCTCGATCTGGCCATTCTACGGCGCCGCCTTCGCCGTGCTGATGCTTGTCACCTACGTACCGGAAATCTCATTGTGGCTGCCGGGCCTGTTCCATTAGGAGATCGCCACGTGTCCGTCAGTCCCGATCTCAAGGTCGAACGAAAACCCAAGCTTTCTGAAAGCGTGATCACGGCGATACGCAAGCAATTGCTGGCGGGCGAGATTCTGCCCGGCCAAAAATTGCCGACCGAGGGCCAGCTGACCGAAACCTTCGGCGTCAGCCGCACCGTCATCCGCGAGGCGCTGGCCAAGCTTGCCGCCGACGGCCTTGTCGAGCCGCGGCAGGGCGCCGGCGTCTTCGTCACCGAGCACATTTCGACCATGTTCGGCGCGCTTGCAGCCGACATGGGAGCCAAGGATTCCATCGCGCTCCACGTGCTCGAGGTGCGCCTGGCGATCGAAATCGAATCGGCCGGCCTCGCCGCCATCCGTCGCAACGCAGCGCAGGAAGCGGCGATCCAGGAGGCCTTCTTCGAGTTCGAGCGGATGCTGCTCGCCAGCCAGCCGACCGGACCCGCCGACCTCGCCTTCCACCGCGCCATCGCCAGCGCCACCAACAATCCGTTCTATGTCGAAATGCTCGACGTGCTCGGCCGGCGCGCCATTCCGTGCGACGTGACCTCGCCCTGGTCGACCGAACTGGTGCAGTCCGACAGCTACCAGCGCGGGCTGCAGCGCGAGCATCTGGTGATCCTGAATGCGATCACGGCGGGCCATGCCGAAGCCGCGCGCGAGGCGATGCGCACCCATCTCGGCGCCAGCCAGCAGCGCTACCGCGAGCGCCTGCAGGCGCGGCAGGCCTTTTACGCCAGTTCGGTCAAGGCGGCCGCCGGCGAATGATCCACCAGAAGTCAGGGCAGAGATGAGCCAGAACCACACCGACTACACATCGCGCTTCGCCATCGACCCGGCGGCCGCCGCCGCCATGGGAACGGACGAACTGCGCTATAATTTCCACATCGAAGACCTCTTCCGGCCCGGCCGCGTCAGCCTGACCTATACCCACTACGACCGCATGATCGTCGGCGGCGCCATGCCGGTGGCGACGGCATTGCCGTTGGAAGCGATCAAGCCGACCGGCACCAAGGGTTTTCTCGACCGGCGCGAAATGATCGCTGTGAACATCGGCGGCGCCGGCACGATCGAAGCCGGCGGCCAATCCTTCGACCTGCGGGCGCGCGACATGCTCTATCTCGGCATGGGCTCCAGCGATGTGTCATTCGCTTCGTCCGACAAGGCCGTGCCGGCCAAGTTCTACCTGCTCAGCGCGCCGGCGCATCAGGCTCATCCCAGCCGGCTGATCCGCCTCAATGACGCCAAGCGCCTCGACCTCGGCAGCAAGGAGGCCTGCAACGAGCGCTCGATCTTCCAGTTCATCCATGACGGCGGAACAAGAACCTGCCAGCTCGTGGTCGGCATGACGCAACTGGCGCCGGGCTCGATCTGGAACACCATGCCGTGTCATGTGCATGACCGGCGCATGGAGGCCTATCTCTATTTCGACCTGCCCGAGGCGGCGCGTGTCTTCCATTTCATGGGCGTGCCGGATGAGACACGGCACATCGTCATGCGCAATGAAGAGGCGGTGCTGTCGCCGGGCTGGTCGATCCATTCGGGCGCCGGCACATCCAACTACGCCTTCATCTGGGCGATGGCCGGCGACAATGTCGACTACACCGATGTCGACCCGGTGGCGATGGACGATTTGCGGTGAGCGACCTCACAGCCTTCAGCCTGGCCGGCAAGCGCATCCTGGTCACCGGCGCCAACACCGGCATCGGCCAAGGCATCGCCGTCTCGATCGCGCGCGCCGGCGGCGCGGTGATCGGCGTCGGCCGCTCGTCAATGGAGGAGACGGCGAGCAAGGTCGTGGCTCCGGGCGGCGAATTCGAGACGGTTGCCGCCGACCTTGCCGACACGGGCGCGGCCGGACCGATGCTCGATCGTGTCTGGGACGAAAGCGGGCCGCTCGACGGGTTGGTCAACAATGCCGGCATCATCCGCCGCGCAGATGCCGTCGACCTGACGGAGACCGATTGGGACGATGTCATCGACGTCAATTTGAAAACGGCATTTCTGCTGTGCCAATCTTTTGCGCGGTGCGTCCTTGCCGGCGGTCGCCGGGGCAAGATCGTCAACATCGCCTCCGTGCTGAGTTTCCAGGGCGGTATCCGCGTTGCGTCCTACACGGCGTCAAAGCATGGCCTGCTCGGCATCACCCGTCTGCTCGCCTGCGAATGGGCGGCGAAAGGCATCAACGTCAACGGCATAGCGCCGGGCTATATCGAGACCAACAACACGCAGGCGCTGCGCGCCGATCCCGACCGCAGTGCGGCCATCCTCGGCCGCATTCCCGCCGGCCGCTGGGGGGAACCCGGAGACATTGGCGATGCCGCCGTCTTCCTGCTGGCGCCGGCCTCGAACTATATGCATGGCGCGGTGGTGCCGGTGGACGGCGGCTGGCTGGCGCGGTGAGGAGATGACAATGACCGAGCCGAAGATTTTCGCGCGAGCCGGCGAGGCTGCCTGGACTCCGACCCCGGACGGCAATCGCCGGCGCGTGCTCCTATCCACCGACGAGCTGATGATGGTCGAATTCGGCTTCGACAAGGGCGGCGTCGGTGCGCTGAATTTGCACCCGCATGTCCAGGCAAGCTATGTCGCCGAAGGCCGTTTCGAGGTGACCATCGACGGACGGACCGAAATCCTGGAGACCGGCGGCAGCTTCATCGTTCCCTCCGGGCTGGTACACGGCGTCAGGGCGCTGGAGGCCGGGCGTCTGGTCGACAGTTTTGCGCCGCACCGCGCCGATTTTCTCGCCTGACCGGGCCGCCAACGATTTCTCGGCCAATAAAAAACCCGCGCCTCCAGGGAAGCGCGGGTTTGTTGCCTGGGCGCCAGAGCGCATTACCGTCTCACAGAAACGGCGAAACGTTCTGTCTCTGTCTGACGCAATTCCGGACGGAAAACCGTTTCACACTTTTCCTGGAATTGCTCCAATGCGCCGCGGTACTCAAAACATCACCGCAGGACCGGAAACCTGCCGGATCATGGTGAATATAAACTTAATGCGCGCGACCTTGGTCAGGTGATGCGCTTGAGCAACCCGAAAAGCCGTTCGAACGTCTTGCCATAGGGCGGCCGCAGAAGGGCTCCCGCGCTCAAGCGCGACTGCAGGAAGACCGGCTTCTCCTTGCTGAAGGTGCGGAACCCCCATTCGCCATGATAGGCGCCCATGCCGCTCGCGCCGACGCCGCCGAAGGGCTGGTTCTCCTGCACCAGATGCAGCATGCAGTCGTTGATGGTTACGCCGCCGGCGACGGTCTCGTGCAGGATGCGCTGGCGGTTGGTGCTGTCGTTGCCGAACCAGTAGAGCGCCAGCGGCCGGTCGGCCCGGTTCACATGGGCGATCGCGTCGTCGACCGTGGCGTATTCGACGATCGGCAGCACCGGGCCGAAAATCTCCTCGCGCATCAGCCGCAGGTCGGGGCCGGCGTTGCTGACCAGGGTCGGCAAAAGCTTCCGGCCCGCGGTGCCGAGCTCTTCGCCGGCCGGGTTGATCTCGGTGACATCTGCACCGGCCTCGCGGGCTTCCGCGATTATGGCGCACAGGCGCTGGTAATGCCGATCGCTGATGATGGCGGTGTAGTCGGGGTTGTCGCGCAGCGTGGGGTAGAGCCGCGCCACGGCGATTGCGAGCTTCGCGGCGACCGTGCCCGCCTGTCCCTTCGGCACCAGCAGGTAGTCCGGCGCGATGCAGGTCTGCCCGGCATTCAACAGCTTGCCATAGGCGACGCTGGCTGTTGCCGTGTCGAGATCGCAGGAGGCGTCGAGGATCGCCGGCGACTTGCCGCCGAGTTCGAGCGTGACCGGGGTCAGGTTGGCGGCGGCGGCGATCGCGACTTGGCGGCCAACCGCGGTAGAACCGGTGAACAGCAGGTGGTCGAACGGCATCGAGACGAAGGCCTTGCCCATCTCGGCATCGCCGGGGATGACGCTGAGTTCGTCCGGGGCGAAGTGCTCGCCGGCCAGTCTGGCCAGCAGTTCCGAGAAAGCAGGCGTCAGTTCGGAGGGCTTTACCAGGACGCGGTTGCCGGCGGCGAGTGCGGCCGTGACCGGCGCGACGGCGAGTTGAAAGGGGTAATTCCAGGGCGATACGATGCCGACCACCCCAAGCGGCTGCGGCAGGAGGCGGTTTTTGCTCGGCAGGAAGGGCAAGGTGGTGGCGACACGACGCTCCCGCATCCAGCCGCCGACATGCGCAAGGGCATGGCGAATGCCGGCGCGCACGACAAACAGTTCCGCAAGCCGCGTCTCGTGCGCCGAGCGGCCGCCGAAGTCGGCGCCGATCGCGGCGCAGATCTCAGTCTCGTGTCGCTCGGTCAGCGCAAGCAGGCGCTTGAGGCGGTCCTTACGAAGGCCAAGGTCGGCAAAGGGCTGCTTCTCGAAGGCGGCACGCTGCAACCGGAACCGTTCGCCGAGGACATCCTGTCTCACCTGCAGCATCGCGCCCTCCCTGGCATGTCGGATCGAGCTTACATCGTGGCGCCGAGGAATCCAGCAGGGTGCAAATTCGGCAGGGGAAGGGCGATCTCACACGGGGTAGAGAACGAGCCGGCCCTGTTGCGGCCCGGTGACGGCTGCGCTACTCCAAGGCATCACACGGAGAGTCTCTTGATCGGTTCCCACATCCTCTCCAATCCGCGAAAAATCGCTCCCAGCCAGGCGGCAGCCTGATGCAGGCACAGGCAGCGAGCATTCGGGCCGAGGATCCCAAGCGGCGCGTCCTGAAGGACGTGTTCGGCTTCGATGATTTTCGCCCCGGCCAGGCCGACGTCATGGACGCTCTGCTCGGCGGGCGCCATGTGCTGGCCGTCATGCCGACGGGGGCCGGAAAATCGCTCTGCTACCAGGTTCCTGCGCTGGTCCTGGGCGGGCTCACCCTCGTCGTCTCGCCGCTGGTGGCGCTGATGCAGGACCAAGTCGCGGCGCTGCGGCTTGCCGGCGTCGCCGCCGATACGATCAATTCCTCGCTCGACCGCGAGGCCAATGTCGCGGCCTGGCGCCGCGTGGCATCGGGCCAGACGCGGCTGCTCTATCTGGCGCCGGAGCGGCTGATGACCGAGCGCATGCTCGAGGCGCTTTCCAGGCTCGACGTCAGCCTGATCGCCATCGACGAGGCGCATTGCATCTCGCAATGGGGCCCGGCATTCCGGCCTGAATATGAAGACCTGTCGCGGTTGCGCGGCATCTTCGCCAATGTGCCGATCATCGCGGTGACGGCGACGGCCGACGAGAGCACGCGCACCGACATCGCCGCCCGGCTGTTCGCCGAGCGGGTCGAAACCCTGGTGCTGGGTTTCGACCGGCCCAACATCAAGCTGGCCATCGCGCCCAAGCAGGACAGCAAGCGCCAGCTGCTCGGCTTCATAGAGCGCCATGCGGGCAAGAGCGGCATCATCTATTGCCTGTCGCGCAAGAAGACCGAGGAGATGGCAGCCTTCCTCGAGAAGAACGGCGTCAGAGCGCTTGCCTATCACGCCGGCATGAGCAAGGAGGCGCGTGAGGCCAATCAAAACGCCTTCATGACATTGTCCGGCGTCGTCATGGTGGCGACCATCGCCTTCGGCATGGGCATCGACAAACCCGACGTCGCCTATGTCTTCCACACCGATATGCCGGGCAGCCTGGAGGCTTATTACCAGGAAATCGGGCGCGCCGGCCGCGACGGACGCGAGGCCGAGGCGCATATGCTTTACGGTCTTGGCGACATCCGCATGCGACGGCTGTTCATCGACGACGAGGACGCCTCACCCGAGCACAAGAGACGGTCGCACCGCCGGCTCGACACGCTGATCGGCTATTGCGAAACGGCGCAGTGCCGGCGTCAGGTGCTGCTCGGCTATTTCGGCGAAGAGGCTCAAGCCTGCGGCAATTGCGACAACTGCCTCGATCAGGCGCCGCGCGCCGATGGCAGTGCCGAGGCGCGGAAAATCCTTGCGGCGGTCGCGCAGAGCGGCGAGCGCTTCGGCGCGGCCCATGTCATCGACATCCTGCTTGGCCACGAGACCGAGAAGGTGCTGGCGAGAGGCCATCAGACGCTAAGCAGCTTTGGCACCGGCGCCGCGCACAAGAAGACAGTGTGGCTGTCGCTGATCCGGCAACTGGTTGCGGGCGGGTTCCTGATGCCGGATCCCGAGGGCCATGGCGGTCTCGCCATCTCCGAAAGCGGCCGCGCGCTCGGCCGCGGCGAGATTGCATTCCAGTATCGCGTCGAGACGCGGGATCCTCTCGCGCGTGGCAGGAAGCGTTCCGGGGAAGGCTCCGCCGCCGGCGCCGAGGGCGTGGACGCCTCGCTGCTGGCAGCGCTCAAGGCGTTGCGGCTGCGGCTCGCCAAGGAGCGCCAGGTGCCGGCCTATGTGGTGTTTTCCGACCGCACGCTGATCGACATGGCCGACCGCCGCCCGCGCGATCTGGACGCCTTCGCCGAGGTGAACGGCGTGGGAGGGGCGAAACTCAAGGAGTTTGGCGCGGTTTTTCTGGCTGTGATTGCGGGGCACGCCTCAGAATGACGGCAATATCGGATCGAACGGTCTTTGAAATTCGGCGCCTCAGCTGGTGAGGCAGCATTTCTTGAATTTCATGCCGCTGCCGCAAGGACACGGATCGTTGCGTCCGACGTCGCGCCACGGGTTCGCGACCGGCGTTACATTCGACCAGACCGAGTCCGACAATGAGGATTGCGAGCCATCGTCCTCGTCGAGCTCGAAATCATCGTCGCCAAGTTCGAAGCCATCGTCGTCGCCAAGGCCGCGGGTCCAATCCAGCGCCACAAGGACATCCTCGATGTAACTCAGACTGGCGCGGTCGAACCGGCCAATGTCGCCGGGTTGCTGCTCGGCTTCCCGCAGGTCGCTTTCGAAATCGCTGCGTTCAAGCGCATCTTCCGGTATACGGCCCTCGTCCCAGGCGCTGTAGACAAGCGGAACGAGGTCTCGCAGGGCAAGCATCGCGATGGCCTGCAGCCAGCCGACCCATACATAATCCCAATCGTCGGCCAACCTCTCCTTGTAGAACCGCTCTAGGAAATCCCGTGTCCGGTCGCGCTCGATCCGACCTTCCCAGGTCAAAAAGGTCACCGCGCCAAATGCACCGTCTCGGATGAATTCGTCGACGGAGCGGTCGGCAATGATGCCGAACAGCGCGTCGGCGTCGCCGTCGAATACGCCTACGATGATGCGCGACAGGGTTTCGGTTATGGCATCGCCAAGCAGCCGGTCGGCTTCCTTTCCCGGGCGGCGCAACAGACGCAGCAAGGGTTGGCATGCCTGGCTGTCTCGAGCGCCGCCGAGGATATACAGGCCCCTGAAGAGCAGCATCTCTTCATCGTCCGACAAAGGCTGTGCGTTGGCCGCGCGTTCAAGGACCGCGCGCAGCGGAGGTGCGGATTCCTCGATCCTCATCGTGCAGAGCCCGATTGCGACGTCGGGCACCTCACGTTCTGTCGCCACGGCATGCAGGTAGTCTTCGATCGGACCAAGGTCGAAATCGTCCCTGCCGCCGCCGAAAAGCCTCTCGACTTCTTCCTTCCTCATGTCACCCTCGCACGCTTCTTGCCTGCCAAAGCTACGCCGGATGGTCCACCTTTCAAGCAGCTTTTGCGTTTAATCCATGCTTTTGGAGGGTGCGAAAGGTTGGCGTTCATGGCCGACCTGTGGGCCCTGCAGGTCTCTCACTCTGGTGAGAATAACCTGGCGTGCGGCCGCGGCGTCGTAGATCAAAAAGCCTTGCTGGAGCCCTGCGAATCCTTGAAGCATACGGCCTCCTGCATCCGGTCTGAGCGGCAATGAGCGAATATCAGTACTACGAATTTCAGGCGATCGATCGACCGCTCAGCGACGCCGATCGCCGGGCTCTGCGCGAGCTGTCGTCACGGGCGCGGATCACGGCCACCAGCTTCACCAATTCTTACGAGTGGGGCGATTTCAAAGGCGATCCGGACGAACTCCTGGAGCGCTGGTTCGATCTCCATCTCTATCTGGCGAATTGGGGCTCGCGCCGCCTCATGATCAAGCTGCCGGCACGGCTGGTCGACGGGGAGCGCCTCGGCGCATTCCTCGGGAATAACGACTGTTCCACGTTCAGGATCGCTGGTGAGAACGTCATCTTGAGCATCTGGCGCGACGAGCTGGAGCCGGGTGATTGGGATGACGGTGAGAGTTGG
Organism: Mesorhizobium salmacidum (SeqCode); assembly: GCF_037179605.1. NCBI lineage: Bacteria > Pseudomonadati > Pseudomonadota > Alphaproteobacteria > Hyphomicrobiales > Phyllobacteriaceae > Mesorhizobium > Mesorhizobium salmacidum (SeqCode). Next base: position 98,443 of record NZ_JAPYKS010000004.1, read on the forward strand.
CTAGCGATGCTGTCGCCGCTTCGGGCCGATGTGCTCGAAGGCGACCTCAGGCTGTTTTATCTGATTTGGCTCCTGGATGTGGAAGCCGAAGCGATCGAGCCGGACGAACCGGAGCCGATGCCCGGGATAGGACCGTTGACCGGCGCGCTCGAAGCGTTCGCCGAATTCTTCTGCATCGACCAGAATCTTCTCCGGGCGGCGGCGGAACGAAGCGCGGCGACGGACGAGGCGCTTCTGGAGATTTCTGTGCGGATCATCGGGGCAATGAGTGATGCTGAGAAAAGCAGCCTGCTTGTACGGGTTTTCAACGGCGAACCGCACGTGTCCGCCGAGTTGCGGGCCTTGGTTCGGGCGCGCTCCGAACCCCAGGTGGCAACCTCGCCCGGCGCCCCGCGCACAGCTGCCGATCTGCTGATCCGCGCCGGTGAGATCCGCCTTGCCCGGGAACGCGCCGAGGCGGAACTGGCGGAAGCGCGACGGCAACTGGAGGCGGAGGCGGCCGCGAAGGCACGTGAAGTACGGCTTGAGGACATTCGCCGACGGGGCGAAAGCGTCTGGACAGATGTCGAGGGTGAAATCGGGCGGCGCAATCCCGCCGGATATGACAAGGCCGCGGCCCTTCTTTCCGATCTCCAGGCGCTCGCCGAAAAACAGGACCGTGGCGAGGAATTCCACCTCCGGCTTCAATCGATCCGAGATCGCCATGCCGGCAAAGGCCGTTTCATCGAACGCCTGGCGACGCTGGAATAGGTCTTCCCCGGAGCTGCCCTCCGTCGCCAAGGCTTCGGACGGCATCCTGCTTCGCGCTGAGAAGAATTCGCCGGACTTGTCCTGCGAAGCGCGTAGCGCAAATGAGCGACCCGAGACATAGGTGACGTTTCGTACCGGACACATGGGTGACACTTTTCGGTTTTTGCCGGGAGGTGTTGATGCCGTGGAAGGAGAGTTCGGTAATGGAGGAGCGTCTACGTTTCGTAGCCCGTCTTCTGGATGGTGAGGGCATGAGCGATGTTTGCCGGGAATTCGGGATCTCGCGCAAGACCGGCTACAAGATCTTCAACCGCTACAAGGATGAAGGGCTGGAAGCAGTCACCGACCGTTCGCGCCGGCCGGTGCGTTATGCCAACCAGTTGCCCGACCAGATCGAGCGGACGATCGTGGCGACCAAGCAGGACAAGCCACACTGGGGCGCCCGCAAGATACGTGAGCTGCTCGTGCGGCGTCTGGCTGGCGATGTCCGCATTCCGGCCAAGAGCACGGTTCATGCGGTGCTCGACCGCCACGGCCTTGTGAGTCGCGCCCGCCAACGCCGGCGCCATCACGCCAAGGGCACGCCGCTTTCTTCAGCCATTGCACCCAATGATCTGTGGTGCGCCGACTTCAAGGGCGAGTTCAAGCTCGGCAACCGCCAATACTGTTACCCCCTGACGGTGACCGACCAGGCCTCGCGTATGATTTTGCTGTGCGAGGCCATGGAGACGACTCGCGAAATGCCCGTCATCGAGGCCTTCGTCCGCCTCTTCGCAGAGCGTGGCCTGCCGGCGGCGATCCGCTCCGACAATGGCCTGCCTTTCGCAAGCCCGAACGGCCTCTACAACCTCTCCAGGCTCTCGGTCTGGTGGCTCAGGCTCGGTATCGGCATCGAGCGCATCCGGCCCGGCAACCCGCAAGAGAACGGCCGCCACGAGCGCATGCATCGCACCCTCAAGGCCGAAACCACCCGGCCGCCCCGCATGAACGGCCTGCAACAGCAGGCGCGCTTCGACACTTTCGTCAGCGAATTCAATGGCGAAAGACCGCATGAAGCGCTCGACATGCGATGCCCCGCCGAACTCTACACGGCTTCATCGCGAGCTTATGACGGCCTGCCGGAGATCGACTATCCCTTCCACGACAAGGACATTCTCGTCACCGCCTGCGGGCGCATCTGCATGCACAAAAAGAAAATCAACATCTCCACCGTCATGGCCGGCCAGCGCCTCGGCATCACCGAGGTCGACGACGGCATTTGGCTCGTCAGCTTCATGCATTATGATCTGGGATACATAGACTTGGAACAGAGGACCCTGCAGACCATCGACAACCCGTTCGGCACGAGGTTGTCACCCATGTCTTAGGTACAAACTGTTACCTATGTCTCCGGGCCGTACAAAAGCAGGATGGCGGAGAGGGAGGGATTCGAACCCCCGATGGGCTTGCACCCATGCCGCATTTCGAGTGCGGTGCATTCGACCACTCTGCCACCTCTCCGCGGTCATGGTCGGCCGTTGCCGGCGCGGCGCACTAGATAACGGCTGAACGGGCAGGTTACAAGGCCAAATCCAGCGATATTTGGCTTGCCGGACAAGCAGTGGGTTCAGGCAGTGGGTTCAGGCAGTGGGTTCAGGCAGTGGCGTCAAGCTGGCGTCCGCCGCTCATCGGCGGGGTGCGGCATTGCTGGCCTTGGCAGTCGTCGCTGTCGTCACCGGGTTTTCCGGGTGCGTATGCCTTGCCGTCGTTCCGCTGAGAAGCTTGCCACGTCCGCATCGCCGAGCGGCCAATAACAGTCTCGGCAAGGGCTACTTGCCTTGACTCCCACGCAACCTTCGGTTAGGGACAGCGCGCAATCGGCGTGGAGGGTTCTTCCGCGCCGCTTGTTTTTTGAACCCGCAGACTGACAAAAAGACGGCCGAACCGCCAGAGGCGGTTCATCAAGGCCGACCGAACAGCGAAAGGCAAAAAATGTTCGCAGTCATTAAAACGGGCGGTAAGCAGTATCGCGTTGCCGCCAACGATCTCCTGAAGATCGAAAAAGTCGAAGCCAATGTCGGCGACATCGTCGAGATCGGCCACGTGCTCGCGCATGGCGAGGGCGAGAATGTCACGTTCGGCGCGCCGTTCGTCGATGGCGCTCTGGTCACCGCCGAAGTCGTCGAGCAGGGCAAGAACCGCACGGTCATCGCTTTCAAGAAGCGCCGCCGCCAGAATTCGCGCCGCAAGATCGGCCATCGCCAGCTTTTGACCACCGTGCGGATCTCCGAGATCCTGCTGGGTGGCGCCAAGCCGACGAAGACAGCAGCGGTCAAGGCGCCGAAGAAGGAAGCCAAGGGAGAAGCAGCCACCGAAGCGAAGGCGGAAGCCGCGCCGAAGAAGGAGCCCAAGGCCAAGGCAGCCGAGACCGCGGCCGCGCCGCTGTTCAAGGCGCCGAAGGGCGAGCCGGACGACCTGACCGTGATCAAGGGCATCGGCCCGGTCGCCGCCAAGGATCTCGCCGAGCAGGGCATCATCACCTTCGCGCAGCTCGCCAAGCTGTCCGACAAGGATGTCGCCAAGATCGACGAGCACATGCCGTTCAGCGCCGACCAGATCAAGGACTGGCGCGAACAGGCCAAGGAACTGGCGAAGAAGTAATTTTCTGGCGATTAGGTCGCCGGATCGGACTTGAAACGGAACGCGAACGCGTTCATAAGGCCTTTTAGGCGCCTCGCGGCGCAACGGAGTTAGTTAGATGGCACACAAGAAAGCTGGCGGCTCGTCGCGCAACGGTCGCGACTCGCATTCCAAGCGTCTGGGCGTGAAGAAGTTCGGCGGCGAAGCCGTCATCCCGGGCAACATCATCATTCGTCAACGCGGCACCACCTGGCATCCCGGCGTCAATGTCGGCATGGGCACGGACCACACCCTTTTCGCGCTCGAAACAGGCGCCGTGACGTTCAACAAAAAAGCCAACGGCCGAACCTACGTATCGGTCAATCCGATTACCAAAGCCGCGGAGTAGCCGGTTCCGCACTAGAACACCGGCGCCCATCTCGGGACCGGTGTCTGGCAAAGCCAGGAAAAGGATCAGGGGAGATGGGTTTCCATCTCCCCTTTCTTTTGCCTGGAGGACTTTGAAATGGTTGCCGAAGCGGAAGACTCAGAAGACGAAAGTTACGCGATAGATTGCCCGGTGCTGGTCACCGAGCGGCTGGTGATGCGGGCTCCAGACGAGCGGGATATCGCGCAACTGGTCGAGCTTGCCGACAACCGTCACGTCGCCGAGATGCTGGCGCGCATGCCGCATCCGTATGGCGAAGCCGAGGCTCGCGCTTTCCTCGCCATGACCAAGTCACGCCGCGCCGGCATTGCCTATGCGCTGACGCTGGCCGGCACCGACACTTTCGTCGGCTGCGCCGGGCTGAACACCACCGATCGCGGGCTGGAGCTCGGCTACTGGATCGGCGAGCCCCACTGGAAGCGCGGCTATGCGACCGAAGCAGCCCACGCGCTGGTCGATCTCGCTTTCCAGAGCACCTCGATCCAGGTGCTGCATGCCTCGACGCGGGTCATCAACCCGGCCTCACGCCGGGTGATCCACAAGTGCGGCTTCCAGTATGCCGGCCAGGGCATGCTGAACTCGATCGTCGCCGGCCAGGTGCCGGTCGAGCGCTACCGGCTCGACAGGAAGACCTGGACCAGCCTGCGCAACTGGGTCCACTTCTGATGTGTGCTGATATTCAGGTGAGGCCGGCCTGCAAACGTTGATTTTCTGCGCTTCCGGTGCTCGCGTACGATAAGTACGCTCCGCTCCGGTTCTCGAAAACCAATGTTTTAGGCTCGGCCTGACCTGAATCTCAACACACATCGGGGTCCAGCTCGATACCAAGGGTGCCGGGCTGGACTGGGCTCAACCCAGTTCGACCCAGACCGGCAGGTGGTCCGAACCGCTCGCCTTCCGGTCGACCCACAGGCGCTTCAGCGAGCGGGCCAGCGACGCGCTGGTGAAGATGTAGTCGATGCGCTTGTGGCGGCTGGTGTTGGCGGGGTCCTTTGGGTCGACCCAGGAGACGAGATCGTCGCCGGCGATATCAAGGCGCATGGCGGCATCGACGGCGAAGTCGGCGGTCAGCGGCATGCCGAATTCATGGTCCGGCCGGCCGGCGAGTTCGACATATTCGGGCGAACCGGCCAGCATGTTGAAATCGCCCATGCCGACAAAGGCTTCGGGATGCGGCAATTCCGGCAGGCCGATCTCGGCGACGCCGGACAGCGCGCCGCCTTCGAGCGCATAGTTCAACAGGCGCCGGCGCAGGAACTGGATCTGGCTGGCGCGCTCGACCGGGCTGCGGTGATCGAGATGAATGGAATAGAAACGAATGAAACCAAGCGGCGTCTCGATCAGCGCTTCCAGCGCGCCGCGCTGGAAGTTCATCATCTCGAAGCTGCGGCTGCGCGGCAAAAGCAGGTTGCGCGACAGATGAATTGGCGTTTTCGACAGGACCATATTGCCGAGCTGGAAGGTGGTGGTGATGGCGCGGCCGTCCTCGATGTGCGAGCCGATATTGGCCTCGAAATTGCTGCCGTAGACGGCGAAACATTCGGGCAGCGCCTCGCTGATCTCGGCGACCATGTCGCGGCTGCCGTTCCTGGGGTTGTTGCGGGTGACCTCCTGCAGGGCGATCACGTCGGCGCCGCGCACGGCATCGGCAATACGTCCGACATCGTAGCGCCCATCGAGACCGATGCCGTATTGGATGTTGTAGGTTACAAGCTTCATGCCGCAATCTCTCCGGCCAACCCCACGCGGCCATCGTCATAAAACGGCCTCGCCCTTCGCCGCGCCTTGGTTTAGAGCAAGGCCCAAGGTTTAGAGCAATGCCGCAAGGCCAATAAAAGAAACTGCGATCCCATGAAATTTCTCGATCAAGCCAAGGTCTATGTCCGCTCCGGCGACGGCGGCGCCGGTTCGGTGTCGTTCCGGCGCGAAAAATTCATCGAATTCGGCGGGCCGGATGGCGGCGACGGCGGCCGTGGCGGCGATGTCTGGCTGGAAGCGGTCAACGGGCTGAACACGCTGATCGACTATCGCTACCAGCAGCATTTCAAGGCCAAGACCGGCGTCCACGGCATGGGCCGCAACATGACCGGTGCCAAGGGCGCCGACGTCACGTTGAAAGTGCCGGCCGGAACGCAGGTCTTCGAGGAAGACAACGAAACGATGATCTGCGACATGACCGTGGTCGGCCAGCGCTTCCTGCTCGCCAAGGGCGGCAATGGCGGCTTCGGCAACCAGCATTTCAAGACCTCGACCAATCAGGCGCCGCGCCGCGCCAATCCCGGCCTGCCGGGCGAGGAGCTCAACATCTGGTTGCGGCTGAAGCTGATCGCCGATGCCGGCCTGGTCGGGCTGCCCAATGCCGGTAAGTCGACGTTCCTCGCCGCCGTCACCGCGGCCAAGCCGAAGATCGCCGACTATCCGTTCACGACGCTGCATCCAGGCCTCGGCGTCGCGCGCATCGACGCGCGCGAATTCGTCATCGCCGATATACCGGGTCTGATTGAAGGCGCGCATGAAGGCGTCGGCATCGGCGACCGCTTCCTTGGCCATGTCGAGCGCACGCGTGTGCTGCTGCATCTGGTTTCGGCGCAGGAAGAAAATCCGGGCAAGGCCTACAAGACCGTGCGCGCCGAACTTGAAGCCTATGGCCACGGACTGACCGACAAGGTCGAGATCCTGGCGCTGAGCCAGGTCGACACGCTCGACGCCGACGCGCGCAAGAAGAAGGTCGCCTCATTGAAGCGGGCCGCCGGGCGTGCGCCGATGCTGCTGTCCGCTGTCACCGGTGAGGGCGTCGAGGCGGTGCAGCGCGCGCTGATGGCGGTGATCGCCGAAGCCCGCGCGCAAATTGCCGCCCCGGTCGAGACGCGCTGGGAAAAGTAGGCCATGCAGTCGCTCAGGAAATACCGGCGCATCACCGTCAAGATCGGCTCGGCGTTGCTCGTCGACCGGGCGAGCGGCCTGAAGCGCGACTGGCTCGACTCGCTCGCCGACGATATCGCCGTGCTTGCCAATGGCGGTGCCGAGATCCTGGTCGTGTCGTCGGGCGCCATCGCACTTGGCCGCACCATACTCGGCCTCGGCAAGAGAGCCTTGAAGCTCGAGGAAAGCCAGGCGGCGGCCGCCGTCGGCCAGATCGCGCTCGCCGGTGCCTGGTCGGATGCACTCGGCAAGGGTAGCCTGAAATCGGGCCAGATCCTTTTGACGCTCGGCGACACCGAGGAGCGCCGCCGCTACCTCAACGCACGTGCGACGATATCGACGCTGCTCAAGATGAAGGCGGTGCCGGTCATCAACGAAAACGACACGGTGGCGACCTCCGAAATCCGCTATGGCGACAATGACCGACTGGCCGCGCGCGTGGCGACGATGATGGGCGCGGACCTTCTGGTGCTGCTGTCCGACATTGACGGGCTCTACACCGCGCCGCCGGCCCGCGACCCGCAAGCCAAGTTCATCCCGGTGGTCGACCGCATCACGCCTGACATCGAGGCGATGGCGGGTGCGGCAGCCTCGGAGCTGTCGCGCGGCGGCATGCGCACCAAACTCGATGCCGGCAAGATCGCCAATGCGGCAGGCACCGCGATGATCATCACCTCGGGCACCCGGCTGTCGCCGCTGATGGCGATCGAACGCGGCGAGCGCGCCACATTCTTCAAGCCGAGCACCAATCCTGTCAAAGGCTACAAGACCTGGATCGCCGGCCAGCTCGAGCCGGCCGGGCGGCTGACGGTCGATGCCGGCGCCATCGGCGCGCTCATTTCGGGAAAATCGCTGCTGCCGGCCGGCGTCAAACTGGTCAGTGGCAATTTCTCGCGCGGCGACACGGTGGCGATCCTGTCGCCCGAGGGCCGCGAGATCGCGCGCGGGCTGGTTGCCTATGATGCCGCCGATGCCGTAAGGATCGCAGGCCTGAAGACGACCGAGATCGAGACGGTGCTCGGTTACGAGGCGCGTTCGGCGATGATCCACCGCGACGATCTTGTGGTGAGTCATTCCAGTGACCAAGTACGGGCCAGTGACCAAGTACGGGCCAGTGATCAAGTACGGGCCAGTGACCAAGTACAGGCCAGTGACCAAGTGCGGGCTGAAGGCGACATAAGCGGAGGATGAGCCATGCTGAAGCTGCATGAAAAATCCGGGGATGACACCGTGGCGCTGATGGCCGATATCGGCCGCCGCGCCCGCGCCGCCGCCCGACCGTTGGCCATCGCCACCACCGCCGCCAAGAACGCCGCGCTTGCCGCCATGGCGGAGGCAATCGTCGCCCGGAAACAGGACATTCTCGATGCCAACGCCATCGACGTCCTGAACGGCGAGCAATCGGGATTGTCCGCATCCTTCATGGACCGGCTGAAGCTCGATCCGGCGCGCATCCGCGCCATGGCGGACGGCATTCGCGAAATTGCCGGGCTCAAGGATCCGATTGGCGATATCATCGCCGCGTGGGAGCGGCCGAACGGCTTGCATATCGAGCGCGTGCGTACGCCGCTTGGTGTCGTCGGCGTCATCTATGAAAGCCGGCCGAACGTGACTGCCGATGCCGGTGCGCTTTGCCTCAAGGCCGGCAATCCGGTGATTTTGCGCGGCGGTTCGGATTCGCTCAATTCCTCCTCGGCGATCCATGCCTGCCTGGTCGAGGGACTGAAGGCGGCCGGTCTGCCCGAGGATGCCATCCAGCTGGTGCCGACCACGGACCGCGCCGCGGTCGGCGAAATGCTCAAGGGGCTTGGCGGCAATCTCGACGTCATCATTCCGCGCGGCGGCAAAAGCCTGGTCGGGCGGGTGCAGAGCGAGGCGCGAGTGCCGGTCTTTGCCCATCTCGAAGGCATCTGCCATCTCTATATCGACCGCTCCGCCGAGCTCGACATGGCTGTGCGGATCGCGGTCAACGCCAAGATGCGGCGCACGGGTGTCTGTGGTGCCGCCGAAACGCTGCTGGTCGACCGCGCCATCGCCACCATCCATCTGGTGCCGATCCTCGACGCGCTGCGCGCCGCCGGCTGTGAAATTCATGCCGATGCCGAGGTGCTGAAAGTCTTCTTCGACGCCAAGCCGGCGACCGATGCCGACTGGGTGACGGAATATCTCGACGCCATCATCGCGGTGAAGCTGGTCGACGGCATCGGCGGTGCGATCGATCATATCGAGACATTCTCCTCGCACCACACCGAGGCGATCGTCGCCGAGGACTCGACGGCCGTCGAACGGTTCTTCAACGAGATCGATTCGGCGATCCTGCTGCACAACGCCTCGACGCAGTTCGCCGATGGCGGCGAGTTTGGCATGGGCGCCGAGATCGGCATCGCCACCGGCAAGATGCATGCGCGCGGACCGGTCGGCGTCGAGCAGCTGACCTCGTTTAAATACCGCGTGCGCGGATCAGGACAGGTGAGGCCTTGATGTCTTTCGCCCACCAGGCCTGAAACTTTGCGCCCAGGCACCCCCCTCCGTCCTGCCGGAGCCGGCCCTTCGCTGTCGCTCCGGGCGTTCGTTATCCGGAAAGCCAGGCAATTGGCTTTCCGTCCGCTTCGCGGACCACTCCTCACCCCCCTCAAGGGGGGAGATCGGCTGACATTTCCGGTTTCGCTGATTGTGGACGTTGCAAGATCTGCGCCTGCGATCAAACAGCCAATCTCCCCCCTCGCGGGGGAGATGCCCGGCAGGGCAGAGGGGGGCGCCTAGCACGATGCTTTCGTCCCCCCAGCCCACGGTCTCTTCCGCCTACCTCAAGATGCCGCACGCCGAAAAAGGCCTCGCCGTAGGCCTGTTCGGCGGTTCGTTCAACCCGCCGCATGCCGGCCATGCGCTGGTTGCCGAAATCGCTTTGCGGCGCCTGGCGCTCGACCAGCTTTGGTGGATGGTAACCCCGGGCAATCCGTTGAAGAGCGCACGCGAGCTGGCACCGCTGGTCGAGCGGCTGCAACTGTCGGAGAAGATCGCCAGGAATCCAAAGATCAAGGTCACGGCCTTCGAGGCGGCACACAATGTGCGCTACACCGCCGACACGCTGGCTCTGGTCAAGGCGCGCAATCCCGGCGTCGACTTCGTCTGGATCATGGGCGCCGACTCCCTGCGTGATTTCCATCACTGGCAGCGATGGCGCGAGATTGTGCTCACCTTTCCGATCGCGGTCATCGATCGTCCGGGCGCCACGCTGTCGTTCCTGTCGTCGGTGGTTGCCAAGACCTTCGATTACGCCCGCATCGACGAAGGGGATGCGCCGCTGCTCGCCCGCATGAAGGCGCCGGCCTGGACCTTCATCCACGGTCCGCGTTCCTCGTTGTCGTCGACCGCGATCCGGAAAATGACGAAGGGTTGAGCATCTCGTCCATCCGGCCATGTCGTTTTTACAGCGGCATCCGCCTGACCGATGGGCGATGCTGATCAGCCATGGCGGTCCAAAAGAAAAGAAAACCCCAAAATCGATCCGAAACAGGGCAGTCCACCGACGCCGCTGATTGCGATTGCCAGCGTCATCGTGTCGATGGCGCTGATTGCCATCGGCAACGGGCTGATGTTCGCCTATATCCCCGTCCGGCTCGGCGTGGAGGGGTTCGACCCGGTCTGGGCAGGGCTGATCGTCACCGGCCTGTCGGCCGGCGGCCTTGCCGGCTGTATCCTGACCGGCCCGCTGGTGCGCAGGGTCGGCCACGCACGCGCCTTCATGGTGCTGTCGGCACTGATCGCGCTGTCCAATGTCGCCATCGGCGCCGGGCCGCATCCGCTGCTGTGGATCGTGGCGCGTGCGCTTTACGGCTTTGCCATATGCGGGCTGTTCATTGTCGCCCAGAGCTGGCTCAACGACGCGCTGCCGAACGCCATACGCGGCCGAGTGATGGCGGTGTTCTACGTCGCCTACGTTGCCGGACTTGGCATCGGTTATGCGACGCTTGCCGTCATCGACATTCACACGGCCGCGGCGTCGTTGATCGGCATCACCTTCACCGCTCTGTCGATCCTGCCTGTCGGCATGACGCGCCTTGCCCAGCCGCCGGCGCCGCAGGGCTGCTTCGGTGGCGCTGCGCCAGGCCTGGCGGATTTCGCCGGTCGGGGTCGCTGGCATGCTGGCGGTCGGCGGCCTGTCGATGATCATTTCCGGCTTCGCCCCCATCCATGCCGCGGCCAAGGGTTATAGCCAGGCCGACGTGGCGCTGCTGTTGTCGGCAATGCCGGTCGGCACGCTGATCCTGCAGATACCGCTTGGCTGGCTTTCCGACCGCACCGATCGGCGTTACGTGCTTGCTGGCGCCGCGGCGCTCGCGGTCTTCGCCAGCGTGCTGGCCGTAGCCTTCGACGGCGGTGCGCTGATGGCACTTTTGGTGATCTACCTGATCTGGGACGGGGCGGCGGAATCGATCTACGCGCTCTCCAGCGCGCATGGCGCCGACCGCGCCAGGAAGGATGAACTGCTTGCCCTGTCGAGCTCGATGCTGTTTGCCTGGTCGCTCGCCGGCTTCATCGTGCCAGGCATCGTCACGGCGCTTTCCGCCGTCTTCGGCACGGCAACCTTCATCTATGTCGGCATCGTCATCGCCTCGGCATTCTGCCTGTTCGTGCTGTGGCGGGTGATCGCGGTGCGGCCTGTTCCGGCGGCCGCCACGGGCAGTTTCGCGCCGATGTCGGCGCAAGCACCGCTGCCGGTGGAACTCGCCTTCGCGCCGGACGAAGAGGCCCGCCGCCGAGGCGGTTGATTACTGCTTGCGGGTCTCGGGCGACGGTGCTTCCGGGGGTGGCAGCGGGATGGAGATGCCTTCACTGTCGAAGGCCTGCTTGGCGCGTTTGGTCATATCGATCTGGGTGGCGAAATAGTCCGCCGCCGCGGTCCAGTAGCGCAAGGTGAGTGAAACGGTCGTATCGCCGAGTGCGCCCACGAAGGCGATCGGCGCCGGTTCGCGGCGGATGCGCTTCTCGGCGCCGGCAATGCCAAGCAATGTCTTCTGCGCGCCGTCTATGTCGTTCCAGGAGCCGATGCTGAGCGTGATGTCGGTGCGACGCACGCCATTACGGGTGAAATTGCGTACCGGTTGGTTCCACAGCGTCGAATTGGGGGCCAGTATGTAGACGCCGTCGGCGGTCCTGAGCTTGGTGGCGAAGAGGCCTATTTCCTCGACCGAACCGGCAATGGCGCCGACTTCGACCGATTCGCCGATGCGGAACGGCCGCAGCGCCAGAAGCATGATGCCGGCGGCGATGTTCTGCAGCGTGCCTTGCAGGGCGAGACCGATGGCCAGGCCGATGGCGCCGATCGCGGCGATGATCGATGCGGTCTGCACGCCGAACTGGCCGAGCACCATAATGACGACGAGGATCAGGATGGCGTAGCGGACGATCTTGGAAAAAAAATGCCGCAGCGTCGCGTCGAAACCGTGGATATGGCCGAGGCCAGCCGAGATCGAGCGCTCGGCAAGGTTGGCAACGATGTAGCCGACCACCAGGAGGATGACGGCGCCGATGGCGGAGAAGGAATAGGAAACGATCAGCGTACTCAGCTGCGCGAGGCCGGCCTGGACGGTGAGAAGGGTGTTTTGCGGGTCGATCGGCATGGTGGGATTCCGGTTGGTCGGTCAGCCGATAACCGCTGCGGAACGCCTGGGTTCCGATGTTTCTGCGTCTCGCGTGGAACAATATACCAGTCGGCGAGTTCGCGTGAGTTGGGCTCCGTCTTGAAACTGCAACGGAACTCTGCCTATCTAAGAGGTGTCACCTGCTTCAAGGGGTGATTTGGTTGTTCTTGCTGCGAAAGGAAATACACTGAGAACAGCACTGCGGAAGAAGGCCGATATCATGCCTTCGCCGGCCAGGATCAGCGTAGACGACGCCGTTTCCCGTGCCATCAAGACAGTCCTTGCCAGTCTGGAAGACTCCAAGGCCGAAAATATTGTCTCAATCGACATTCAGGGAAAATCGAGCCTCGGCGACTACATGGTCGTCGCGTCGGGTCGATCGCACCGTCATGTTGCGGCTGTCGCCGATCATCTCCTCAAGGCGCTCAAGGATGCCGGCCTCGGCACTGCGCGCGTCGAGGGATTGTCCGGTGCCGACTGGGTCCTGATCGATTCTGGCGATATCATCGTCCATGTCTTCCGCCCCGAAGTCCGCGAATTCTACAATCTCGAAAAGATGTGGCAGGCGCCGGACCTCGAGGAAGAGACCCTCCACTAGGCCGCCTTTGTTGATGCATGCCATGCCGAAAAACCGGCTCCCACCCTTGGGTGACATGCACTAGCGGCTTATAGAGGCGAGGATGAAGATTTCAGTTCATGCCGTGGGCCGAATGAAAGCCGGCCCCGAGCGGGAGTTGGCCGACCGCTATTTCGAGCGGTTCGCCAAGAGCGGACCCGCCGTGGGGCTCGAATTCACGGGCATCACCGAGATCGCCGAGGGCCGCGCGCAGAGCGCCAGCGAGCGGCAGCGCGACGAAGGCTCGCGCCTGCAGGCGCAGCTGCAGCCAGGCACGGCATTGATCCTGCTCGATGAAAGAGGCAAGAGCCTGTCCTCGCAGGATTTCGCCGGCCGTATCGGACAGTTGCGCGATGGCGGACGCAAGGCGCTGGTGCTCGCCATTGGCGGCGCCGACGGCCACGATCCGCCGCTGCGTGACCAAGCCGAGCTGGTGCTGTCGTTCGGGGCGCTCACCTGGCCGCATCAGCTGGTGCGCGTGATGCTGGGCGAACAACTCTACAGGGCGGCGACGATCCTGTCGGGCCATCCCTATCACAGATCCTGAAAGCCGCCGGGTCGCACCGAATTTAGCCCCAATGCCGCGTAAAATTCATTTTGGGGCTGCCTTTGCTTTGCAGGGTGTTATTGCGAACCCTTTGGACGACAGGCGCTAACATAGTTGATGATTCGTTAACGAAGCCGCGGATAGAATCGATCGCGAATGTCTGAAGGCTGGAAATCGACGACGGGCTCATCGACCGGGAGCTCCTGGCGCGCGCGCTGCGGTATCGCGGCGGCGGCGGTGCTTCTGTCGCTCCATGCGGTGCGGGCCGAGAACACGCTCGACATGGCGCCCGATCCGGACCAGAGCCGCGCCGAATACGAGCAGGTTTCCAAGGAAATAACGCTGTCGTCGGAACGGCTGGCGAAGCTCGCCGCCGATATCGCCACGGTCAAGAAGGACCACGCCTCGATCACCGCCGCGCTGATTCAGTCGGCGATGACCGAGCAGAAGCTTGGCCAGGACATCGAGGACATCGGCGCCAAGCTGGAAGGACTGAAGGGCCAGCAACAGAAGATCCGCGCTTCACTGGCGGCGCGGCGCGACGTGCTGGCCGAAGTGCTGGGCGCCCTGCAGCGCATGGGGCTCAATCCGCCGCCGGCGATCCTGGTCAAGCCGGAGGACGCGCTGTCGTCGGTGCGCAGCGCCATCCTGCTCGGGGCCGTGGTGCCGGAATTGCGCCAGCAGACCGATGCGCTGCTGGCCGACCTCAAGGAGCAGACCCGGGTGACGGCGTCGATCGAGGCCGAGCGGACGCGGCTGACGGCAGCGGTCGGCGACCAGGCGGCGGAGAAGAAGCGGCTCGGCATGCTGCTGGAGGCCAAGCAGAAGCTCGAGGCCGACACGAAGGCGCAGATGGCGGCCGAACAGCAGCGTTCCGAGCAGTTGGCGGCCAAGGCCAGCAGCCTGAAGGATCTGATCGCTTCGCTCGAGGCGCAGGCCGACAAGAACCGCAAGGCCGCGGATGCCGCGAAGGCAGCCGATGCGGCAAAGACCGGGGGCACCGAGCCCGGTGGCGACCAGACGGCATCGCTGCCGGTTCCCGAAGGCAACAGGTTGACCGCGGCGACGCCTTTCTCGGCACTGCAGGGACAGATCGCCTTGCCGGTCACCGGCCGCATCAAACGCCGTTTCGGCGTCGACGACGGTAACGGCGCCTTGATGCTTGGGGACATGGTTGCGACACAATCGGGAGCCATCGTTACCGCGCCGGCGGATGGGAATGTGCTTTATGCGGGGCCGTTTCGCTCCTATGGTCAGCTCTTGATCCTCAATGCCGGCGACGGTTATCATGTCGTCCTGGCTGGGATGAGCAGAATCAGCGTCGCGACTGGCCAGTCAGTGCTCGCAGGAGAGCCGGTCGGTGCGATGGGAGAAGCCCGGGTGGCAAGCACCTCGGTTTCGAAGAATGGAAATGCCACGCCGGAACTCTATGTCGAGTTCCGCAAGGATGGAAAACCCGTCGATCCGGCCCCATGGTGGGCGGACCGTTTTTCTGGAAGGACGTGAAATGATGCGGAAACTGTCGCTTCTGATTGCCGGTGCGCTGATGGGCGCCTCCGCCATGAGCCTTGTCTATGGCGCACCCGGCTCGGCGGCGAACGCTGCAGGGTCGGAGACCTACAAGCAACTGGCGATCTTCGGCGACATCTTCGAGCGGGTGCGGGCGCAGTATGTGACCCCGCCCGACGACAAGTCGCTGGTCGAGAACGCCATCAACGGCATGCTTTCCTCGCTAGACCCGCATTCCTCCTACATGAACGCCGAGCAGGCGCAGGACATGCGCGTGCAGACCAAGGGCGAGTTCGGCGGCCTCGGCATCGAGGTCACCATGGAGAACGACTTGGTCAAGGTGATCACGCCGATCGACGACACGCCGGCTGCCAAGGCGGGCGTGCTGGCCGGCGACTATATCGCCAAGATCGACGGCGAGGAGGTTCGCGGCCTGACGCTCAACGACGCGGTCGACAAGATGCGCGGCCTGGTCAACACGCCGATCAAGCTCACCATCCTGCGCCAGGGCGCCGACAAGCCGATCGAGCTGACGGTGGTGCGCGACATCATCAAGGTCAAGGCGGTCAAGTTCCGGGTCGAGAACGACATCGGTTACATGAAGATCACCTCCTTCACCGAAAAGACCTATGACGACCTCGAGAACGCCATCGACACCATCAAGAAGCAGGTGCCGGACGACAAGCTCAAGGGCTATGTGCTCGACCTGCGCCTCAATCCGGGCGGCCTGCTCGACCAGGCGGTGAGCGTGTCGGATGCCTTCCTGAAGCGCGGCGAGATCGTCTCGACGCGCGGCCGCGATCCGAAGGACGTCACCCGCTTCGACGCCAAGCCGAAGCAGACCGACGACATCAACGGCAAGCCGATGATCGTGCTCGTCAATGGCGGCTCGGCCAGCGCTTCGGAAATCGTCGCCGGCGCGCTGCAGGACTTGCGCCGCGTCACGGTGGTCGGCACACAGTCCTTCGGCAAGGGCTCGGTGCAGACCATCATCCCGCTCGGCGAGAATGGCGCGCTCAGGCTGACGACGGCGCTCTATTACACGCCGTCGGGCAAATCGATCCAGGGCAAGGGCATCACGCCAGACATCAAGGTCGACCAGCCGCTGCCGCCGGAACTGCAGGGCAGGGACCTGACGCGCGGCGAATCCGATCTCAAGGGCCATATCAAGGGTGCCGACGAGAGCAAGACCGGCTCCGGTTCCGCAGCCTATGTGCCGCCGGATCCGAAGAACGACCTGCAGCTCATCTATGCCGAGCAGCTGCTGCGCGGCCAGAAGACCGATCCGTCCTTCCCGCCCAATCCGGAAAAGGCCGTGCTCAACCAGTAAGGTCGGCAACCGGTCTGGCCGGTTGAACGAAGCAATGCGATGCTGCCGGGACCGAAAGGTTCCGGCAGTTTGATTCGGGGGGCAGGACCAGGCCTCCAGGCGGGCGCCAGGATTGATGAATGCGTGCATCTGTTGCCGAAGGAGGTCGTCTTCGGAACCGTGCACCGGGGACAGGGCTTGGCTGATATCGGCAAGGACATCGAACGCCCGCTTGGACAGACTGTCCGGGTGCCGCGTGCCGCCGGCAAGATCAGCGTAGGCGTGATCGCGGCGAGCGCGGTCGTGCTGGCCGTGGTCGGCGTCTCGGCCGCGATCGCGCTCAGGGAAAAGCCGTTTCGAAAACCGCAGGAAGTCGCCGTTTCGACGCCGAAAGTGACTGCGGCGGCCGAGCCGGCCGCGTCTCCCGCATTGGCCCCGGCGGCGACGCCAAAAGTGGATACGCCGGCGAAGACGGGCGGTCCGCAGATCATCCATGTGCAGACGGAAGAAGGCGATGGCCCGCCCAAGGCGGCAATCGTCATTCGCGATCCGTCGACCGTCGGCCAGAACCTCAAGATCGCGCATATTCCCGACAGGGCGCTGATAGAAACCAGTGAAACCGGACCCTTGCCGATGCGCTCCGCCGATGGCCGGCGGCCGTTCGACGTTTATGCGCGGCCATGGTCCGGCACACGCGGCGCACGTGTGGCAATCGTCATCGGCGGCCTCGCGGTTTCACAGACCGGCACCCAGGCGGCCATTGCCAAGCTGCCGGCGGAAGTGACGCTGGCCTTCGCGCCACAGGGCAATAGCATCGGCCGCTGGATGCAGGCAGCGAGGCAGAGCGGCCATGAGATCGTCATGCAGGTGCCGCTCGAACCGTTCGATTATCCCAACGTCAACCCCGGCCGCAACACGCTGACGGTGGCGGCGACCCCCGACGAGAATCTGAAAAACCTGCACTGGGCGCTGTCGCGCACGACGAACTATACCGGCGTCATGAACTATATGGGCGCGCGGTTTTCCTCCGACGCGGCGGCGATGCAGCCGTTCATGGCCGAGCTCGGCAAAAGGGGCCTCGCCTATATCGACGATGGCTCGTCGGCGCGCAGCCTGGCGCCAGACGTGGCGCTGAAGGATGGCGTGCCTTTCGTCGCCGGCGACACGGTGATCGACGCGGTGCAGGATCGCGGCGCCATCCTGAAGAAGCTCGACAGTCTCGAAGCGACCGCGCGTGCCAAGGGCACCGCCGTCGGCATCGGCTCGGCTTTCGACCTGACGGTCGACACGGTGTCGTCATGGGTGGCCGAGGCCAAGAAGCGCGGCATCGAGATCGTGCCGATTTCAGCGGTGGCCGTCGATCCACAAAAAGGCTAACAGCCGTCTTGATAATTCCACTCGGGCGGGCATCTGGCGGCGCTTTCCGCGCTTCCGGTGCTCGCGTACTTTAAGTACGCTCCGCTCCGGTTCTCGAAATCACTCGCCACCTGCCTCACCAGAGCGAATTCTCAAAACGGCTGGAACCTCACCTATGGCCAAAAAAGTCGACCGCGAAACGCTGCCCTATCGCCCCTGTGTCGGGTTGATGATCCTCAATGGCGAGGGGCTGGTCTGGGTCGGGCATCGCATTGCCGAACCCGACAGCGAATTCGCCGGTACGACGCAGCTCTGGCAGATGCCGCAAGGCGGCATCGACATGGGCGAGGAGCCGCTGCAGGCGGCGGAGCGGGAGCTCTATGAGGAGACCGGCATGCGCAGCGTCTCGATGCTGGCCGAAGCGCCGGACTGGATCAACTACGATCTGCCGGACCACCTCGTCGGCATCGCCTTCAAGGGCAGGTATCGCGGCCAGACGCAAAAATGGTTCGCCTTCCGCTTCCATGGCGATACCAGCGAGATCCAGATCAACCCGCCGCCGGGCGGCCACACCGCCGAATTCGACAAGTGGTCGTGGCGGCCGATGCAGGACCTTCCCGACCTTATCGTGCCGTTCAAGCGTCAGGTCTATGAAGATGTGGTGGCGGCGTTCCGGCATCTGGTTCCCTAGTATGTCGCGCGTCGGCCGTGGTTCGAGGGCCGCTGTTGCCGTGTCGGCCCAGCGGTCCTATTGATATCTTATCCGCTACAAGGAGGGTCGCCATGAACGACGCCCCCACAAGATTGCTGCCCGATGATGGCGCTGCCGTAAGCGAGGCGGCGGCCGGGGCCATTCTCACCATCGATCTCAGTGCGATCCGCGAAAACCACCGGCGGCTGAAGGCAAGGCTGGGCGGCGTGCGCTGCGCCGGCGTGGTCAAGGCCGACGGCTACGGTCTCGGCGCGAGCCAAGTGGCATCGGCGCTGGCGAGAGAAGGCTGTGACGTCTTCTTCGTCGCGCTGCTGGCCGAAGGCATCGCGCTCCGGAAGGCGATCGGGGCCGGACCTGAGATCCACGTGCTGAACGGACTGCCGCCGGGCTCCGAGCCGGAAGCGGTCGCGTCCGATCTCTGCGCGGTCGTCAACAGTGGCGCGCAGTTGAAAGCCTGGCGCGCGGCGGCACATCGCGTTGGCCGAAAACTTCCGGCCGCCATCCAGGTCGACAGCGGCATGTCGCGGCTTGGCATGGCACCAGCCGAAGTCGAGGCGATGGCTGGTGATGCCACCGCTATCGACGGCATCGACGTCAGATATGTGATGAGCCACCTGGCTTGCGCCGACGAGCCTGACCACCCCGCCAATGAACAGCAGCGGCTGGCGTTCGAGCGGCTGCGCGCGATGCTGCCCGAGGCGCCCGCCTCGCTCGCCAACTCCTCCGGCATCTTTCTCGGACCGTCCTATCATTATGATCTCGCCCGCCCTGGCGCAGCGCTCTACGGCATCAATCCGACGCCTGCCGAACCCAACCCGATGCTGCCCGTGGTGCGGCTGCAGGCCAAGGTGGCGCAGACGCGCTGCGTGGAACAGGGCACGGGCATCGGCTATGGCCACACCCATCATGCGGAAGGGCCGCTCAGCCTGGCGACCATCTCGTTCGGCTATGCGGATGGCTGGTTGCGGCGATCAGCGTCGGCCGCCTGGTTCGAGGGCGCGCGCCTGCCCTTCCTCGGGCGCGTGTCGATGGATTCGATCATTCTCGACATTTCCGCCCTGCCGCCCGGCAAGCTTCGCGAAGGGGATCTCGTCGAACTGCTCGGTCCTTCGCAAAGCGTCGACGACGCCGCCGGCCATGCCGGCACCATCGGCTACGAAATCCTGGCCAGTCTCGGCACGCGCTTCCACCGGCGCTATGTCGGCGGTTGAGCGGTTTGGCCGCGCTTGACAAGCGGACGCCTGTCGGCAAGGTTCGGCGCATGAGCAACCTCGCTTATATCAGAACCTTGTTCAGGGTCTGCCCGATCGCGGGATCGTAGCCCCGGCGCGGCCGCCTTCCGGCGTTCGTCCGTCCCGGGGCATCCATACATCCACCCATCGCCATCAAGCCGCACCGCTTTCCGCGGCTGCCGGCTTTCATCAGGCCGCCGTCAGCGCGGCGGCAAGCGCGCATCTGCTCGATGCGCCGATCCATGAGGTTTGTCATGCAACATGCAACGGGACTGCGTCCATCCGCACAGATTCTGATCAGCGACACCGACCATGACAGGTTGACCGGTCTGGCGAGCACCGTGCTCGACCGCGCCCCCGAGACGGCTGAAGAGTTGCTCGCGGAGCTGGATCGGGCGGTGATCACGGAAGCGGAGGCAATGCCGGCCGACGTAGTGCGAATGGGATCGACGGTCACGGTTCGCGGCGAAAGCGGTGATATCAAGCACATCACGCTGGTCTATCCAGGCGACGCCGATATTGCCGAAAACCGGATTTCGGTGCTGACGCCGATGGGAACGGCGCTGGTCGGCGCCAGCATCGGGCAGGTGGTGCGCTGGAGCGGTCGAGGCGGCCGCAAACTGTCGGTGACCGTGGAGGCCGTCGATACGCCCGTCTGCGGCGGCGAGTACTGATCGTGGAGGCGGTGATGAAAAACGGAAGCTGCCGCCTGACGACGAAGGATTTCGCCGTCCTGGAAGTGATACTTGAGCGCCGACGGGCCTTCGCGGATCCGATGGTCCGGATGATCGAAGAAAAGCTTTCCAATGCCGGCGTCATGCCCATCGAGTCGATCGAAGCCGATATCGTGACGCTGAACAGCCGGGTGGTGTTTTGCGTCGATGCCGGTGTGGCCGAGACGCGCACCCTGGTGCAGAGCGAAATACGTGGACCAGTCGGCTCCAGCCTGTCGGTGGCAACCAGGCGCGGGCTGTGCATGCTTGGCATGGCGCAAGGCCAGACGGCTTCGCTCGAGCACCCCGACGGCAGGCGCGAATCGATCCGGATCAAGGCGGTGCTCTATCAGCCGGAAGCCGCGCGGCGGGCAGCCCGGGAAAGAGCCGCCGCTGGCGGACCCCGGCCGCACGGACTGACCCTCGTCTACAGCGCCGACATTTCCATCCGGCCTCTTGGCGGGACGGCAGGAATGCGGCAGACAGAGAGAGATGACGACCCCGGTCCCTCGGCGGCATGAAAGCCATGGCGCAAGGTCGCGAAGATCGGCATCGATTTTCGCCGGCGATCGTGTGCGAATCGCAGATGCGGCCATGTCCATCGGCATGAAGGACATGGCGTAAGGAGTGAATGAATGAAGATCATGGTGCTGGGCAGTGGCGTCATCGGGGTGACCACGGCCTATTATCTCGCCGAGGCCGGCCATGAGGTGACGGTGATCGACCGCCAGAAAGGCCCGGCGCTGGAAACCAGCTTTGCCAATGCCGGCGAGATTTCGCCCGGCTATGCCTCGCCCTGGGCCGGTCCCGGCATCCCGCTCAAGGCGGTCAAGTGGCTCTTGATGAAGCATGGCCCGCTGGTGGTGCGGCCGGCCTTCGACCCGCATATGTGGACATGGCTGGTCAAGATGCTGCGCAACTGCACCGCCGAGCGCTACGCCATCAACAAATCGCGCATGGTGCCGCTGGCGGAATACAGTCGCGACACGCTGAAGGCGCTACGCGAAGCAACGGGCATTGCCTATGACGAGCGGACCCAGGGCACGCTGCAGCTGTTTCGCACGCAAAAGCAGCTCGACGGCACGTCAGGCGATGTCGAGGTGCTGAAGAAATATGGCGTGCCCTACGAAGTGCTCGATCCCGACGGCTGTATCGCGGCCGAGCCGGCGCTGGCCGGGGTCCGCGATAAGTTCGTCGGCGGGTTGAGGCTGCCGCATGACGAGACCGGCGACTGCAAGATGTTCACCGACAGGCTGACCGAGCTCTGCGTGGCGCGCGGCGTCAAGTTCGAATATGACATGACCATCTGGCGCGTCATCCGCAGCCGCAATCGCGTCGCCAATCTCAGCACGAGCAAGGGTTTCAAGACCGCCGATGCCTATGTGATGGCGCTGGGCAGCTACTCGGCGGGCCTCATGCGCCGGATGAAGCGGCCGATCCCGGTCTATCCGGTCAAGGGCTATTCGATCACGGTGCCGATCAAGGACGCCGCCGCCGCACCGGTGTCGACGGTGATGGACGAAACCTACAAGGTCGCGATCACCCGGCTCGGCGACCGCATCCGCGTCGGCGGCACGGCCGAGATTTCCGGCTTCGATCTCAGGCTGCACGAATCGCGGCGCCGCACCCTCGAACACTCGGTCGGCGATCTCTTTCCCGGCGCCGGCGCCATGCGCGAAGCGACTTTCTGGTGCGGGCTGCGGCCGATGACGCCGGACGGACCGCCGCTGATCGGCCGCACCGAACTTTCCAATCTCTTTCTCAACACCGGCCATGGCACGCTCGGCTGGACCATGGCCTGCGGCTCGGCCAAGGTGCTGGCCGACATCATGTCGAACCGGGTACCCGACATCGACGTGCGCGCCCTGGCGCAGGAGCGCTATCTGAAATAAGCGGCCCGCGCGTCTGGCCGACGCGCTTTGTTCTTGCTTTGATGCATGTCGTTGCCCCAAAACCGGAGCCGCTTTTGGGCGACATGCATCAGAACGCCTGCCTGACCCACGCCTCGTCGAACAGCAGCCGGTAGGCCCACGGGATCGTCACCTTGGTGGAAACCGGGTTCGAGTGCGCGAGGTAGTCGTCATAGACCGGCTTCATCCTGGCGTAGAAGGCGGGGTCGAGCACCATCATGCCGTTCTCCGAATCGTGGAAGAAGCTGCGGTTGTTGAGGTTGACCGAGGAAATGGCGACCAGCCTTTCGTCGATCATCATGATCTTGGAATGCAGCACCACGTCAGGCGCCTTGAACTCGCGGATGTCGATGCGGTCGCCATATTTCTCGACGAACAGCTTGTTCAGCGCGGTAAGGAACTTGCCGCCGATGTCGCCCTTGAGGTCGATGCGGCCGACAATGTCGATCCTGACGCCGCGGGCGAGTGCCCGGTCAAAGGCCTCGGCGAGGCTGGGGGTCAAATTGAGGTAAGGGTTGACGATCTGGATACGGTGCTGGGCGGCATCGACAAGCTCGACGAAATAGGCCTCCAGCGCATGATCATCCTCATAGGGCACCGAGATGAAATGCCGGGCATTGCCTTGGGGGCGGCCATCTCCGTGGACCGGGACGGAGAAGGGGCGCGCCAGGTTGGTGTCTGCGTCGCGCAGCCATATCGTCGACAGATGCGCGGCCAGCCTCTCGACCGTCGCCCGGTCGGCGAACTCGATGTCGAAGTCGCTCCAGTTCGAATAGTAGTTCAGCGAAAATCCGTCGGTCTTGCCGTATTGCTCGAGGTCCGGATAGCGCGACAGGTCGACCGGCTGATGGAACAGGAAGCCGTCATGGATGTTGCGGCCGCCGATGATGACGCGCGAACGCGCGGGGTCCTGCGCTAGCGTCGCCAGCATTTTGATATGATGGACCTTGTGCAATTGTGAAATCTGCTCGTCGATCGGCGCGCCATGGTCCGCCTGCCAGCGATATTCCTGCAATTCGACATTGGGGAATTCGGCCGCCAGGCGGTGCAGCATGGCGTCGTCCTTGTCGCGTTCCAGCACGTCGGTGATCATGATGCGCACCTTGGTGCCAAGCGCTGCATGATGGCGGATCAATCGTTCGATGATACGGCCGGAAAAGTCCGCCTTGAACTCGAGCGAGGACAGATAGATCAGCTTCAGCGTTGGCGCCTTCGAGAAATCGAGCGGCAGTTCGGGGTCACCCTTGTCTATTGTCGCATCGGACAGCGGCGCGCCCATCAGCGCCTCGACCTTGGCGTTGAAGCCGTCGCGCGACTTGCGCAGCAGCCTGGGCTCGCCGATCGGCATGGCGCAGGTCTGCGACAGCCAGCGGCTAGCATAGAAAGCGCGCTCGAGGGCGTCGATGTCGGCGCCGCTGGGGACCGGGCAGCGCTGGTAGCGGCTGTCCAAGCTGGCGAGCGCCGGATCGGCGGTCTCTTCGCGCCGGATGGTGAGGGGCGCGCCGGTGGGAGCAAGGCTGGAGCGGATCCTTGCCGTGCACCGGTTCAGGCTGTCACCCGGAAACAGGCTGACCGTGTCGTCCTCGCCCGACAGGCGAAAGCCGAATGCCGCGCCGGCGGCGATGATGCGTGAGGTTCCCGCGGCACGGATCGCCAATGCGCCGTCGCAAGTGCCCTCGATGTCGGCCGGCTGCCTGCCTGCCTGCCGCACGACGATCTCGGTGCTGCGCGCCTGCAGGCCGGAGAAATCGAAAGTCTTGGGCGCCGAAGGACGCGCCGCCGCATCGATGTAGAGCGTCTGCCGCGACACCCGCCAGCGGCCGTCGAAATGACCGTCGCCGCTGCCTATGCCGGCCGGCGGCAGATGCGCCTTGGCGATCGGTCCGGCCAGTTGCCGTAGCGTCGAATACGTCGCCTGGAAATCGCGGTTCTGAACATCGCGGCGGTTGCGCCCGAAGGGGCCGGTGCTGTTGGCACGGTCCATGGCGCCGAGCTGGTTGTTGGCGAGCAGCGTCAGGAACCCTCTTTCGTAGTCGCTGTCGCCGGTATCTCCGAAAAACTGCGCCGCCGCGACCTGTGCCCCGGGCGTGCTGGCCGACAGCGAGGGCCGCGCGCAAGCCTCCTGTCCCGCCAGGAGGTCGCAGGCATTGCCGCCTGCGTCGGCACAGCCGGCAAGGGCGGCCAGTCCGAACAGGACGAGGATGACGGCCGTGCGGACGTTCACCCGGCGGCTCCGGCCTTCATGGCGCTCAACTGCGCCGGGTCGCGCGGCGGCATGAAACCTTGCGGAAAAACCTTGCAGACAGGGATGGTGAAGGTGGCAATCAGCAGTTCCGCCTCGCTGCGCATCTTGCGGGGCGCCGTCTTGTCGTCGCGGATTGCGCTCGCCGAGGCAATCAGGGCGCCATCGCAGTCGCAATGGTTGCGGCGAGCGATGTAGCAGGCGTCATGGGTTCGGCAAACGGCGTCGAGGCGGTCGACCGGCCGGGCCGACAGATCGCCGGTGCGGGTGCCGGGACCGCAGTAATTGCCGATGACGAAAGGCGAGGGGCGCGCCATGACGTAGCGGATCGGTTTGGGCAATTCGGCTTCCGGCACTTTTGTCCATGGGTTGGCGCATGCGGAGACGAGCAGCAGCGGCAGGATGGCAAGAACGGCTCGCATGTCTATCCGCGCCAGCTTTCTGAAAGATTTCTCCACCCGGCACCCACCATGGCCGGCGACCGGTGATGCCACACTGTGCGGTTTTGTGGCAAGGAAAAGGCGGCGTGTGGAAACCTGGCTGTTTTGCCGTGACGGCGCTTCTACAGGAAGAGGCCCCGCTCGCGCTCGACCGCCTTGGTGATGAAGCTGGCGACGATCTGGACGCGGCGCAGCGGCCTGACCGATTCGTGATAGACCAGCCAGTAGGCGCGGCGGATAGGCGCGACCACATCGACGGCCACCAACTCCGGCATCGAGCGGGCGACGAAGGTGTGCAGGATGCCGATGCCGGCGCCCGAGCGCACGGCCTCGGCCTGGCCGAGCGCCGAGGAGATGGCGAAGCTGGTGCGCCAGTCCGCGCTGAATTCTGCGGCATAGTCGAGCGAAGGGCTGACGATGAGATCAGGCACATAGCCGATCAGTGTGTGCTGGCCGAGTTCGGCGGCGGTTTTGGGCAGGCCATGCGCGTCGACATAGCCGCGGGAGGCGAACAGGCCGAGCGAATAGTCGACCAATTTTCCCGCCACCAGCCGGCCTTCGGTCGGCCGTTCGACGGTGATCGCGATATCGGCTTCGCGCCGCGACAGCGAGAAGGAGCGCGGCACCGGCACGAGCTGGATGGTGAGTTCGCGGTGAAGGGCGGTGAGTTCGCCCAGCCGCTTGGCCAGGAAGGCGACGCCGAAGCCGTCGGGTGCGCCGATGCGCACGGTGCCGGACACGTCATCTCCTTCGCCTGATATGGTCGAGCGCGCGGCGATCATGTCGCCTTCTATGCGCTCGGCGATATCGAGGAAGCGCTCGCCGGCCGGCGTCAACTCGCTGCCGGTGGTCAGCCGGCGAAAGAGTTTTGTCCTCAGTGCTTCCTCAAGGGCCGCGATGCGGCGCGAGACGGTGGCATGGTTGAGCTCAAGCCGGCGCGCGGCGCCAAGAATCTGGCCGGCGCGCGCCACGGCGAGGAAGATGCGGACGTCATCCCAGTTCATGGGAATGCTCCCGGGGGCAATCGTCAACGGCGCGTTCCACAGAATCCAATATAACCATACCAGTGATGTCCAGCATACCTTACCATTTGCGGCAATTGATGCACAGGTCTCGCTTGTTATCTATTTTCCGCACAACGGTTGCGTTCTCCCTCGCGTTGCCTTCGCCGCCGCAAAGGCGGACAATACGGCATCACAAACAAGGGAGAGAAATCATGATCGATTACGGTCATTTCATCGGCGGCAAGCGTGTCGCCGGCACCAGCGGCCGCAAGCAGGACGTCATGCAGCCGATGGACGGCACGGTGCGCGGCACGGTGGCGCTGGCCTCGCAGGCGGAACTGCGCGCGGCGGTCGAGAATGCCAAGGCCGCGCAGCCCAAATGGGCGGCGACCAATCCGCAGCGCCGCGTGCGCGTGCTGATGAAATTCCTCGAACTGGTCGCCCGCGACTATGACGAATTGGCCGAGATCCTGGCGCGCGAACACGGCAAGACCATCGCCGACGCCAAGGGCGACATCCAGCGCGGCCTCGAAGTCGTAGAGGTCTGCATCGGCGCGCCGCATATGATGAAGGGTGAGTTCACCGACGGCGCCGGGCCAGGCATCGACGTCTATTCGATGCGCCAGCCGCTCGGCGTCGTCGCCGGCATCACGCCGTTCAATTTCCCGGCGATGATCCCGCTTTGGAAGATCGCACCGGCGATCGCCTGCGGCAACGCCTTCATCCTGAAGCCTTCGGAGCGTGATCCGGGCGTGCCGATGCGCATTGCCGAGCTGTTCATCGAGGCCGGCCTGCCGGCTGGCATCCTCAACGTCGTCAACGGCGACAAGGATGTCGTCGACGCTATCCTCGACGATCCCGACATCAAGGCCATCGGCTTTGTCGGCTCGACGCCGATCGCCCACTACATCTATTCGCGCGGCACGGCGGCCGGCAAGCGCGTGCAGTGCTTCGGCGGCGCCAAGAACCACATGATCATCATGCCCGACGCCGACATGGACCAGACCGTCGACGCGCTGATCGGCGCCGGTTACGGCTCGGCCGGCGAGCGCTGCATGGCGATCTCGGTGGCGGTGCCGGTCGGCAACGACACCGCCAACCGGCTGATGGAAAAGCTGATCCCGCGCGTCGAGAGCCTGAAGGTCGGACCGTCGACGGACTCAGCCGCCGATTTCGGCCCGCTGGTCACCGCCCAGGCGCTGGAGCGCGTCAAGGGTTACGTCGATACCGGTGTCAAGGAAGGCGCCAAGCTCGTCGTCGACGGCCGCGGCTTCAAGATGCAGGGCTATGAGGACGGCTACTATATGGGCGGTTGCCTGTTCGACAACGTGACGGCGGACATGCGCATCTACAAGGAAGAGATCTTTGGACCGGTGCTCTCGGTGGTGCGCGCACCGACCTATGAGAACGCCATCAAGCTCGCCAACGATCACGAGATGGGCAATGGCGTCGCCATCTTTACCCGCGACGGCGACGCGGCGCGCGACTTCGCTAGCCGTGTTCAGGTTGGCATGGTCGGCGTCAACGTGCCGATCCCGGTGCCGATCGCCTACTACACCTTCGGCGGCTGGAAGGCGTCTTCCTTCGGCGACCTGAACCAGCACGGCCCGGACGCGTTCCGCTTCTACACCAAGACCAAGACGGTGACCTCGCGCTGGCCGTCCGGCATCAAGGATGGGGCTGAATTCGTCATCCCGACGATGAACTGACCGGACGTTTTCTTCGTCTGCGTGTCCTTGCTGGGGGCGCGGGCAGGCATCAAGGATGGCGCTGAATTCGTTATCCGGACGATGAACCGACCGGACGAGAAGACGCGATTTTACTCAAGGCCTAAGTCCCCGGACTTAGGCCTTTTGTTTTTGCAAACGCTAATGTGATGGAACCGGCGGGGCTCGCGGGACTTAGGGCTGCAATCCTGCCGTGGAGGAGGCGCGGCAGACAACCAGGGCGCCGCACGGCGGGCCGGTGGCATTGCATCGTCCGGCGCAAGGAGGTGTCAGATGACACGACGTCTTACGGCGACACTGTTCGTTGCGGCGATGGCGATGTGCACCGGCGCTGCTCAGGCAAATGCGGCCGGACAATGCGCGGCACGCGCCGATATCGTGAAAGCGCTCGGTGAGAACTTCCACGAAAGCGAAGCCGGGCGCGGCCTGATCAATCCCAATGTGGTCCTCGAAGTGTTCGTTTCCGATCAAGGCAGCTGGACGGTTCTGGCTTCCGACACGAAGGGCCAGAGTTGCATCCTGTCGGTCGGCGAGGGCTGGGACAGCCCAACCATCAAGGCGGCGTTGCCGGGCGCTTGAACTATTTCTGCAGTTAGCGCGTCGCGGCCACCTCGGCATGGCCGCGCAGCAGAGCCATCAGTTTCTTGGCGTCCTTGGCGGCGCCGTCCTCGTCGCCGTCCAGGATCGAGCGGATCAGTGCTACATGGTGCTCGGCGGATTCCGCCAGCCCAGTGTCCGCCTTGTAGCGGAACCAGAAGCGGCGGCTGTGGGTCTGCAGGGGGGCGGCCAGCCGGGCGGCGAACGGGTTGTCGGCGGCCAGCGCCAGCGCCTCGTCGAGCGCCTTGTCGGCTTGGATGAAGGCAAGCACATTGCCTGATATCACTGCTTTCTGCATGGCGAGCGCCGCCTCGTGAAACAGGTCGGCGGCCTCGCGGGTGACGAAACGGGCGGCTGATCGTGCGAGCACCACCTCGACGCCGCGGCGGGCATCGAGCACACGCAGCCAGTCGCCGGGATGCAGCGGCGCGATCGCGATCCCGGCGCGGGGCCTGACGTCGAGCAGCCCTTCCCAGGCCAGCCGCTGTATCGCCTCGCGCACCGGCGTGCGGCCGAGCGCCAGCCGCTCGATCAAGGAGCCCTCGGTGACAAAACTCGACGGGGCCAGTTCGAGCGTGACGATCATGTGCTCAAGGACACGGTAGGCCTTGGTCGCCGCGGGCTCGGACAGGGTGCTTGCTTCCATGAATATCAAAGCCGGTCTCCTGATATATCTAGAATATATCATAACGGACTCCGCATTGACAGCGGCTTCCCTAACAGATATACGGCTGATATATCAGATGGAGAAATAGCCATGTGGACCGGAGTTTTCCCCGCCGTCACGACCAAATTCACCACCGACGACCGGCTCGACCACGCCGAAATGGAGCGTTGCTTCAGCTTGCAGATGGAGGCCGGCTGCGACGGCATCATCGTCTGCGGCTCGCTCGGCGAAGGGCCGATGCTGTCGCCTGACGAGAAGATCGAGGTGCTGAAGACCGCGCAGAAGATCGCAGGCAAGAAGCCGGTGCTGCTGACCGTCAACGAGGCCGGCACCCGCGAGGCGACCAGCATCGCCAGGCGCGCCGCCAAGGAAGGCGCCAACGGCCTGATGGTGGTGCCGAGCCCGATCTACCACACCAACGCGGAAGAGACCGTGGCCGCCCTGCGCGCCGTGGCCGAGGCCGGCGACCTGCCGGTCATGATCTATTCCAACCGGCTCGCCTACCGCGTCGACGTCACCGTCGACCAGATGGAGGAGCTGGCATCGGACAAGCGCTTCGTCGCCATCAAGGAATCCTCCGACGACATCCGCCGCCCGACCGAGATCATCAACCGCCTGGGCAGCCGCTACGACCTGTTCACCGGTGTCGACAACCTCGCCTTCGAGGCGCTGTCCGTAGGTGCCATCGGCTGGGTGGCCGGCCTGGTCACCGCCTTCCCGCGCGAGACCGTCGCCGTCTACCAACTGATGAAGCAGGGCCGCCGCGAAGAGGCGCTCGCCATCTACCGCTGGTTCCGGCCGCTGCTCGACCTCGATGTCTCGACCTATCTGGTGCAGAACATCAAGCTTGCCGAAGTGTTCGCCATCAACACCAACGATCGCGTCCGCATGCCGCGCATGCCACTGTCGGGCGAACGCCGCAAGACCGTCGAGAAGATCGTCAAGGATGCACTGGCGGTACGGCCAACGCTGCCGCAATTCTAAGGAGAAGATGCCGGCAGCCAGGTGAAGGGCAGCGCCCACGTGACAGGAAGTACCAAATCGACAGACGAGGGGAGCCGCCCCGCCCTTCGGGCGCCTTCTAACCGTGAACGGGGAGAAGGGAAAGACATCGCCATCGTCGGTGGCGGGATCATCGGTATTTGCGTAGCTGCCTTCCTTGCCGAGGCCGGGCTGGATGTCACGGTCTTCGACCGCACCGGTATCTGCGAGGAGACGAGCTCGGGCAACGCCGCCGCCTTTGCTTTTTCCGACGTGCTGCCGCTGGCGCACAAGGGCATGATCAGGCAGCTGCCGAAATGGCTCGCCGATCCACTCGGCCCGCTCAGCATCCCGCCCGCCTACCTGCCCAAGCTGCTGCCTTGGCTGATCCGGTTCTGGCGCGCCGGCGCGCCAGGGAAATACGAGGCGAGCCTGACGGCCCAGGCCGGCATGATGAAGCTTGCCGAGGCCGAATGGATGGATCTGCTCGATCGGTCCGGCACGCGGCCGATGCTGCGCGAGGACGGTTCGCTCGAGCTCTACGAAAGCGAAGCCGAGTTCCGCGCCTCACTGTCGGGCTGGGCGGCGCGCGAGCGCTTCGGCATCGGCTTCCGCCATGTAGAAGGTGAAAACCTCGCGGGCTTGCAGCCTGGGTTGTCACCGCGCTTCGTCAAGGGCACCTTCGTGCCGGGATGGAAGACGGTCGCCGATCCAAAACTGCTCGGCAAGGCCGTGTGGGCTTACGCGCAGTCCAAAGGCGCCCGCTTCGAGATGGCCCGCATCGACCGCGTCGCCGCGAATCAGGATGGTGCGACACTGACGCTGGCCGACGGCTCGATAAGACAAGCCAGGTACATCGTCATTGCCGCGGGCGCCTGGTCGCACCTGCTGGCGCGGCAACTCGGCGATCGCATTCCGCTGGAGACCGAGCGCGGCTACAACACGACGCTGCCGACGAGCGCTTTCGACGTGACGCGGCAGCTGATCTTTTCCGGTCATGGCTTCGTCATCACCCCGCTCGAAACGGGCCTGCGCGTCGGCGGGGCCGTGGAACTCGGCGGCATCGAACGACCACCCAATTTCAACAGGTCGAAAGCGCTCCTGCAGAAGGCGCAGAAATTCCTGCCGGGGCTCGATCCCTCGGGCGGAAGCGAATGGATGGGGTTCCGGCCCTCGCTGCCGGATTCGGTGCCCGTCATCGGCAAGGCGACGCGAAGCCGTTCGGTGATCTACGCCTTCGGTCACGGCCATCTCGGCCTGACCCAGGCCGCGGCAACCGGGCGGTTGATCAGGGAATTCGTTCTGGGGCAGACTTCGTCCGTTGATCTGGCCCCCTTCAGCCCACAACGGTTTTGATCTTGAGGAGCGACATGGCCAAGAAATCCTTCTTCTGCATCGACGGCCACACCTGCGGCAACCCGGTGCGGCTGGTCGCCGGCGGCGGGCCGCTGCTGCAGGGCTCGACGATGATGGAACGGCGCGCGCATTTCCTCGCCGAATATGACTGGATCCGAACCGGCCTGATGTTCGAGCCGCGCGGCCATGACGTGATGTCCGGCTCGATCCTCTATCCGCCAACACGCGAGGATTGCGACATCGCCATCCTGTTCATCGAGACGTCCGGTTGCCTGCCCATGTGCGGCCACGGCACCATCGGCACAGTGACGATGGCCATCGAGCACGGCTTGATCAAGCCGAAGACGCCGGGTGTGCTCAGGCTCGACACGCCGGCCGGCCTGGTCATCGCCGAATACAAGCAGGTCGGCGAGCATGTCGAGGAGGTGCGCATCACCAATGTGCCGTCCTTCCTCCATGCCGAAGGGCTGACAGTCGAATGTCCAGGGCTGGGCGAAATAACCGTCGACGTCGCCTATGGCGGCAATTTCTATGCCATCGTCGAACCGCAGGCGAACTATCGCGACATGGCCGACTATTCCGCCGGCGACTTCATCGCCTGGAGCCCGGTGGTGCGGCAGCGGCTCAACGAGAAGTATTCCTTCGTGCATCCGGAGAATCCAGGCATTGCCGGATTGTCGCACATGCTGTGGACCGGCAAGCCGACGGTCGAGGGCGCCGATGCCCGCAATGCCGTTTTCTACGGCGACAAGGCGATCGATCGCTCGCCCTGCGGCACTGGCACATCGGCGCGCATGGCGCAGCTTCATGCCAAGGGCAAGCTTAAGGCAGGCGACGCCTTCGTCCATGAATCGATCATCGGCTCGCTGTTCAAGGGCAAGGTCGAAAAAGAGGTCACCGTGGCTGGCAAGCCGGCGATCATCCCCTCGATCGGCGGCTGGGCACGCATGACCGGACTGAACACCATCTTCATCGACGACCGCGACCCGTTCGCGCATGGTTTCGTGGTCAAGTAGGAGAATCCTGACGTCGCGGAAAGGAGTGTGACGAAAAAACGAACCATGTCAGGAACGCAACGATTCTTCTCATCACCCAATCTTGACGGTGATTTCTTCGAAACGGAGCGCATGATGCGGCCCAATCGTCAAAGACATTGCGTTATGCCAATGATAGGGTCCGCCATAGTCCAGGGGCTGGGTGCGAAAAACGGGCGATCGGGAAGACGTGACTTGGAACCACGCGGAGCGGTCGAAAAATCACGTTGCAATCCGGGCTCGAAACTTTACGACTAGGGGAAATACGAAAAGGAATGCGTCTGCAGGGGCGACATTCCAGGGGAGCCATGTACACATGCAGTACTTTGTCCAGCAGCTTATCAATGGGCTGACGCTGGGATCGATCTATGGGCTGATCGCAATCGGCTACACGATGGTCTACGGCATCATCGGCATGATCAATTTCGCCCATGGCGATATCTTCATGGTGGGCGCCTTCACGGCACTGATCGTCTTCCTCATCCTCGGCGCGCTGTTTTATTCGGTGCCCGTGGTCATCGCGCTGCTGGTCATGATGATCGTGGCGATGCTGCTCACCAGCCTCTACAACTGGACGATCGAGAAGGTGGCCTACCGGCCGCTGCGCGGTTCGTTCCGGCTGGCGCCGCTGATCACCGCCATCGGCATGTCGATCGCGCTGTCGAACTTTGTCCAGGTGACGCAAGGCCCGCGCAACAAGCCGATCCCGCCGATGGTCAGCCAGGTCTACAACATCAACGGCGTCAGCGTGTCGCTGAAGCAGATCATCATCGTCATCGTCACCGCTTTGCTGCTGGCGCTGTTCTGGTACTTGGTCAACAAGACCTCGCTCGGCCGGGCGCAACGCGCCTGCGAGCAGGACCGCAAGATGGCCGCACTGGTCGGCATCGACGTCGATCGCACCATCTCGATCACTTTCATCATGGGCGCGGCCCTTGCCGCCGTCGCCGGCACGCTGTTCCTGATGTATTACGGCGTCATCGCCTTCTCGGACGGCTTTACGCCCGGGGTAAAAGCTTTCACGGCGGCGGTTCTTGGCGGCATCGGCTCATTGCCAGGTGCCGTGCTGGGCGGCCTCCTGATCGGCTTCATCGAGAGCATGTGGTCGGCCTATTTCTCGATCGACTACAAGGACGTCGCCGCCTTCTCGATCCTGGCGATCGTCCTGATCTTCCTGCCTTCCGGCATCTTGGGCCGGCCAGAAGTCGAAAAGGTCTGAGACCATGGCCGTGACCGTATCTCCAGAGCGCGACACCGTCGCCAGCCCCATGCAGCGCGCGCTGCGCGAGGCTTTCTATGCCGGCGCGATAGCGCTTGGCCTGTTCGTGCTGTTCATCGGCCTCAGGACCGACCAGAACATTTCCAACGAACTGGTCGTGGTGCAGCGCTGGGGCCTGCTTGCCGCGGTGGTGATCGCCACGGCCGTCGGGCGTTTCCTCTATGTCGCCTACGGCCAGCCCTTCATGGCTAACCAGAAGATCGCCGATGTCGCCACCGGGCTCATGCCGGCAAGTGTGGCATCCCGCTTCTTCACCCTGCCGACCTTCATCGGAGCAGTCATCGCCATGGTGCTGCTGTTCGTGTTCAACAGCTCTCTCGCCGGATGGTTTGGGGCAGAACCGGCCGGCTACCTGCAATTCCTGCGTGCCCTGGCGGTCATCTATGTGCTGGCCTGCGTGATCTATTACTTCCGCGCCTTCATCCATGCCAACTTCACCAAATTGGGCATCTCGGCATTGGTGCTGTACCCGATCCTCGTCGTCGCGGTGCTGTCACTCAACGCCTGGTCGGTCGCCACCGGGCTGCAGGGTTCGTTGAAATGGGTCGATAATTTCGGCATCCAGATCCTGATCTATGTGATGCTGGCCTGGGGACTGAACATCGTCGTCGGCCTCGCCGGTCTGCTCGATCTCGGCTACGTCGCTTTTTATGCGCTTGGCGCCTATGCCTATGCGCTTCTCGCCACGCATTTCGGCCTGTCGTTCTGGATACTGTTGCCCGCCGCGGGCGCCATGGCCGCGCTCTGGGGGGTGCTGCTCGGTTTTCCCGTGCTGCGCCTGCGCGGCGACTATCTGGCGATCGTGACGCTCGCCTTCGGCGAGATCATCCGCCTCGTGCTGATCAACTGGCGCGAGGTCACCAATGGGTCGGCCGGCATCTCCGGCATTCCCAAGGTCAGC
This sequence comes from Mesorhizobium salmacidum (SeqCode), assembly GCF_037179605.1. Classification (NCBI taxonomy): domain Bacteria; kingdom Pseudomonadati; phylum Pseudomonadota; class Alphaproteobacteria; order Hyphomicrobiales; family Phyllobacteriaceae; genus Mesorhizobium; species Mesorhizobium salmacidum (SeqCode). The sequence continues at coordinate 132,938 of NZ_JAPYKS010000004.1, forward strand.
TTCTTCGGCTTGATGTCGTTCAACGTGTCGGACCCGAATTACATCGCCAAGGTGCTGAACATCGCCACGTCCAGCGCCTACTACAAGATCTTCCTCTACTACCTGATCCTTGGGCTCTGCCTGCTAACCGCCTTCGTCACCATCCGGCTGCGGCGCCTGCCGGTCGGCCGCGCCTGGGAAGCCTTGCGTGAGGACGAGATCGCCTGCCGCTCGCTCGGTATCAACACCACCACCACCAAGCTGACGGCCTTTGCCACCGGTGCCATGTTCGGCGGCTTCGCCGGTTCGTTCTTCGCCGCGCGGCAAGGTTTCGTCAGCCCCGAATCCTTCGTCTTCCTGGAATCGGCCATTATCCTCGCCATCGTCGTGCTCGGCGGCATGGGCTCGCTGGTCGGCATCGCCGTCGCCGCGATGGTGATGATCGGCGGCACCGAGGCGCTGCGCGAACTCGACTTCCTCAAGCAGGTCTTCGGGCCCGATTTCACACCGGAACTCTACCGCATGCTTCTGTTCGGCATGGCCATGGTCATCGTCATGCTGTGGAAGCCGCGCGGCTTCGTCGGCAGCCGTGAACCGACAGCCTTCCTCAGGGAACGAAGAGCTGTCTCAGGCTCCTTCACCAAGGAGGGCCACGGCTGATGAATGCGACCACGCAAATGAACGATGCCATCCTGCAGGTCGATCATCTGTCGATGAAGTTCGGCGGCCTGGTCGCCATCGGCGACCTGTCCTTCACCGCCAGGCGCGGCGAAATCACGGCGCTGATCGGCCCCAACGGCGCCGGCAAGACCACCGTGTTCAACTGCATCACCGGCTTTTACAAACCGTCGGAGGGCATGATCACGCTCAACCGGGCCGATGGTTCCAGCTACTTGCTGGAACGGCTGCCCAACCATGAGATCCCGGCGCGCGCCAAGGTGGCGCGGACCTTCCAGAACATCCGCCTGTTCTCGGGGATGACGCTGCTGGAGAACCTGCTCGTCGCCCAGCATAACAAGCTGATGAAGGCTTCGGGCTATACGATCCTGGGCCTGTTCGGCTTCAGCGGCTACCGCAAGGCCTCGGCCGAATCGGTGGAGCTTGCCAAGCACTGGCTGGAAAAGGCCGACCTCGTCGATCGCGCCGACGATCCGGCCGGCGACTTGCCCTACGGCGCGCAGCGGCGGCTCGAGATCGCGCGCGCCATGTGCACCGGTCCTGAGCTTCTTTGCCTCGACGAACCGGCGGCCGGCCTCAACCCGAAGGAATCGGCGGCGCTGAACGAACTGCTGATGGACATCAAGCACACGACCGGCACCTCGATCCTGCTGATCGAGCACGACATGTCGGTGGTCATGCAGATTTCCGACCACGTCGTGGTGCTCGAATATGGCCGCAAGATCTCCGACGGCAATCCGCAGTCGGTGCGCACCGACCCGCGCGTCATCGCCGCCTATCTCGGCGTCGACGACGAGGAGGTCGAGACCGCGCTCACCGAAGTCGGTGACGAGGACGTCATCGAACAGCTCGATATCGGTCCCGACTCGGCGCATGGCCCGGGGACGTCGTCGTCGTATCTTGCCGGGCCGGTGAGCGACACCGTCGGCCATAGCGAAGGCGAGCGGGTGACCGTGTCGAAGGGCGCTTCGAAGGCAGCACAGGTCGACGCCCGCGCCGCCACCGTGGCAAGCAGGCCTGTCGCACCGGCGCCAGCCGAGCCCGCGCCGAAGAAAGCGGCACCAAGGAAAACGGCCGCCAAGGCGCCTGCCGCGAAGTCCGAAGGCGTTTCGAACCGCCTCGCTGCCCCCCGGGGCGGCAAGGCCGACAATCTGACCCGCATCAAGGGCATCGGTACGGTAAACGAGAAGAAGCTCAACGAACACGGCATCTTCCACTTCGACCAGATCGGCGCCTGGAAGAAGGCCGATGTCGAGGCGGTCGAGGCCTATCTCGCCTTTGACGGACGCATCGCGCGAGAGGAATGGGTCAAGCAGGCGAAGCTGCTCGGTCAGGGCAAGGATACGCAATTCTCGCGCCGCGTCGATGCGGGCAAGGTGGCGACCAGTCATGCTTCCGGCAAGGCCGCGGGCACAGGCAAGCCCGTTCAGGGCAAGCGTGGAGGGGGCAAGTGATGGCCACGACAACGCTGCTCGATATCAAGGGCGTGGAGACCTATTACGGCAACATCCGTGCGCTGAACGGTGTCAACGTCACCGTCAAGCAAGGTGAAATCGTGGCGCTGATCGGCGCCAACGGCGCCGGCAAGTCGACGCTGATGATGACCATCTTCGGGGCTCCACGGGCCCGCACGGGCACCATCACCTTCGCCGGAGCCGATATTACCCAGTTGCCGACGCACGAAATCGCACGCATGCGCATCGCACAGTCACCCGAGGGCCGGCGCATCTTCCCGCGCATGACGGTGATGGAAAACCTGCAGATGGGCGCCAGCCTCGATAACCTCAAATACTATGGCGAGGACGTCGAGAAGGTGTTCACGCTGTTCCCGAGACTGAAGGAGCGCATCGCCCAGCGTGGCGGGACCTTGTCGGGCGGCGAACAGCAGATGCTGTCGATCGGACGCGCACTGATGGCGCGGCCGAAACTGCTTCTGCTCGACGAGCCGTCGCTGGGTCTGGCGCCGCTGATCGTCAAGCAGATTTTCGATGCCATCCGCGAATTGAACCGCACCCAAGGGCTGACCGTGTTCCTGGTCGAGCAGAACGCGTTCGGCGCGCTCAAGCTCGCCACGCGCGGCTATGTCATGGTCAACGGCAATGTGACGATGAGCGGCACCGGCAAGGAACTGCTCGCCAATCCGGAAGTGCGCGCCGCCTATCTCGAAGGCGGACATCACTGAGTTCAGGAGACTTCCCATGCAAGGCATTCTCTACGAGGAACCGTCGATCTGGCAGTTCTTCTTCGTCACCTGCCTGCTCGGCGGCTGGGCGGCCTGGATGACCGGCAAGGCCAGTGCCCAGACATGGCGCAGCTTCATCCAGCTGTTCGCCTATATGCTCGGCCTCGGCATCGGTATCCGTTTCATCCATCATGCGCTGTTCGACGGCACGATGTTCTCGCTGCATTACTATATCGTCGATACCATCGTGCTGATGATACTGGGCTTCGTCGGCTATCAATACACACGAACCAACCAGATGGTCACACAGTATAATTGGCTCTATGAAAGAGCTTCCATCTTGAGCTGGAAACCGAAAGATTGACGTTCATCATTAACGCCGCGTCAGGGATGAATCGGCGTGACAAGTGCCTGAAAATCGGCAAACTATGCTTTCTGCGATAAGGGTGGGCATCGCATGAAAGCTTCATCCACGCCCACTCCGTTAATGGGAGCGTTTAAATGAAAAAGTCACTTTTGTCCGCCGTAGCCCTGACCGCGCTCGTCGCGTTCGGCGGCAACGCGTGGGCTGATGTAATGTTCGCGGTCGCCGGGCCGATCACCGGTCCGAACGCGGCCTTCGGCGCACAGCTGCAGAAGGGCGCCGAAGCGGCGGTCGCCGATATCAACGCCAAGGGCGGTATCAATGGCGAGCAGATCAAGCTCGAAGTCGGCGACGACGTCTCCGATCCGAAGCAGGGCATCTCGGTCGCCAACAAGTTCGTCGGCGACGGCGTCAAGTTTGTGATCGGACACTTCAACTCGGGCGTGTCGATCCCGGCCTCCGAAGTCTATGCTGAAAACAATATCGTCGAAATCACGCCGGCCGCGACCAACCCGAAGTTCACCGAGCGCGGCCTGTGGAATGTGTTCCGTACCTGCGGACGCGACGACCAGCAGGGCAGCATCGCCGGCGCCTATATCGCCGCGAACTTCAAGGATGCCAAAGTCGCCGTGATCCATGACAAGACCCCTTACGGCCAGGGCCTCGCGGACGAAACCAAGAAGGCGATGAACGCCGCGGGCGTCAAGGAAGTGATGTATGAAGGCGTCAATGTCGGCGACAAGGACTTCTCGGCGCTGATCGCCAAGATGAAGGAAGCCGGCGTCACCCTGATCTACTGGGGTGGCCTGCACACCGAGGCCGGCCTGATCATCCGTCAGTCCGCGGACCAGGGCCTCAAGGCGCCGATGATGTCGGGTGACGGCATTGTGACGGACGAACTCGCCGCCATCGCGGGCGACGCCGTCGCCGGCACACTCAACACGTTCGGCCCCGACCCGCGGCTGATCCCGGCCAACAAGGAACTCGTCGAGAAGTTCCGCGCGCAGGGTTTCGAGCCGGAAGCCTACACGCTCTACGCCTATGCCGCCGTGCAGGTGGTCGCCGAGGCGGCCGCCGCCGCCAAGACGAATGATCCGCAGGCCGTCGCCAAGGCGATGCATGAAAACGGGCCGTTCCCCTCCGTTCTGGGCGACCTCGCCTATGACGCCAAGGGCGATCCGAAGCTGCCAGGCTACATCATGTACGAATGGAAGAAGAAGGACGACGGGAAGTATTCCTGGTTCCCGAAGTCGTAATTCATTCGGATCCGAAACCAACGATGCCCGGCGCCTCGCGCCGGGCATTTTCTTTGACGCGCCGGCAGCGGTGACATCCCCGTCAGCTTTCCTTGGTTGGGAAGATCGCATCCAGGATCGAAATTGTCGCCATTGTTCCGTCCGTTCGAACGAATGCATGCGAGTGTTGGCCGGATAATTGATTTAAATCGGTTTAAACCAGCGTCGATTTTGTTTGCACTGCAGCATTTTCACGTTAATCATTGCCTCGATCTCCCGTCCCTTCCGCTGCTGGAGCCCAGTCCTTGGCCATCACGAAGATCCTCGTCGCCAACCGGTCAGAAATCGCAATCCGTGTCTTTCGCGCGGCCAATGAACTGGGCCTCAAAACCGTGGCGATCTGGGCCGAGGAGGACAAATATTCGCTGCACCGCTTCAAGGCCGATGAAAGTTACCAGGTCGGGCGCGGACCGCATCTCAGCAAGGACATGGGGCCGATCGAGAGCTATCTGTCGATCGAGGAGGTGATCCGCGTCGCCAGGCTTTCGGGCGCCGATGCCATCCACCCCGGCTACGGGCTGCTGTCGGAAAGCCCCGAATTCGCCGAGGCCTGCGCGCAAGCAGGCATCACCTTCATCGGGCCGAACCCCGACACGATGCGCCGGCTGGGCAACAAGGTCGCCGCGCGCAATCTCGCCATCGAGGTCGGCGTGCCCGTGGTGCCGGCCACCGATCCGTTGCCGGACGATTTGGAGGCGGTCAAGGAACTCGCCAAGACGGTCGGTTATCCGGTCATGCTGAAGGCTTCGTGGGGTGGTGGTGGCCGCGGCATGCGCGCCATCCGTTCCGAGGCCGATCTCGCTCGCGAGGTCATGGAAGGCAAGCGGGAGGCGAAAGCCGCCTTCGGCAAGGACGAGGTCTATCTCGAAAAGCTGATCGAGCGCGCTCGCCATGTCGAAGTGCAGGTGCTTGGCGACACTCACGGCAATGCCGTGCACCTGTTCGAGCGCGACTGCTCGATCCAGCGCCGCAACCAGAAGGTCGTCGAGCGCGCGCCGGCGCCCTATCTCAGCGAGGACCTGCGCCAGGAACTTTGCGGCTACGCGCTGAAGATCGCGCGCGAGACCAGCTATATCGGCGCCGGCACCGTCGAATTCCTGCAGGACGCCGATACCGGCAAATTCTACTTCATCGAGGTCAATCCCCGCATCCAGGTCGAGCACACCGTCACCGAGATGGTGACCGGCATCGACATCGTGAAGGCGCAGATCCATATCCTCGACGGCTTCGCCATCGGCACGCCGGAATCGGGCGTACCGACGCAGAGGGACATCCGGCTGAACGGCCATGCCTTGCAGTGCCGCATCACCACCGAAGACCCCGAACACAATTTCATTCCGGACTACGGCCGCATCACCGCCTATCGCGGCGCCACCGGCTTCGGCATCCGCCTCGACGGCGGCACGGCGTATTCCGGCGCGGTCATCACCCGCTTCTACGATCCGCTGCTGGAGAAGGTCACGGCCTGGGCGCCGACGCCGGCAGAGACGATCGCCCGCATGAACCGCGCCTTGCGCGAGTTCCGCATCCGCGGCGTCGCCACCAACCTCACTTTCCTCGAAGCGATCATCAATCATCCGAGCTTCGCCGACAATTCCTATACGACGAGGTTCATCGACACGACGCCGGAGCTGTTCCAGCAGGTCAAGCGCCAGGACCGCGCCACCAAGCTGCTCAACTATCTGGCCGACGTCAGCGTCAACGGTCATCCCGAGACGCGCGGGCGGCCGACGCCAAAGGCCGACGCGGCGCCGCCCGTGGTGCCCTATCTCAACGGCAATGTGCCGAGCGGCAGCAAGCAGAAGCTCGACGTGCTCGGGCCGGAGAAGTTCGCCGCCTGGATGCGTGAGCAGAAGGAAGTGCTGGTCACCGACACGACGATGCGCGACGGCCACCAGTCGCTGCTCGCCACCCGCGTGCGTACGCATGACATTGCCGGGATCGCCGGCACCTATGCGCGCGCCCTGCCGCAGCTTTTGTCGCTCGAATGCTGGGGCGGCGCCACTTTCGACGTCGCCATGCGCTTCCTCACCGAGGATCCGTGGGAGCGGCTGTCGCTGGTGCGGGAAGCAGCCCCCAACCTGTTGCTGCAGATGCTGCTGCGCGGCGCCAACGGCGTTGGCTACACCAATTATCCCGACAATGTCGTGCAGCATTTCGTCAAGCAGGCGGCAAGCGGCGGCATCGACATCTTCCGCGTCTTCGACTGCTTGAACTGGGTCGAGAACATGCGCGTCGCCATGGACGCCGTGGGCGCCGAGGGCAAGCTGATCGAAGCGGCGATGTGCTATACCGGCGACATCCTCGATCCGGCGCGGGCCAAGTACGACCTGAAATATTATGTCGGACTGGCCGAGGAATTACAGGCCGCCGGCGCCCATATCATCGCGGTCAAGGACATGGCGGGCCTGTTGAAGCCGAGTGCCGCCCGCGTGCTGTTCAAGGCGCTGCGCGAGGCGACCGACCTGCCGATCCATTTTCACACCCACGACACATCGGGTCTGTCGGCGGCAACCGTGCTGGCGGCGGTGGAAAGCGGCGTCGACGCCATCGACGCGGCGATGGACGCCTTCTCCGGCAACACGTCGCAGCCATGTCTCGGTTCGATCGTGGAAGCACTGAAGGGCACCGAACGCGACCCCGGCCTCGACCCGCAATGGATCCGCAAGATCTCGTTCTACTGGGAAGCCGTTCGCAACCAATACGCCGCCTTCGAGAGCGACCTGAAAGGTCCGGCTTCCGAGGTCTACCTGCACGAAATGCCGGGCGGGCAGTTCACCAATTTGAAGGAACAGGCCCGTTCGCTGGGGCTAGAGACACGCTGGCACGAAGTGGCGCAGACCTATCACGACGTCAATCTGATGTTCGGCGACATCGTCAAGGTGACGCCGTCCTCGAAGGTCGTCGGCGACATGGCGCTGATGATGGTGAGCCAGGACCTGACCGTTGCCGATGTCGAGAACCCGGCCCGCGATATCGCCTTCCCGGACTCGGTCGTCTCGATGCTGCGCGGCGACCTCGGCCAGTCCCCGGGCGGTTGGCCGCGGGTGCTGCAGAAGAAGGCACTGAAAGGCGACAAGCCGATCACGGCGCGGCCCGGTTCGTTGCTGAAGCCGGCCGACCTCAAGAAGAGCCGCAAGGAGATCGAGGACAAGCTCGAGCGCAAGCTGTCGGAATACGAGTTCGCCTCGTGGCTGATGTATCCGAAAGTGTTTTCCGACTTCGTCGCCGCGCAGGAAACCTACGGCCCGGTCAGCGTTCTGCCGACGCCGACCTATTTCTATGGCATGAAATCGGAAGACGAGATTTTCGTCGATATCGAAAGGGGCAAGACCTTGGTCGTGCGCTGCCAGGCGTTCGGCGATGTCGATGAGAAGGGCATGGTCACCGTGTTCTTCGAGCTCAACGGCCAGCCGCGACGTGTGAAGGTGCCCGACCGTGCGCATGGTGCCTCGGCAGCCAAGGCGCGCCGCAAGGCGGAGCCCGGCAACGAGGCGCATGTCGGGGCGCCGATGCCGGGTGTGGTTTCGGCGCTTGCGGTCGCCGCCGGCCAGGCGGTCAAGGCCGGCGACGTGCTGCTCTCCATCGAAGCGATGAAGATGGAGACGGCGTTGCACGCCGAGCGCGACGGTACGGTTGCCGAGGTGCTGGTCAAGGCCGGCGACCAGATCGATGCGAAGGATCTGCTGATCGCGTTCAACTGAGAGCTCGCGAGAAACGAGCAGGCGTCGGCTTCTGGCGGCAGGCTTGGCGAGCTGTTCGATAACGGCTTGACCCGCCGGCCTTGGTCGGGCATCGAACCGCTGAAATTCGCCGCGGCACGTTCCCCGAGTCGCGGCGCGGAACCGATTTTGGAGAAAACATGGCCGACGATATCACCGAGACCAGCCAGACTGTTGCCGCCGGCCAGCTGCGTGCCTTGATCGAACGCATCGAGCGGCTCGAGGAAGAAAAGAAGACGATTTCCGACGACATCAAGGAAGTCTTCGCCGAGGCCAAGGGCACCGGCTTCGACACCAAGGCAATCCGCACCATCATCCGGTTGCGCAAGAAGGACCAGGCCGAGCGCCAGGAGGAGGATGCCATCCTCGATCTGTACATGGCCGCGCTCGGCATGGTCTAAGAGCCTGTTTGGAAATTCTACTCTGGCGGCCATCTGATGGCGTTTTCTGCGCTTCCGTTGCTCACGGCCAATGTCCGCTGCGCTACGGTTCTCGAAACCACCATCACATGACCGACCGGAGCGAATTTCGAAACAGCCTCTAAGGCTCAGCAGCGGTCTTAACCCGGGTGATGCTGGAGCGGCATCTAACCATGAGCGAATTCGACTTCGGCGGCCGTCGCGCCTCGGAATTCCGCCATCGCGGCTTCTGGTCGCTGTTTGCCGAACGGCATCCGGAAGAAAGGGCCCGGCTGGCGCGGCGCGGACCCTGGTTCTGGCAGCGCGGGCTGCCCGACTTCGCACTGGTCCTTTCCATGTATGTCGCGCCGGCGCAGAACCATGTCGGCGTCTTCTTCGGCCGCAACGAGAAGTTCGGCGCCACGCAAAGCTGGTCGCGGCTGGAGCCGTTCCGGCCGGCGATCGAAGACAGGCTGAAACTCAGGTCGGAACAAAGCTGCGAAGGCCTCGGCATCAATTCGATGTGGCGGGTCAATTGCTTTCCCGAGGACAACTGGCCTGCCATGACCGACTGGCTGGTGACGGAATGCTCACGAGTCGAGCGCGCCGTAACCGAAGTGCTGGGGCAGGGTAAGTGATCGCGGATTTCTTCCGCTCGCGTTGGCTTGGCGAGGTGCCGGTCGACCGGCTGTTCTGGCGTGACATGATGCTTGTCGGGACCGTGATCAATATTGCGTCGTCTGCTGCGGCGCTGATCCTGCTTGGGCTGAAGATGCCGCTCGGTCTTGTCCTGGCGGTGCATTTTGCACCGGTGCCCTACAACGTCTTCCTGACTTTGGCGGTCTGGCGCACGGCTGAGAAGGCCGGCGGTGCCAGGGCTTCGCTCTTCATGCTGGGATCAGCGCTCTGGCTGATCGCCACGATCGTCGCCTGACGAGGCGACCCGTACGAAAAAGGGCGGCCGGAGCCGCCCTTCGCGAGAAATGATTACGCCTGTTCAGGCCGCGGGCTCGAATTTCAGCGCCACGCCATTGATGCAGTAGCGCAGGCCGGTCGGCGGCGGGCCGTCCTCGAAGACATGGCCGAGATGGCTGCCGCAACGAGAGCAGTGGCATTCGGTACGGACCATGCCGTAGCTGCGGTCGACCGTGTTCTCGACCGAGCCCGGAACGGGATCGTTGAAGCTCGGCCAGCCGGTGCCGCTCTCGAACTTCAGCGTGGATTGGAACAGCGGCTGGTCGCAGCCAACGCAGGAAAAAGTGCCGGCACGCTTCTCATAGAGCAGGGCGCAGCTCCCCGGCCGCTCGGTGCCATGGTTGCGCATGACCGCGTACTGCTCCGGCGTCAGCCGGGCGCGCCATTCGGCGTCGGTTCGGGTAACGGGGTAGGTGTGGGTGTCCATTTGATCTCCTCAGCCTTGGCGGCTCGTTCTTGGTTGCAACGGATATTCGCAACAAGATAGGCGTTTGTTACGGCATTTGCCCGCATTTTCGAGCGGACCACCTGGAATTCTCAGGCGATCGCCGCGAGATAGCGCGCAACGGAGGCGGCCAGCGCCGTCTTCGCATCACCGATGATGTTCTGGTTCCACCATGCGCCGTAGATGTCGTCGAAGGCGAACGGCGCAAGGGCTGCCGCGATGCGGTGTATGGCGGCAGCATTGAGCGGGATCTGGTTCGGATAGCTGTACATGAAGCTGACATGGCGGCGTGTCGGCGTCACCTGCAGGATGTCGCCGGTCAGCAGGGCATCGGCACCGTCGCGTTTCCAGTGCAGCACCTGGCCGCCGGCAAAGTGGCCGCCGCAGCGGATGAGTGTCAGCGACGGGTTGATGGCCAGCGTCTCGCCTTGCCAACTGACGATCGAGCGATGCGGCCGCATGATCCATTGCCGGTCGTCGGCATGGAGATAGATCGGCACGCCGCCAAACGCCTCGCTCCATTCGACCATCACCGAATAGTAATGGCAGTGCGAGATGGCGATCGCGGCAAGGCCGCCGCGGCGGTTGATCTCCGCCACCGCCTCGTCGCTTACCATCGAGATGCAGTCCCATAGCACATTGCCGTGCGGCGTTTGCGCCAGCAGCGCCCGCTGGCCGATGGCGAAGCGCGGCTCGATGCCAAACGCGAGCACGCCGGCGTCGTCCTTCATCACCAGCCGATGCGCGGCGGCGAGTTGTTGCGGCGTGGTCCAGGCCTGGCCCTCCCAGCGCACATACTGCCGTTCGTCCTCGCAAATCGGGCAGTGTCGTGGTGGCGTTTCCGTCGCCGCGAACTGGACGCCGCACTGCAAGCAGAGGAAGCAGGTCATCTGATCTCCCGTGGTCCTTCAGTGCTTTCTTGAAAGCTGCTTCGTAGCACCTTCGAGCCCGGCCAGTGTCAGCGGAAACATGCGGCCGCCGAAGATGTCACGGATCATCGCGATCGAATGGGTAAAGCCCCAGTTCTTTTCGCTCTCGGGGTTAAGCCACACCGCGTTCGGCCATTGCTGCAGCAGCCGGCCGAGCCAAACGGTTCCGGCCTCGGGGTTCCAGTGTTCCACCGAGCCGCCGGGGTGGGCGATCTCGTATGGGCTCATCGAGGCATCGCCGACGACGATGACCTTATAGTCCGGACCATATTTGTGGAGGAGGTCAAAGGTCGGAATCACCTCGGCATGGCGGCGGCGATTGTCCTTCCACACGCCTTCGTAGATGCAGTTGTGGAAATAGAAATATTCGAGCTGGCGGAATTCGGCGCGGGCGGCCGAAAACAGTTCCTCGACGCTTTTGATATGGTCGTCCATCGAGCCGCCGACATCGAAGAACATCAGGAGCTTCACGGCATTGCGGCGCTCGGGCCGTGTCTTGACGTCGAGGTAGCCGTGCTCGGCGGTGGCGTGGATGGTACCGGGCAGGTCGAACTCTTCCTCCGCGCCTTCGCGGACCCAGCGGCGCAGCCGCTTCAGCGCGACCTTGATATTGCGGGTGCCGAGTTCGATGGCATCGTCGAAATTCCTGAACTCGCGCTTGTCCCAGACCTTCACCGCGCGGCGGTTGCGGCTTTCATGCTGGCCGATGCGGACGCCTTCGGGATTGTAGCCATAGGCGCCGAAGGGCGAGGTGCCGCCGGTGCCGATCCATTTCGAGCCGCCCTGGTGGCGGCCCTTTTGCTCCTCGAGCCGCTGCTTCAGCGTCTCCATCAGCTTGTCGAAGCCGCCAAGCGCCTCGACCAGCTTTTTCTCCTCCTCGGTCAGGTGTTTCTCGGCGAGCCGGCGCAGCCATTCCTCGGGAATGTCGGCGACATTGACGGCATCCGGGCCACCCAGCGCTTCGATGCCCTTGAAGACATGCGCGAACACCTGGTCGAAGCGGTCGATATGACGCTCGTCCTTCACCAGGGTGGCGCGGGCAAGGTAGTAAAATCCCTCGACATCATAGTCGACCAGTCCGGCTTCCAGCCCTTCCAGCAGAGAGAGGTATTCCCTGAGCGAAACGGGAACACGCGCTGCCTTCAGTTCGAGGAAGAAGGGGATGAACATGGCCGGTTACAGCAAATCATACTCGATAAAGCCGGTGCGGCGCGCGACCCGGTCGTAGAGCTTGCGCGCGGTGGTGTTGGTCTCGTGCGTCATCCAATAGACGTTTTTCACCCCGATCTTGCCGGCCTCCTGCTTCACCGCCTCGATCAGGGCGGCACCGATGCCCTTGCCGCGCACTTGCGGGTCGGCGAACAGGTCCTGCAGGTAGCAGTTGTTTTTCTCCGACCAGCCGGAGCGGTGGTAAAGATAATGGGTGAGGCCGACCGCCTTGCCGTCGAGGGTAGCGATAAAACCCTTCGGCTCGAACTCGCCTTCGGTGAACAGCCGTTTCCAGGTGACGGCGTAGACCTCTTCCGGCAGCTTGGTTTCATAGAAGGTCAGATAGTCGGTCCACAAGCGGCGCCAGTCGGCGTGGTCGGATTGCGCGAGCGGGCGGACAACAATCTCAGACATTTTATCTCCTCCGAAGGGTTCTGGCCGAAGCTGACGTGCTCTTCGGCCGGCGGCAACGGTCCACAACCGAGGAAAGCGCTATTGCTGCGGTCCTATTGCTGCCGTCTGGCCATGAAGGCCAGCCGCTCGAACAGGTGCACGTCCTGCTCGTTCTTCAACAGGGCGCCGTGCAGCTTGGGCAGCGCGTTCTTGGCGTCGGCGCGCAAATCCTCTGGCGCGATGTCATCGGCGACCAGCAGGCGGATCCAGTCCAACGCCTCCGATGTCGACGGCTTTTTCTTCAGCCCCGGCACGTCACGGATTTCGTAGAATTGGGTCAGCGCCGCGCGCACCAGGTTCTGCTTGATGCCGGGATAGTGGACATCGACGATCCTGTGCAGCGTGTCGACATCGGGAAAGCGGATATAGTGGAAGAAGCAGCGGCGCAGGAAGGCGTCCGGCAGTTCCTTCTCGTTGTTGGAAGTGACGATGACGATCGGCCGCACCGCAGCGCGGATGGTCTCGCCGGTCTCGTAGACGAAGAACTCCATCCGGTCGAGTTCCTGCAGCAGGTCGTTGGGGAACTCGATGTCGGCCTTGTCGATCTCGTCGATCAGAAGCACGACCTTCTTGCCGGCCGCGAATGCCTCCCAAAGCTTGCCGCGCTTGATGTAGTTCTTGATGTCGTTGAACCTGAGATCGCCGAGCTGGCTGTCGCGCAGCCGCGACACCGCATCGTACTCGTAAAGACCTTGCTGCGCCCGCGTCGTCGATTTGACATGCCTTTCGATGAGGTCGAGGCCGAGTGCCGCCGCCACCTGGCGGGCAAGTTCCGTCTTGCCGGTGCCGGGCTCGCCCTTGACCAGCAACGGCCGCTCCAGCGCGATCGCCGCGTTGACCGCCACCATCAGATCCTTGTCGGCGACATAGGCCGCCGTGCCTTCGAAACGCATTTTTGCTCCTCGGTTCGTTCCGGGGACCGTAAGGAGGCCCTCTGGTCCGCGCAAGGGCGGGTTTGCAACGGCGATGATGCCAAATCGGCGCGGAAAGAGCACCGTCTCTCTGTCGGTAGCTTTTCAAGTTGTCCGGTTTTGGTAGCACATCATCTGTCCGCTTCTGTCATGCGTCGAAGCGGTTCACGCGGCAGTTCTAAGTTTCGGCTCGATCGGGGCACCATCGGGACTGTATTGCGCGATGCGTCGGGGGCCGTGGAAGACGGCGATGGCGCCGTTGGGATAGCGACGAACTCTGACGTTGGCCTTGACGAAATGGTGTCGGATCGGGCTTGGCGGCAGTTGCAGCCTCAGGCGGCCGAAGACGATGGTGTTGTCGCGACCGACGATGCGCTCCTCCTCGACGCACAGGATCTCAGCCAACTGGTCCGGGTCGGCGGCGACGAAGGCGCTGTCGGCGATCTCGGGCGGCCTGGCGAAGCGGACATTATGGGCCGGCAGGTAGACGTCGGCGATGAAGCGATTGGCGGCCGCGATGTCGCGAAGGCCGGCCAGCGCCAGCTCCCTTGGCAGTCGCTGCTGCAGTGTCGAGAACATCCGTTCCGACCGCCCCCGCGCTTCGGGCGAATAGGCGGGGATATGCTCGATGCCGAGCCTTTGCAGCGCGCGTCCAACTTGGGTTGGCCGCGTCTTGTCGACCGCCTCGCCAGCCCTCAGCGTCACGAAATAGTGGCTGCCGCGATCAGTGTAGAGGCTCGACGGCAAGCCATGGCCGCAAAACGTCTCCATCAGGCCTTGGAAGCTCGACGCCGTGCCCTCCTCCTCGACCAGGAAGGCCGAATAGATCGTGCTCGTCGCATCGTCCATCGTTACGATCAGGTCCAGCTCCGGCTCGTCCGCCAGCCATGCGTGCCGGCTGCCGTCCTGATGCAGCATCATGCCCTCGCAAGGCTTGCGCGGTCGCTTGCGGCGGTGCGCGCCACGCCGTTTGGCCCGCTCCACCAGACCGGCTGCGTGCAACTGCGCCTTGGTGAAGGTATAGCCCCAGCTGAAATTGTGGTCGCGAACCAGGTGTTCGTGAAAATGCTTCACGTTCCAGCCACGGTACCGCTCCCGGTAAAGCCTGAGCATCTCCTCCACCATCTCCCCCGGCACGCGCCGCCCCGAAACCTTGCCCAAACGACGATCGACAAGCCCGGCTTCACCAGCCTCCTCGTAGCGGTCGCGGTAACGCCGGAACTGCCGTTCCGACATCCCAAGCAACTCCCCAGCCTCTAGCATCGACAAATCGCCGCGATCCCAGCGGCTCAACACATCCCGAAACTTCTGCATTCTCCGGTCCTGTAGCCATGATGCCCGTTTCATCCCCAGCCTCCATTCGCTGGAAATCAAACCGGACAACTCACGTGCTACCTCTAATCCGGACAACTCACGTGCTTACGACAAAAGAGCACCGTCTCTCTGGCGCATGGGCCACCATCGGCCTATATTGGCGGAGGCGGTCTGCGCTTCCCGGCAGGAGACACTTTTCCCCGGGGCCTTAATGATCCTTAGGGAGCTGTCCCTGGGAAGACCCGTGGGTTTTCTCACACGGCGCCCACCTACTTTGTAGGCACCCGGGATCGACCTCTCCACCGGTTGTGTGGATCGTCACTTGTCGCAAGGCGTCCACGCATCGTGTGGATAACGCCGCTCTTGAGACCTCACGCAGTTCTGACCTTTTCTACCTTGGCCGCATGACCTCTCCCAAAGACCTAAAAAAACGGCTGCGCCTCGAGGCACTCGCCCGCCGCGACGCGCTTGATGAATTCTGGCGGGTCGAGGCCGCGCTCGAAATGGCGGAGACGGCGCGCGACCGTCTGGAGGT
The DNA here is from genome assembly GCF_037179605.1 of Mesorhizobium salmacidum (SeqCode). Classification (NCBI taxonomy): domain Bacteria; kingdom Pseudomonadati; phylum Pseudomonadota; class Alphaproteobacteria; order Hyphomicrobiales; family Phyllobacteriaceae; genus Mesorhizobium; species Mesorhizobium salmacidum (SeqCode). Next base: position 148,327 of record NZ_JAPYKS010000004.1, read on the forward strand.
CGGGTCCGGTCAGATCGTCTCCGGTTTCTGGCCAATGCGCTCGGAGGTTGATGTCAGGCCATTGATGTTCGCCTTGCGCGAGAAGGGCGCACGGCTCTGCCTGCCCGCCATTCTCGACAAGACCACCATCGTCTTTCGCGAGCTGGTGCGTGGCGCGCCGATGGTCGACATGGGCTTTGGCACGGTCGGACCGCACGCGGAGGCCGAAGTTCTCGACCCTTCCGTCATGCTGGTGCCGCTCGCCGCCTTCGACGCGCGCGGCCACCGCATCGGTTATGGCGCGGGCTATTACGATCGCGCGATCGCGAAGCTCGTCGACAAGGGGCATGCGCCCCGGCTAGTCGGCATCGCCTTCGACTGCCAAGAAGTTTCGCAAGTTCCGGACGAACCCCATGACGTGGTCATCGCGGAAATACTCACCGAGAGCGGGTTGCGCCGCTTTGCACCAAAATTGTAGATAGTTCTTTGAAACGCATGATCTTTGCCGAAAAGTCATGCAACTTTTCGGGATCAGGCATAGATGAGACTTCTCTTCCTCGGGGACATGGTCGGTAAGACGGGCCGTACCGCAGTGTGGGAACAACTGCCTGGCCTGATCTCCGACTTCAAACTCGATTTCGTCATCGTCAACGGCGAGAACGCCGCCGGCGGCTTCGGCATCACCGAAGAGATTTTTCGCGAGACGATCGCGTCGGGCTGCGATGTCGTGACCACTGGCAATCATGTCTGGGACCAGCGCGACGCGCTGGCCTTCGCGCCGCGCGAGCAGCGTTTCCTGCGGCCCTCCAATTTTCCCAAAGGCACGCCAGGGCGCGGCTCCGGCGTCTATATCGCCAGGAGCGGCGCGCGTGTGCTGGTCGCCAACATCATGGGCCGGGTATTCATGCATCCCGAGCTCGATGATCCGTTCCAGGCCGGCGAACGCGAGCTTGCGGCCTGTCCGCTCGGCGAGCAGGCGGATGCGGTGGTGATCGACTTCCACGCCGAGGCAACCTCGGAAAAGATGTGCTTCGCGCATTTTGTCGACGGCCGTGCCAGCCTGGTCGTCGGCACCCACACGCACCAGCCCACCGCCGATCACCAGATACTCAATGGCGGCACCGGCTACCTGTCGGATGCCGGCATGTGCGGCGACTACGATTCCTCGCTTGGCATGGACAAGGAAGAACCGCTCAACCGGTTCCTGTCGAAGGTGCCGAAAGGCCGTTTCGAAGCGGCGATCGGCCCGGCGACATTGTGCGGGGTCGGCGTGAATATTTCCGACCGCACCGGGCTGACCGAGAAGATCGCGCCGTTTCGTCGCGGCCCCCGGCTGGAGGAAACGGCCCCCTCCTTCTGGTCGTGACATTGATATAAGCGTTCGCAATACCCAATTGCCGGCGACACTGCTCTAGATCGTAGGGGACGACCTCCATGCAGCTTATCGAATTCCTGGCGCCGCATTTTCAATTCGTTTCCGACCCGACCGCCTGGGTCGCGTTGCTGACGCTGGTGGTGCTCGAGATCGTGCTCGGCATCGACAATCTGATCTTCATCTCCATCCTGACCAACAAGCTGCCCGTGGAGCAGAGGGCTCGTGCGCGCCGCCTTGGCATCTCGGCCGCGCTGATCATGCGCCTGGTGCTGCTTGCCACCATTTCCATCATCGTCCAGCTGACGACGCCGGTGTTCACGGCCTTAGGCCACGGCTTCTCCTGGCGCGACCTGATCCTGATCGCAGGCGGCCTGTTCCTGGTGTGGAAGGCGACCAAGGAAATCCACCACACGGTCGATCCCGACGACCATCAGGACACGATGCTGGGCGAAACGCTCAAGATCTCGCTTGCCGGCGCGATCTTCCAGATCCTGCTGCTCGACCTCGTCTTCTCTATCGATTCCATCATCACCGCCGTCGGCATGACCGACGAGATCGCCATTATGTACATCGCGGTCATCGTGGCCGTCACGGCGATGATGCTTGCCGCCGGACCACTGGCGGACTTCATCGCCAAGAACCCGAGCATCGTCATGCTGGCGCTGGGCTTCCTGCTGATGATCGGCATGACACTGATCGCCGACGGCATGGGCTACCATGTGCCCAAGGGCTACATCTACGCCGCGATGGGTTTTTCGGCGCTGGTCGAGGGACTCAACATGCTGGCGCGACGGCGCAAGAAAGCGAAATCCGGCGACGGGCACTGAGACCGACCGGATCGGGCGAGCCTCGGCATTTCCGGCGAGAACAGGATCGCCTCCAATGCGCTATCTCTTTGCTTTACGCAATTCCGAACGCAAAAGCGCTTCGCACTTTTGCGTTCGGAATTGATTTAATGCCCCGGAGCGCCCTTCGGGTGGCGGTCGGCGATCAGGCCCAGCGTCAGGCCCTGTTCCAGCCAGGCCTTGGCGCCGGCGAGCACAAGCGCAAAGCCGCCGGTTGAGCCGACCGCTTGTTTCACCTGCTCGTCGCCCTTGCCGGCAAAGCCGAAATTGTGGACTTCGAGGAAGGTCGCCTCGCCAGGCATTTCGGTGAAGGTCCAGACCACCGTGGTCGGCGGATCGCTCCACGTCATGACGATCTTCTTGTCCCTGACGATCTCGCTGACATCGACGGTCGTCGAGACGCCATACATGCGCCACTCCCACTGAACCGGCTTGCCGCCATCAAGCCGGCCGCTGCCGTGGGTGAACCAGAATTGGGTCGTGATCGCCGGGTCGACGATGGCTTCGAAAACATCAGCGACCGGCCGCCGGATCAGCATGGCGGCTTCGGCTGTCGGTGTTTCACGGATTTCCATGGCGATCTCCTTTTCGAATACGCGCTCACCAGGCGTCGGGTTCGCGTACCATGTGAATGATGTTGGCCGGATTGGTGATCCAGCCACCTCGGAAACCCAAGCCCAATGGCTCAATGGCATCGCAACGCACAACGCCCGCCTTGGCCAGATGATCCGCGGCGCCCGGAAAATCCTGCGTGAAAAGCTCCAGCCAGATCTCGGCTTGGCTCATCATCGCCGCTTCGTCGATCCACAGCCTGACAGGCCCAAGTTCGAAGCCGATGGCCGGCGCCTTGGTGGTGAACGGCTTGAGGCCGACGACGTCGCGGTAGAAGGCGACCGTCGCTTCGTACTGGTGCGATGGCACCTTCATGGCGATGTTGATGCCGCCGGTGATCTTCACGGTCATGGCTGGGCTCCGTTTTTTCAAATGTTGTTTTCGCTGGCCGGTTCGCCCTTCATCTCGCTGCGGTAATAACCGTCGCGCAGATTGATGCCGTATTCGACATAGGCCTTCATGCAGGCCAGCATCTGCGACCAGCCCTCGCAATTCAGGTAGGACTTCTTCAGGCCGACCGCGCCTTCCTGCCAGCCGCTCTCGGCGATGGTGACGAAGGTGCCGCCATCGGCGAGCGGCTCGAAATTCATCTCGATGCGGGTCTTGTAGGCGGGCTTGCCGTCGGCGTCGGTAGCATCCCAGCGCAACACGATGCGGCTGTCCTTGACCACTTCGTCGACCTCGACCGGCACCTTGCCCCACCAGACGACACCCGAACCGGCAACCAATGGCGCGCTGGCGCCGCCGATGGTGGTGAAATAACCGCTGAGCTTCTTCGGATTGACGACCGCGTCGAAGACTTCGGCGACCGGTTTGCCGATGCGCCCTGAAACCCTGAATCCAAGAGACATATCCACAGCTCCTTGCTTGATCGCGACAACGATAGGTTATATAAATATAACATGTCAAGCCGATCGCAGGACGACAATGTTTTCAAGGCGCTGGCGCATCCGCGCCGGCGCGAAATGCTGGATCGGTTGAAAGACGAGCCCAGGACCACCGGGATGCTGTGCGATGCCTTTCCCGACATCGACCGCTGCACCGTCATGCTGCATCTCAAGGTGCTGGAGGAGGCAGATCTGATCGTCGCGCGCCGTGATGGACGCGAGCGCTGGAACCATCTCAACGCGCTGCCGATCAAGCAGATCCACGACCGCTGGATCAGCCAGTATGCCGGTCATGCGCTCAGCATCATCGACCGGCTGAAGTCCGATCTGGAAGCATAGGCACGGCCGGGATCGCCGCAGCACGGCGCGGCTGGACGAATTGAGCCGATTTATCTATAAGCCGGCCATTCCGACAAAGAGCGCCGCGCGTCCATTGACGCATCAGGACGTTCTGAAATTTTGAATTCGGGCCTTTTGCAAAGGCGAGGTGACGCACCTCGCGGCAAGACGCTCTAGCCGAACACGACAGGGGTGCCATGGCTGGCCATTCACAGTTCAAGAACATCATGCACCGCAAGGGCCGTCAGGACGCGGTGCGGTCGAAAATGTTTTCCAAGCTGGCGCGCGAAATCACCGTTGCCGCCAAGAGCGGGACGCCCGATCCATCGATGAACCCGCGCCTGCGCCTGGCGATCCAGAACGCCAAGGCGGTGTCGATGCCGAAGGACAACATCCAGCGCGCCATCAACAAGGCCTCGATGGGCGATGCCGAAAACTATGAAGCCGTGCGCTACGAAGGTTATGGGCCGGGCGGCGTCGCCGTGATCGTCGAGGCACTGACCGACAACCGCAACCGGTCGGCGTCCAATGTCCGTGCCGCCTTCACCAAGGCCGGCGGCGCGCTCGGCGAAACCGGATCGGTGTCGTTCATGTGGGACCGCGCCGGCGAAATCTACTATCCGGCTTCCGCCGGCAGTGCCGACAAGATCATGGACGCGGCCATCGAAGCCGGTGCCGACGATGTCGAATCGGACGAGGAAGGCCACACGATCTATTGCGCCTTCGAGACTCTTGGCGAGGTGTCCAAGGCGCTTGAAGCCTCGCTCGGCGAGGCCGAATCGGTCAAGGCGATCTGGAAGCCGCAGAACAATGTCCCGGTCGACGAAGAGCGGGCGCAGTCGCTGATGAAGCTAGTTGCGACGCTCGAGGACGATGACGACGTGCAAAGCGTGTACGCCAACTTCGAAGTTGACGACGAAACCTTGGCCAGGCTCAGCGCGGCGTGAGTGAAGCCCGATCCGACATGAGCAAAGCTCGGTTGCCCGCCATCCGCATCACCTACTGCACGCAATGCCTGTGGCTGTTGCGTGCCGGCTGGATGGCGCAGGAGCTGCTCTCCACCTTCGGCACCGATCTCGGTGAGGTGACGCTGGTGCCAAGCACCGGCGGCATCTTCACCATCTCGTGCAACGATGTACTGGTCTGGGACCGCAAGCGCGACGGTGGCTTTCCGGACGCGGCGAAACTCAAGCAGCTGGTCCGCGACGTGATCGATCCGGATCGTGATCTCGGTCACGCCGACCGGAAGGCGAAGAGCTGATATCTTCCCGCGAAAGCGGGACGTTCCCTTGCCGCGCCTCTTTCCGAAACAGCACCGATACCGGCGCCGATCGCTATGCCCATGCCGATGCCGACGGCGGGGTCATCCATCGCCACGCCGAGGGCAGCGCCGAGGCCGACGCCGGCCATGGTCGAATAGGGATCGTTCACGGCTCTTCTCCCGACAATGCTTATGGCCGCCCGCAAACATGTCAACGCGAGGCGAACCAGAAGGATGCCATGGCCATGATGGCGGTGACGGTGCGAACGTGGTTCCACATCACCCAGTCCCGGAGAAAGCTGGTCCATACGGCGGCGCCGTTGCTGCTGGCCGGATCGACGGCGGCCAGCGCATCGTTGAGCGGCACGTTGAAGGCCATGGTCACGATCGGGTTGCCGGCGAGATAGATCAGCGCGCCGGCCAGAAGCCAGAACGAACCCGGCTGGTTCCAGCCGATGATGGCGCCGGCGATGAGCACGATGCAGACCAGCCCGGTGCCGAAGAGTGCCGTCATGAACATCGGCGTGATGACGGTGACGTTGATCGAATTCATGGCGGCGATGCCGCCCGCCGCCGGCAGGCGAGCGAACGCCGGCATGACGAAGTTGGAGAAGGCGAAGAACACGCCGCCGACCACGCCTGCGCCCAGGGCCGCGATGAAGGTGAGGATGGGAAGAAGTTTGACAATCATGTCGGTTGCTCCAAGCGCCGGTTGCGGCGGGTTCCTCTGTTTGCAATGTGAGTGGTCCTCACATTTGCAAAATGTGATAAACCCTCGTATTTTGAGAGTCAAGTCATTCGAGGCGATTGCCGGGCGCGTTTGTTGGAGACAGTCATGGAAGGCACGCCGGCCAACGAGCAGATCGCTTCGCCGCGCCGGGCACCAAGCCAGCAGCGCAGCCGCGAGCGGGTCGAGCGCATGCTGGCCGCCGCCTCGGCGCTGATCGCCGAGCAAGGCAGCGATGCCATGCGTATGGGGGAGGTCGCTGAACGGGCAGGGGTGTCGATCGGATCGCTCTACCAGTTCTTTCCGGACAAGCGGGCGATCGTCTGGGCGCTGGCAGAGCGCTACACGGTGGAGAGCCAGGCCTGCATCTCGGCGGCGCTCAAGGATGTTACGGATGCAGAGGGGCTGGGCCAAGCGTTTTCGGAGCTGGTCGATATCTACTACCGACTGTTCCTCGCTGAACCGGTGATGCGCGACATCTGGTCGGGCACGCAGGCCGACAAGGCGCTGCGCCGGCTCGAGCTCGCCGACAGCCGGGCCAATGCCGAATTCCTCGGTGCGGTGCTGAAGCGGCTACGTCCCGGCGCCGACCCCGTCTCCCTGGAGACCACGGCCTTTCTCGTCTGGCAGATGGGCGAGGCGGCCATGCGGCTGGCGATCTCGGTCGAGCGGCAGGAGGGCGACAGGCTTGTCGCAGCCTATAAGCGCATGGCGCTCAGGGAACTGCTGGCGGAATAGAGAGAGCCGAAAACTCAGCCTTCGGCCAGGCAACAAAAAACCCGCCACGAGGGCGGGCTTTTGATCTGCGAAAAAGCTCTTGCCTTAGAGGCCGAAACCTTCGAAGCGCTTCTTGAACTTCGACAGGCGGCCGCCGCGGTCGAGCAGGGTCTGCTGGCCGCCGGTCCAGGCCGGGTGGGTGGTCGGGTCGATGTCGAGGTTCATCGTATCGCCTTCCTTGCCCCAGGTCGAACGGGTCGTGTATTCGGTGCCGTCGGTCATGACGACCTTGATGGTGTGGTAATCGGGATGAATAGCGCTCTTCATGGCTCGGTTCCTGGCTTGCTGGCGCGGCTGACTGGCATAAGCCTGCGTCGATGCGCCCCTTTTTAAAACTCGAAGCCGCAGCTATTGAGGAGCCACGGCTTCTAAAACGGTCGGCGTGGCTATACATCAGCCGAAATTGAATCACAAGGCCGTGGCTCGCGCATATTGAGGCGCATACAACAAGGCGGCTAGAGGAAACACCGGGATGGCGCAATCCAGCAGCGCAGACGAGCGCCGCCGCTCGCTCAAGCCGCTCAGGCGCCTGTTCCCTTACATCGGCCGCTACCGGAAAATGGTGGCGGGCGCCGTCGTCTCGCTGGCAGTCGCGGCGATGACAACGCTGGCGCTGCCGCTGGCGGTGCGGCGCATGATCGATCATGGCTTCACGCCGGCGGGATCCACCATCATCGCTGAATATTTCGCCGCGCTGGTGGCCATGGCGGCGCTTTTGGCGGCCGCCTCGGCCGGCCGCTACTATTTCGTCATCACGCTCGGCGAGCGCGTCGTCGCCGATATCAGGCGCGACGTTTTCGCTCATGTGACGACGCTGTCGCCGGCCTTCTTCGACACTGCCCAGTCGGGCGAGATCGTGTCGCGGCTCGCCGCCGACACCACGCAGGTCAAGTCGGCGGTAGGCGCCACGGCTTCGGTCGCGCTGCGCAACGTCATCCTTGGGCTCGGCGCCGTGGCGATGATGGTTGTCACCAGCCCAAAACTGTCCAGCCTGGTCATAGCGGCCATTCCAATCATCGTGCTGCCGCTGGTCGCCTTCGGCCGCTCCGTGAGGCGCAAATCCCGGCAGGCACAGGACACGCTCGCCGAGGCGACAGCCTATGCCAGCGAGCAGATCGGCGCGGTGCGCACGCTGCAGGCCTTCACCAATGAGAAACTGGTCACCGGTCGTTTTTCGGGCGCGGTGGAAGCCGCCTTCGAGGCGGCACGTGCCTCGACCTTCGCGCGTTCCTTCCTCACCTTCTTCGCCATCTTCACCATTTTCTCGTCGGTCGTCGCGGTGTTGTGGTTCGGCTCGCGCGACGTGCTCGACGGCAATCTGTCACCCGGCACCCTTGGCCAGTTCCTGCTCTATTCGGTGTTCGCCGCCGGCGCGCTCGGCGCGCTGTCGGAAGTCTGGGGCGAACTCGCGCAAGCAGCGGGTGCGGCCGAACGGCTGACCGAGATCCTGGCCGAGACGCCGGCGATCCAGGCGCCGGCCGAGCCGAAGCCGATGCCGGCAATCGTGAAGGGCGCGATCATCTTCGACGACGTCTCGTTCTCTTATCCGGCGGGGCCCGACCGCGCCGCCGTCCATGGCTTGAGTTTTTCGGTCAAACCCGGCGAGACGGTGGCGATCGTCGGTCCCTCGGGTGCCGGCAAGAGCACCGTCTTTTCGCTGATCCTGCGCTTCTACGATCCCGAAACCGGCAAGATCCTGATCGACGGCATCGACGTGCGTGAGGCTGATCCCATCGCGGTCAGGCAGCGCATCGCCATCGTGCCGCAAGATGTCACCATCTTCGCGGCGAGCGCGCGCGACAATATCGGCTTTGGCCGGCCAGGCGCCAGCGAGGCCGAGATCGAGGCGGCGGCGAAGGATGCGTTGGCCGACGAATTCATCCTCAAGCTTGAGAAAGGTTACGACAGCCAGGTCGGCGAACGCGGCGTGACGCTGTCAGGCGGCCAGCGCCAGCGGGTAGCGATCGCCCGCGCCATCCTGCGCGACGCGCCGATCCTGTTGCTCGACGAGGCGACCTCGGCCCTCGACGCCGAAAGCGAGACGCTGGTGCAGACAGCGCTCGAGCGGCTGATGCAAGGCCGCACCACCATCGTCATCGCCCACCGCCTGGCGACCGTGCTCAAGGCCGACAGGATCCTGGTCATGGATGGCGGCCGCATCGTCGAGGAAGGCACGCATCAGAGCCTGGTCGTCAAGGGCGGCATCTATGCGCGGCTGGCCAAGCTGCAATTCGAGACCGGCGCCAGCGCCTTCAGGGGCGCGGCGGAATAGCGGGGCTCGATATGGCCGGTCTCATCCACCGTAGCGCTGCTTCAGGTGATTGACGAAATAAACGGCGTTGAGTTTTTCGCCGGTGGCGCGTTCGAGCAGGTCCGGCGTCGTCCAGCGCGATCCCTGCGCCCATATCTTCTTGCGGCGCCAGTCGTTGATGGCCGCGAAATTCCCTTTCACCAGGTCGTCGTCGGCTGACGGGTGTTCGCGCACCAGCGCGGCCCATTGCTGCGCCGCCATCATCGCGCCAAGCGTGTAGGAGGGGAAATAGCCGAAGGCGGCACCCGGCCAGTGCACGTCCTGCATCGGCCCATCGGCCGGATTGTCGATGGTGGAGAGGCCGAGATAGTCGCGCATCTTGGCGTCCCAGGCTTCGGGTAGGTCAGCCACCTCCAGCCTGCCCGAGACGAGTTCCTGCTCCAGTTCGTAGCGCAGGATGACATGCAGCGGATAGGTTACTTCGTCGGCATCCACGCGGATCAGGCCGCGCTCGACGCGATGCACATGCGGCAGGAGATCATCGAGCGACCAGGTTTCGCCGAGATGCTTTTCCACCACCGGCAGCGCCCAGTGCCAGAAAGCAGGATTGCGGCCGATCTGCTTTTCGACGAACAGGCTCTGGCTTTCATGCACGGCCATGCCGCGGGCCTTGCCGAGCGGCCAGTGCGACCATGCCTTCGGCAGATTCTGCTCATAGAGCGCATGGCCGGTCTCGTGCAGCACGCCCATCAGCGCCGACAGGAAGTCCGATGTCTTGTAGCGGGTGGTGATGCGCACGTCGCTGGGCACGCCGCCGCAGAACGGATGGTGCGACACCGACAGCGAGCCGTGCGTCAGGTCGAAGCCGACCGCCACCATCATGGCGAGACCGAGTTCGCGTTGCCGGTCGATGGCATAGGTGCCCGAAAGCGGCTTCAGCGGATGCCTGCGCAGCCGCGCTTCCTGGATCGCCAGCGCCTCCGGCACGAAGCCTCTAAGGAAGGCCTTCAGGTCGGCGAAGACGGGAGTGATGTCCGCCGTGCGGTTGCCGGGATCGTATTGTTCCATCAGCGCGTCATAGGGCGCGAGGCCGAGCACGTCGGAGCGCAGGGCCGCCTCTTCGCGCACCAGCGCCACCACGCCCTCGAGCGCCGGCTGGAAGCCAGCCCAGTTGTTCTTGGCGCGCAGGTCGCGCCATAGCTGCTCGCAACGCATGCGCGCCGTTGTCTGGCGTTCGACGAATTCGACCGGCAGGCAGGTCAGGTTGGTGTACTGCCGCCGCAGTTCGGTCAAGGCCGCGCGCTGCTCATCGTCCAATGCCTCGGCTTCGGCGGCCGCGATCCAGTCCGATATTTCCGGCGCGGTCGCCCTGGTGTGATACATGCCGGCCAGTGCCGCCATCGCCTCGGCGCGCTTCTCGCCACCGCCAACGGCCATATGGGTCGCTTCATCGGCGCCGAGGATGGCCAGCGCATGCTCAAGCGCTTCGAGCTTGTGGCCGAGGTCGTCGAGTTTGTGAAAGGACATGGCGGCTTCCGTGATTGAGGACGGCGCGAAAAGACACCAACGCAAAAGCCTTGGCAACCCTCAGATCCCATTCAGCAGATGCAGCTTGCGCAGGCGAGGTCGAGCATGAAATGCTGCCGGCGACGCATGCAGGGGGAGCAGAATGATCGGCAACATCCTGGTTGGGCTGGTGGCCTTGATCCATGTCTACATCGTCTATCTCGAGATGGTTCTTTGGGACACGCCGCGCGGGCACAAGACATTCCGCCTGACGCCGGAATTCGCCAGTGCCTCGAAGGTGCTCGCCGCCAATCAGGGCCTCTACAACGGATTTCTCGCCGCCGGCCTGATCTGGGGGCTTTACCTCGGCGCCGGCGGGTTCCAGGTCAAGGTCTTCTTCCTGTTGTGCGTGGCCATTGCCGGTCTCTATGGCGCGGCAACGGTCGGCCGCAAGATCCTTTACATCCAGACCGTGCCGGCGGCGGCCGCCCTGATCGCGGTCTGGCTCGGTTGGTAGGCAGGATGGGCTGGTAAGGAAAAGGACGCCTGCGGGATTGGGGTCACCGAAGGCGCCAGTTGATCCCTTCCTCCTGGAACTTTCAGTCAGGATCGCCTCAGCCGTTCGGATAGTTTCCGCCGTCAGCGCCATCGCCCATCAGGAAACCGCTGCCGGTGTTGACCATCAGACGCTGGTCGACGGTGTCGAGCTGGCGCAGCAGGTCATGGTATTGCGCGGCCGGTATCCTGCCGTGATCCGACGCGGCTACCTTCTCGGCGGCCCGACCGATACGGGCGGTGCGCATTTCCAGGCGCTCCGCGACGGCCGGGGTGATGTTGTTGGCTCGCCTGGCATCGACGATGCCCTGATGGACACCCCGAACCTGTTCAATGAGCGCCTCGACACGCGGGCCCGTCAAATCGGTCGGATCAGTCGCATCGAGTGCGCCCTTGTGGTGGCCCGCGGCATAGGCGCCGGCAACCCTTGCCGCGATCAGAATCGCGGCAAGGGTTGCAGTCTTGAGAGATGCTGAAGTGCTCATGGGGAGGTTCCTCCTGCCGGGAAGGGAGAGCGGCCGCGCCGCTTCGCCTTCCGACTTGTTTGGGTCGTCCAGTTCCGTCGCGTCGCGATGGGAGGCATCGCCGGCGGTTCTCGGCCCTGCGCAGCAAGCTAGGAGCGCTTCCGCGCGAAGTGTAATTAAAAAAAGATAATCTTTTCAGGCCTTGCCGGCCGCCGCTTGCGCCCTAGAGTTGAGCCGGCGAACAAATTCGCGTGAGTTCGCGTGAGGATGGATCAACGTTCGGTGAGCTTCAGTTCAATGCGGCGGTTTTTGTTACGCGCTTCGTCGGTGTCGGCGGGGTCGAGCGGCTGGAACTCGCCGAAGCCGGCGGCGACGAGCCGGTTGGCCGGCACGCCGTTCTCGATCAGGAACTTGACCACCGAGGTCGAGCGCGCCGTCGACAGCTCCCAATTGTCGCGGTAACGGCCGTTGCCGGACAGCGGTTTGTTGTCGGTGTGACCATCGACGCGCAGCACCCAGTTGATCTCCGGCGGGATCTCTTTCTGCAATTCAATGATGGCATCGGCGAGCTTCTTCATCTCGACCTTGCCGGCGTCGTTGATCACTTCGGAGCCGGTCGGGAACAGCACTTCCGACTGGAACACGAAGCGGTCGCCGACGATGCGGATGTTCTCGCGGTCGGCGAGGATTTCGCGCAGGCGCCCGAAGAAATCGGAGCGGTAGCGGTTCAATTCCTGCACACGCTGCGCCAGCGCCACGTTCAGGCGACGGCCGAGATCGGCGATCTTGGTGTTGGAATCGCGGTCGCGCGTTTCGGAGACGTTGAGGGCATCCTCAAGCGCGCCGATCTGCTTGCGCAAGGCCGCGATCTGCTGGTTGAGGATCTCGACCTGGCTCAGCGCCTGCTGGCTGATCTGGCGCTGGTTGTCGAGTTCACCACCCAGCTGCGCGGCACGCTGGTTGGCGGCGTCGCCGGCGCCGGCACCTTGCGCCAGCAACTGTTCGAGCCGGCTCTTTTCCGCCTGCGCCGCCGACAGGGACGCCTGCAGATTGGCGAGCGAATCCTCCTTGTCCTGCGCCGTCGAGCGCTCCAGCGCCAGAAGCTGGGTCAGTTCGTTGATTTGCGAGTTGAGGCGCGACAGTGCCGTGTCCTTGCCGGAGATTTCACGGCCGAGCAGGAACTGCGCCAACACGAAAACGGTGAGCAGGAACATGATGGCGAGCAGCAGCGTCGACAACGCGTCGACGAAGCCAGGCCAATAGTCGATACGGCGATCGGTACGCCGGCCCCTGGCAAGCGCCATGCTAGTGCACCCCGGGCTTCTTCAGCGCGTCGGCGATCTTTTCCAGCGTGTTGCGCATCGCCTTCTGCTCGTCGGACTGGGCCTCGACCCAATCGCGCATGATCTGCTGCTCGGAACGCATGTTCTTGACCAGGCCGGAAATGCCGTCGGCGAGATTGGCCATGGCGGTGGCGACGCGCGGATTGGAGCCGCCGCCGTTCTCCTGCATGCTGCGCAGCCGTTCCGACAGGACGCGGATCTCGTCGGAAGATTCGGCCTTGGCCGGGTCGGAAACGACGATGTCGGACGACAGATCGGTGACCGAGGACAGCCAGTTCTCGAGCTCGGTGTAGAAGCGCGTCTGGGCGCGGCCGGCCTGCAGGTCGAGGAAGCCGAGCACGAGTGAACCGGAGAGGCCGAACAGCGAGGACGAGAAGGCGGTGCCCATGCCGGCCAGCGGCGCCGACAGGCCCTGCTTCAGCGAATCGAGCACCGCCGCGGCATCACCCGTGCCGGGATCGAGCGATTCGATCGTCTCGCGGATCGAGCCGATCGTATTCAACAGGCCCCAGAAAGTGCCAAGCAGGCCGAGGAACACCAGAAGGCCAACCAGGTAGCGCGAGGTGTCGCGGCTTTCGTCGAGGCGCGTGGCGATGGAATCGAGCATTGTGCGCATCGAGGAGGTCGAAAAGGCCACGGACGACGAGCGACCGATCATCGCCTTCATCGGCGCCAGCAGCACCGGTTCGGTGGTTTCGGAGCCGGCGCGGAAGGAGTTGACCCAGCGCACCTCGCGAAACAGCCGCCCGACCTGCGTGAAGGCCAGCAGGATACCGACGACGAGCACGCCGACGATCAGGCCGTTGAGGCCGGGATTGGTGACGAATGCCGTCGTGACCTGGCGGGTCAGGATGGCGGCGATGAAGGCGACGATGGCCAGGAAGATGACCATGGTTAGCAGAAAGACCTGAGGGCTCGACAATTTGTGCGGATCGTAGATGAGCACGTCGGAGCGCCTGCCCATGCCGAAGGATCTGAGAAAAGCCATCCGTGCCCCGTTTCCGATGCCGCTGCCGCCGATCACGTAATTGGCGACTCTAAACGGAATTGTGACCAAATTGAATGGTGCTTGGCAATATTGCCACAGGTGGCTTTTGGAGCCGGCGCTTCAAAGGCGGTTGATGACCAGGCAATCGACCATGGCCGCCAGATGCAGGCCGGCGCCGGTGACGACGAAGCCGTGCCACAGGGCGTTGTGGAAGCGCAGCGCCTTCCAGGCGAAGAAAATCACGCCGCAGGAATAGACGACGCCGCCGGCGACGATGAGCACGATCGACGTGGTCGGCAGCGTCTCGACAAGCGGTTTGACAAGGACGATGCCGCTCCAGCCGATAGCAAGGTAGAAGACGATCGCCAGCTTGTCGAAGCGGCCGGGGAAAAACACCTTGATGGCAATGCCCGTTGCCGCCGCGACCCAGACCAGAACGATCATCCAGCGCGCCAGCGGCGAGTTTCCCAACTGGGCGAGAAAGGGTGTGTAGGTGGCGGCGATCAACAGATAGATCGCGGCATGATCGAAACGCCGCAAAATCCATTTCGCGGGCGAGGTCACCGGCCACAGATTATAAGTCAGCGACACAGAAAGCACCGTGAGCAGCGAGACGACATAGAAGGCGGCTGCGATGTATTCGCTGGGCCCGACCCGGGAGGCGGCGAGCGCCAGTAGTGCCGAACCGGCCGCTATCGCCAGCACGATCCCAACAGCATGGACGATCCCGTCGGCGATCATCTCGGCGCGCGAATAGTGCCAGCGTCCGATGAACGGGATGTCGATCTGTGGCGGGGTGTCGGTCATCTATCGTCCTGCATCACCCTTAATCTGGGCGACCGACGGACAGTATTTCAAGCTTTGTTTGCGGTTTTACGACTGCGGCGGTTCAGCGCGGCGGGAGCGGCTTTTTCACCGTCTTCAGCAATGCGCGCTGGATGATCTCGTTGCCGGCGACGACCGTGCCGGTGTCCAGCATGTCCTGCCCACCATCCATGTCGGAGGCGAAGCCGCCCGCCTCGCGGATCAAGAGCAGGCCGGCGGCGATGTCCCAGGCCGACAGGCCGACCTCCCAGAACCCGTCCATGCGTCCGGCGGCGACATAGGCAAGATCGAGCGAGGCGGAGCCCATGCGGCGTATGCCCGAGACCTCGGCCATGACGTTGCGCAGTTCGACCAGGAAATTGCCGTGATGGCCGCGGCCGAGATGCGGCACGCCGCAGCCGATCACCGTGTCGACAAGCTTGGTGCGGCCGGCGACGCGCAGGCGGCGATCATTCATGAAGGCGCCGCCGCCGCGCTCGGTGGTATAGAGCTCATCCATGGCCGGATTGTAGATGACGCCGGCAACGATCTGGCCCTGGCGCTCAAGCGCTATGGAGACGGCGAAAAGCGGAATGCCGTGCAGGAAATTGGTGGTGCCGTCGAGCGGATCGACGATCCAGCGGTGCTGGCTGTCATCGCCAATGACCGTGCCGCGCTCTTCCATCAGGAAACCGTAGCCCGGGCGCGCTTTCGACAATTCGGCAAACACGATGTCCTCGGCCTTGCGGTCGGCCTGGCTGACATAGTCGCCAGGGCCCTTCATCGAGACCTGTAGGTTCTGGACCTCGCCGAAGTCGCGCGACAGCGAGCGGCCGGCCTTCATTGCGGCTTGGACCATGACGTTGAGGAGGGCAGAGCGTGCCATAGTGCTTCTTCCTGGTGCGGCGCTTTAAACTCTGTCTCGATACATGCCGGTGACCCAAAACCAGGGCCACCTTTGGGCGACATGCATCAGTCGGCGCGGCGCACGTAAGTGATTTCGTTGGTGTCGACGATGATGCGTTCGCCGGCGCCGATGAAGGGCGGGACCAGGACCCGAATGCCGTTTTCCAGCACAGCCGGCTTGTAGGAGGACGCCGCCGTCTGGCCCTTCACCACGGGATCCGCCTCGGTGATGGTCAACGTCACATAGTCGGGCAGTGAAATGCCGATCGGCCGCTCCTCGTAGAGCTGAACCGTCACCATCATGCCGTCCTGCAGGAACGCGGCGCGGTCGCCGACGAAATCCTTGTTCAGTTCGAGCTGCTCGTAGCTTTGAGTATCCATGAACACCAGCGCGTCTTCCTGCTCGTAGAGGAAGGAAAAATCCTTCAGGTCGAGCCGGATCTGCTCGACCGTCTCGGCCGAACGGAAGCGTTCGTTGAGCTTGGTGCCGTTGATGAGGTTCTTCAGTTCGACCTGGTTATAGGCGCCGCCCTTGCCGGGCTTGACGGTGTTGGTCCTGACCGCCACCCAGAGGCCGCCATCGTGTTCGATGACATAGCCGGGACGGATTTCGTTGCCATTGATCTTGGCCATGATGATGGGATCCGGGATGCTGCCAACGGCCAGACCGTTGGTTGGGATGTTCGCCGTGACAAGCGATTTAGGGCTCCAAGACCACAAATCGCCCGGAGAGGCAAGGGAGGACGGGTCGGCCAGCCGGCAAGCCGGCATCAGGTTTCGATATCGAGGACGTCGCCGACGGTCGTTGCAATGGCCTGCGCGGCCTTCGCCAGGCGGTTGAGGTGAGGAGAGCGTAGTGCCACGACCTGCAATGAAAGGTCCAAATCTCCAGTATCGACAAGCGCGAGGTCGTCGGGAAGTCCGCGCGCGGCGAGCCGCGACGGCATGAGGCCGAGGCCGTGTCCCCGACGTACCCATTCCATCTGCATCGCCGGGTCCTGAATTTCCGCCGCCACAACGAGCCGATGCCGTTCGCCGCCCAAAATGGCGAGGAGTCTCTGACGTGCGTCGCAAGGCTCGGGACTGAG
Source organism: Mesorhizobium salmacidum (SeqCode) (assembly GCF_037179605.1). Classification (NCBI taxonomy): domain Bacteria; kingdom Pseudomonadati; phylum Pseudomonadota; class Alphaproteobacteria; order Hyphomicrobiales; family Phyllobacteriaceae; genus Mesorhizobium; species Mesorhizobium salmacidum (SeqCode). Next base: position 165,034 of record NZ_JAPYKS010000004.1, read on the forward strand.
CACCCAAGGCATGGAAGCCCAGGCGGCGTCCGTAAGACGGGATTTGGTAGCGCCGGCCTGCGCTATGACGGCGAGACGTTCGGTGCCGAGCACGTCCGGGCCTTGATGACCGGCGGGTCGTAGAACAATCCCCATGTCGAGTAGGCCGCGCTCGAACTGCTCGATCAGATCCGCGCTCCAACCGGTCTTGAGCCGCAAGGATATTTTTGGAAACGTCGCAGCCGCGCGAGCTATGCCGCCCGCAACGCTCCCGTCGGATAAGCCATGTGCCAAGCCGACACGCAGTACGCCTTGCGGTTCGGTGTCGGCGGCGAAGGCTTTCAGAGCCTCGATTGACGCCAGTATGTCCTTCGCGCGCTCCAACACCTCCAGTCCCGCCGTGGTCAGGCGCGGCGGCTTCTGTCGGCGATCAAGAAGCGTTGTCTCGAGCATATCCTCCAGTCGCTGCACCTGACGGGTGACGGCAGGCTGCGTCAAAGGCAGGCGCCGGGCCACATTCTGAATAGAGCCTTCCTCGGCGAACAGAACGAGCGTGCGCAGTTCCTCCAGCATTCTAGCGGTGCTCCAAATGCATAATCATACTGATTATTATGAATTTGAAATCATAAGCAAGGCAAGCGATTTTCCTTTCCAGGGACCTCCAAACGGAAAGAAGACAATGAAGGCCATCGAATTGCAGCACCCGGGCGGCATCGACAATCTCAGGCTGGTCGAGCGGCCGATGCCGGAACCGGGCCGCCAGGAGATGATCATCAAGGTCAAGGCCACGGCACTGAATTACCGCGATGTGGAAATCGCCCGTGGCAGTTACCACACTGCCTTTGCGCTGCCATTGGTTCCGCTTTCGGACGGCGTCGGCGAAGTGGTTGCCGTTGGCGCCGAAGTGACCCGTTTCAAGGTCGGCGACCGAGTCTGCGCTACATTCTGGCAGCGTTGGATCGGCGGCAGTTTCGCCATGGCCGAACCCTCCTATCAACGGGGCGGTCCCATCGACGGGTTGCTCAGCGAGTTAGCCAGGCTGGATGAACAGGCGGCCGTCCTTGCGCCAGAGCACCTGAGCGACGTCGAGGCCGCGACCCTGCCTTGCGCCGCCGTGACGGCCTGGCATGCGCTGTTCACCGAAGGCCGGTTGAAACCCGGCGAGACGGTGCTGAGCCTGGGCACAGGCGGTGTCTCGCTGTTTGCGGTGCAGTTTGCCGCCGCCGCCGGCGCACGCGTCATCGTCACGTCAAGCAGCGACGACAAGCTCACGCGCGCAAAAGCGCTTGGCGCCCATGATGGCATCAACTACCGCAGCGACCCGGATTGGGCGTCAGCCGTGCTGGCGCTCACCGGTGGGCTGGGCGCCGATCACATCATCGAAGTCGGCGGGCCGCAAAGCTTCGCCCAGTCGCTGAGGGCTTCGGCGCGGGGTGCCCAGATCAACGTAATTGGCTATCTCGGCGGCAGTGAAGGGGCAGTCAACCCGCTCGACATCTTCCGCCGCCAGGTCCGGGCACGCGGGATACCGGTTGGTTCGCGCGAATCCTTCGAGGCGATGAACCGGGCTCTTGCCGTCAACCGGTTGACGCCGGTGATCGACAAGGTCTTGCCGTGGCGTGAGGCAGCCAGCGCCTTCCGCCATCTCGAACACGGCTCGCCCTTCGGCAAAGTCGTCCTGGATCACATGCAATAAGCGTGCGCGCTGTCCTCAGGGCAGGCGGTTCGCCTTCTGCAGGGCCTGCTTGGTCTGGTCGTCGCTCAGCCCTTGCAGGAAATCGTCCATTTCCTGATCGATGAGGCCGGCGCGGCGGGCGACGATGTACCAGGCGCCGGCGAGCACGAGGTCCGGATCGGTGCCGATGCCTTGCATATAGAGTTTTGCCAGGCGGTTCTGGGCCGCGACGTTGCCGCCTTCGGCGGCCTGCTTCGTCCAGCCGAACGCCGATTTCAGGTCGCGCGCGCCGCCGCGGCCCTCGATCATCCAGGCGGCGAGATCGATCTGCGCGGTGTCATAGTTCTGACGGGCGGCCTGCGCCAGCAGCCGCCGTGCCTGTGCGTCGTCGCGCGGCTTGCCGCCGACGCCATTGGCATAGATCTGAGACATGGCGTATTGCGCATCGGCGAGACCGCTCGCCGCAGCGCGCTCATAATAGGAAACCGCCTTGGCCAGGCCGGCGTCGCCGGGATCCTGCTGGACCAGCATCTGCGCGAAATTGAATTGCGCCAGCTGGTTGCCGGCTTCGGCGGCGGCCTGCATCAGGGCGTAGGCCCCCTTCGCATCCTTCTTGACGTAGCGGCCGTCGAGCAGCATCAGCGCGTATTGAAACTGCGATTCCGGCACGCCCTGCTCGGCGGCAAGCGCGTACCATTTCGCGGCCTCGGCCGAGTTCAACGGCACACCCAACCCGCGCGACAGGATCTCGGCCACCAGCGTCTGCGCCGCCGGGTCGCCATTCTGCGCACGGACCAGCGCCAGATTGTAGGCGGTCTTGTAGAGCCCGCGCTGGAAGGCACCATAGGCGGCGTCGGCCGGCTTGGCGCCGAAACGATCGGGATTGACGCTGTCGACCGAGGGCAGCGGTGCGGGCTCCGCCGTGGTGGCAGGCTGGGGCAGCTGGTTTTCGATCGGCTTGTCGGTGTGCACGCCGGTTTCAGGCTTGGGCTGCGGCAAGGGTATGGTTTCGGCGGCGGCGGCCTGGATCATCACCGCCGCAAGCAGGGCCTGAAGGGAAAGCCTTGCCAGGGACACGTCAATCCTCGAAGCGCGGCGCTGTTTCGTCGAGCAGCGCATTGGCGCGAGTGATCGCCGCCTTTGGATCGACGCCGTCGGCGAACACGGCGCTGGACAGCGCGACGAACTCGGCGCCGGTGGCGGCCACCGTCTCGACGGAGGCAAGATCGCAACCGGCCTCGACGATGCAGGGGATCTGGATCATCTGCGCCCACCATTGCCCCAATGACAGGTTGCGCGGATGCGGCTCGGGCTTGTTGTCGTAGCCGAAGCGGCCGAAGAAAATGTAATCGGGCCTGGCTTCGCCAAGCTCCAGCGCGTCGTCGCGGGTCTTGGCACCGCCGGCGCCGACCATCATTTTCGCCTGGAAATGCTCGATCGTCTCCGCGAGTTCGGCCTTGGAGACCTCGACATGGATGCCGTCGGCCTGGACCCGGCCCGCGATGCGGGTGTCGCCAGCGATGATGACGGCCACGCCCGCGGCCTGCGCGGCCGGCACGACCTGTTCGGCAAAGGCCTGGAAGGAGGCCTCGTCCATGCCGTTCTCGGGCAGGATCAGCGAGGCGATGTCGCCGCCGTCGAACGCGGCCGCGATGCGGGTGGCCGGCACGCCGGGTGGCGCGATCAGTACGATGCGGCAGCGGTTGGGGGGCGTTGCGTCATTCATGGTTCTTCGATCCCGGGTTTCGCCTATGCCGGGCGAAGATGGTTGGATTGCGGCATAGAGCAAACTGCCCGCCTTGAACAGGCGGGCAGCCAGGATCGCAATTTTTGACCGACCGGGTAGCCGGCATGCCGCCTTACTTGATCGGCTGCGGGCTCGCGGCGGACGGTCTCGATTTCCACAATGTCCAGCCGAGGTTCATGCCGGCGGCAGCGATCAGGATGGCGGCGGCGCCGACGACCTGACTGAAATGCAGCCGATGGCCGAAGGCGGTGACATCGACCAGGATGGCAACGACCGGGTAGATGAAGGACAGCGACCCCTGCAGATGCGTCGGCAGCTTCTGGATGGCGCCGTACATCAGGATGTACATCAGGCCGGTGTGGACGATGCCGAGCGTCGCCAGCATGGCCCAGCTCCATGGGTCGGCGGGAAGATGCGAGAGATTGGCGAAGGGCGCCAGCATGACGACGCCGACGCAGACCTGGATGAGCGCGATCAGATGCGGCGGCGTGCCCTTGAGCTTCTTGGTGACGATGGCCGCGACGGCCCAGAAGAAGGCGGCGGCCAGGGCCATGAGAATGCCGGCGAAATAGTTCGTACCGACATCGCCGGAGTCAGGGGCGGCCCCGACGATCAGCACCATGCCGGCGAAGGCGATTGCCAGCCAGGTCAGCTTGGTCAATGTCAGCCGCTCGGCGAACAACAGCGCCCCGAAGCCGACCAGCATGAAGGGCTGCGTGTTGTAGACCGCGGTGGCGATCGAGATGGAGGCGCGTGAGAAGGCGCTGAACAGGAGCAGCCAGTTGATGACGATCGCCGCACCTCCAAGCGCCGCGAGGCCGATGATGCGCAACGACAGTCTGTTGCGCAACAATCCAAGCGAAGCACAGATGACGAGCAGCGTCAGCGCGCCGAACGCGCAGCGCCAGAACACCACATCCATGATCGGCTGGCCGGACATGATGACGAACCATCCGATCGTTCCCAGGATCGCCATTGCGGCCGACATTTCGACCGTGCCACGTACAGTATCGTTCATGATAAGCCCTCTGAACCCGTTGAGGCGGCATAATCTCATGCGATGCCGAGGCTTTCCATCTCCAGGAAAAGGGCATATGAGGGGGTTTGCCTAATTATCTTAGGCAATCACCTTGGAGTCCGCGAGAAAAATAAATGCTAGATGACTTCGACCGAAATCTGCTGGAAATCCTGGTCAGGGATGCGCGGACCTCGCTGAAGGATCTCGCGGCCCAGGTCGGGCTGTCGTCGCCGAGCGTCTCGGAGCGGCTGCGGCGGCTCGAGGAACGGGGCGTCATCCGGGCGTTCACCGTTGAGATCGATCCGCTGGCGCTCGGCTATACGCTCCAGGCGATCGTGCGGATCAAACCTTTGCCGGGCAAGCTGCACATCGTCCAGAAACTGATCGAGGAGATTGCCGAGTTCGGCGAATGCGACAAGGTAACGGGCGATGACTGTTTCGTCGCCCGGCTGTACGTGCGCTCGATCGGCGACCTCGACGGCATTCTCGACCGTATCGCCGACAAGGCCGAGACCAGCACCGCCATCATCAAGGCACAGCCGATCCGGCGACGGCCGCCGCCACTGGGGTTGCCATCGGGCTCACAGGCTTGACCCCGCGTGGCCATGGTGGAAAGGCGCGGCGAGTACACCAAATGTCAGTCTTCCGCCAGATGACTGTCCGAGGAGCGAGAAAAACATGGCGCAAAACATTTACGATCAGCCGGATTTCTTCGCGGGCTACAGCCAGCTTGGCCGCTCTGTCGAAGGCCTGGACGGCGCCGCCGAGTGGCCGGCGCTGCGTGCGATGCTACCTGACGTGGCAGGCCTCAGGATCGTCGACCTCGGCTGCGGCTTCGGCTGGTTTTGCCGCTGGGCGCACGAGCAGGGGGCGAGGCAAGTCCTTGGGCTTGACCTGTCGGAGAAGATGCTTGCCCGTGCGAGAGCGGCCGGCCCGGACGCCGGCGTCACCTACGAGAGAGCCGACCTCGACCAGCTAAGCCTGCCGCAAGGCGGCTTCGATCTCGCCTACAGTTCGCTCGCCTTGCACTATGTCGAGGATATTGAGCGCCTGTTCAGGACCGTGCACTAGGCCCTGTCGCCCCGCGGCCATTTTGTCTTCTCGACGGAACATCCGATCTACATGGCCCCAACCAATCCGGGCTGGTCGATCGATGGGGAAGGGAAAAGGACCTGGCCTGTCGACCGGTATCTGGTGGAAGGGCCGCGCAAGACCGACTGGCTGGCCAAGGGGGTGGTCAAACATCACCGCACCATCGGCACAACGCTCAACACGCTGATCCGCAGGGTTTCACAATCGAGCATGTCGAGGAATTCCGTCCGACGGGCGCGCAGATCGCGGCCAGGCCGGATCTTGCGGAAGAGCTCGAGCGGCCGATGTTCCTGCTGGTTTCGGCGCGCCGATAAGGGTTCGAAGCCCGTTGGCCCGATATGTCGCGGCCAGCCCATATTTGCAGTCGCCGAGCAGGCGATTCCAGGCTATTCAGACGTTGATCCGCTTTCCCTCCAGACCAGCCCCTCCCCATGTCAGGCCTGCTTCTCGATCCGTGGTTCTACGCGGCCGCCGTCCCGGCGGTCATTCTGGTCGGCCTGTCCAAGGGCGGTTTTGGCGGCGCCGTCGGCTTTGTCGGCGTGCCGCTGATGGCGCTGACCATGCCGCCGGTGCAGGCGGCCGCCATCCTGCTGCCGATCCTGTGCCTGATGGACATCGTCTCGGTGTGGACATGGTGGGGCGTCTATAACAGAAAGATGCTGGCCGACATGATGCCGGGCGCCATCATCGGCATCGGGCTTGGCTGGCTGACGGCAGCACTCGTCACCGAGGAAGCGGTGCGGCTCATCGTCGGCGCCGTCGCCATCATCTTCGTCCTGCGCTGGCTTTACCTGCAATTTCGTCATGGTTCCGACCATGCGGCCGCACCCAATCGCGTGGCTGCGGCCATATGGGGCACGGTCGCAGGCTTCACCAGCTTCGTCGCCCATGTCGGCGGCCCGCCCTTCCAAGTCTATGCCTTGCCGATCCGACTCGACCCCAAGGTGCTGTCGGGCACAGCAGCGATCTTCTTTGCCGCCACCAACGCGCTGAAGCTCATTCCCTATTTCGCGCTCGGCCAGTTCGACACCGCCAATCTGACGGCGTCGGCGGTGCTGATGCCGCTGGCGCCGTTGTCGACCATCGCCGGTGCGTGGCTGGTGCGGCGCATGCGGCCGGAGGTTTTTTATCCCTTCACCTATGCGACCGTGGCGGTCGTGGCTGTGAAGCTTCTGTGGGACGGGATTGCCGGCTTGATGTAGACCAGCGCCCCTTCAGGTGATCCGCTCTGGTCAGGCGGCGTTGGGCACCATGCGCCGTGTCCGGCCGAGCGCCATTGTGGCGCCGGCGGCAAGAACCACAACCATGCCGGCGAGAATGGCGACGTCGTGCAGGGTCGGCTTCAGCACCATGTCGGTGACGATGACCAGCATCACCGCATAATCGAAGTGCGCCGCCCGCAGGATGCGCTGGCCGTAGGCAAGTGCCGCGTGCGTCACGCCGTCCCTGGCGATCATCGCGCTCATGTGGTCGGCTGTCGGCTTGAAAACGAACATGCCGATGCAGAAGGTCGTGGCGTAGCCGGCAAGGCCGATCAGGATCCAGAGATCGGAGAAGCCGACCCAGAATGAGCACATGATCAAGCCGAAGGCCAATGTCAGCATCGACATCGGCGCGAAGAAGCGGTTGCCCAGCTCGCCGGTGGCGCGCATCGCCTGCAGCGTTCCCTGAATGTTGCCGGCACGATCCGCCAGCGTCGCCAGCACCATCAGCGTGAAGCCGCCACCGACCCAAAGCATCGCCGAAATGATGTGCAGCAATTTGACGATGGAATACCAATCCATGACTTTCTCCCGATGTCCAATGGTTGACGGCGAGGTGGCCATTGCCCGCTCGCCGATCAGATGCCGCAGCGTTTAGCGCCGCGGCTGTTTCCGAACGATGTCGTGGAAAAGCCGGCTGTGTTTCAGACTGCCGGCTAACGAAAGGAGCGACTAATATGATGAACGCACCGCCCGATTTTCTGCTATGTCGCGAGCGTGGGGGGCGACATCGTCCGGAAACAGTGCCGATGCTAGTGCCGACGCCGGAAATCCGGCGGCGACAGCGCTCGCCTGACGATCAACTCATTCCCAGCTTGGGAAAAGGCAATTCGGGGGACTGATATGCAAGGGACAGCACGGAATTTCTTCACGCTGGCGATCATCTATGCGGTGTGCGGCATGGCACTCGGCATCCACATGGCCATCAGCGAAGATCACGGCCAGATGCCGACCCACGCCCACACTATGGTGGCGGGCTGGCTGATGTCGGCGGTCTTCGCGTTCTTTTACCACCTGTTTCCGGCTGCCGGGCAAAAGACGCTGGCCCTGGTCCATTTCTGGCTGACGGCAATCAGCGGCATCGGGCTCATGATCGGCCTTTATATACTGCTTGCCGGAAATCCGGGGATCGAGCCGTTGCTGGGGATATCCTCGATCGGCTTCTACGCAGGCATTCTGCTGTTCGCCTTCATTGCCTTGCCGGTGGTGTGGAAAAAGGCCTGAGGGAAGGTTGAAACCGGCCTGTGCGGCTGTGCTGTTACGGCACAGGAGCACGGTGTCGGGTTAAAAAATATCAGGGATGTTAAGGGTTCATTAAGCTTTACAGGCGTTTACTATGTCCATCCAGTGATCTGGATTCTTACCGAGTGGTTGGAGCCACTTTGTTTGACGCCTCCCTGTTAAACTCCTGAGAGCCGCCTTATCCGCGGCTCTTTTTTTGTCCGCATTCCGGCGGCATTCCGCGCGGCCGTTCCCCGTTAACCTTCTGTTAAACATGTGCTTGCCTTCACCCCGGACGAAGCGCATTTTCAAGCTTCAGTTATATAGGGTCCCGGGTGTATCGGCAGAGAGCCGAATCGGCCGGTTGCGAGTGCAGGGGCGTTATCAATGAACGAGCCTTCGAAGGGCATTGCGAAAACCGTGAAGCTGGCGGAGCGCCGGGTTTTTTCGCACTCTTTCAAACCGCTTTACCAGGAAGGCATGGGGCTGGTCGAACAGGCGGCGGAGTATCTCGACGGCAAGGGCCGGGCCGAGGCCAAGAAACTGTCGCGGCTGGCGGCCACGCTCTACGCGGCCGAATCGATGCGATTGACCACCAGGCTGATGCAGGTTGCCTCGTGGCTGCTTTTGCAGCGCGCGGCGAATTCCGGCGAGATGACCCGCGACCAGGTCGCCTCGGAAAAGTCCAAGGTGCGCCTCGATACCGCTTCCGCGCATGACGAAGCGGCCGGCTGGGCCGAACTGCCGAACGATTTCCTCGACCTCGTCAACCGATCGCTGCGCCTGCAGGCATTGGTGCGCCGCATGGATGAAGAGATCTACGGCGCCGGCGCGATGGTCGACATGCAGCCCGTGGCCCGCAGGCCCAATCCGGTTTCGGACCAGATCAGCCTGCTCAACACGGCGTTCGCCCGCAATTAAGCGATTTCGCAATCCCCCCTTGGCAAGGGTCGTTTCTGGTTTGTTCACATTTCGCTGGCATCGCTGTCCGCCGGGGGTAAAGTCACCGGATGGGGGACGCGATTCGCATCATCGGCATCGATCCGGGGCTCAGGCGCACCGGCTGGGGCATTGTCGAGAGTCTCGGCAATTCCTTGCGTTTTGTCGCTTCAGGCACCGTGCGCTCCGAGGACAAGGCAGCGCTGGCGATGCGGCTCTGCCAATTGCATGATGGGCTTGCCGAAGTCCTGCATCAGGCCATGCCGCATGAGGCCGCCGTCGAACAGACCTTCGTCAACAAGGACGCCGTTGCGACGCTGAAGCTCGGCCAGGCGCGCGGCATTGCCATGCTGGTCCCGGCGCGGGCGGGCCTCGTCGTCGCCGAATATGCGCCCAATGCGGTGAAGAAGGCGGTGATCGGAGTCGGCCACGGTGACAAGAAGCAGATCCACATGATGGTGAAGGTGCTGCTGCCGAAGGCGATCTTCGACACCGAACACGCCGCCGACGCGCTGGCCATCGCGATTTGCCACGCGCATCACCGGCAGAGTGCGGCCTATCGGCTGGCGGTATTGGCATCATGAGAGGCTGTTGGAGATGATCGGCAAGCTCAAGGGCACGCTCGACGAGGTCGACGAAGACCATTGTCTCGTCGATATCCACGGCGTCGGCTATGTCGCCTATTGCTCGACCCGCACGCTGGCGGCACTGCCTTCGCCCGGCGAAGCGGTGGTGCTGTTCATCGAGACCTATGTCCGCGAGGACATGCTGCGGCTCTATGGTTTCCAGTCGCAGCTCGAGCGCGAATGGTTTCGGTTGCTGATGAACAACGTGCCGGGTGTCGGCGCCAAGGTGGCGCTGGCCATCCTGTCGACGCTGGCGCCGGCCGACCTCGCCAATGCCATTGCACTGCGCGACATCGCCACGGTTTCCCGCGCCCCTGGCGTCGGCAAGAAGGTGGCCGAGCGCATCGTCACCGAATTGAAGGCCAAGGCACCTGCCTATGCAGGCACCGCCACCGGCACCATTGGCCTCAAACAGGAACTCGGCGAAGGCGTGGCGCCCGCGCCGATCACCGACGCGGTCTCGGCCCTGGTCAATCTCGGCTATTCGCGTGACACCGCCGCCAATGCGGTATCGGCGGCGCTGAAGACGGCGGGCGAGGGCGCCGATGCGTCGAAACTCATCCGCTTCGGGCTGAAGGAACTGGCACGGTGATTGCTTGAAAACAAAATTCCAACTACAATATGTTTTGTAAGCAATTTCTCGGAAAGTAAGAAAAATGGGTGCTTACGCAAGCCTGACATCGAAAGGCCAGCTTACCATCCCAAAGGACGTCAGGGATGCGCTGTCGCTCAAGGCGGGTGACATGATCGCCTGGACGGTAGTGGATGGCTACTTGATCGGAACGCCGCGCAATCTCGACTTTGCTGACCTCGCCGGATTCCTGGGAGATCCGCCCGACGGCCCGGCTTCACTCGAGGAAATCGATGCCGCGGTTCGGGACGCTGTTGGACGGCACGTTGTCGGGGACGCGCCGAAGGGCGGGCATGAGGGCGACGCGTGACGTCAATAGGCATCGATACGAACGTTCTGCTTCGAATGGTGCTGAACGATGATGCCGAGCAAAGGGCAAAAGCCTTGGCTTTCGGCAAAGGCCTTAGTGAGGATACCCCAGGCTTTGTCAGCCTGATCGTCCTGGTCGAGTTCAGTTGGTCGCTGATTTCTCGTTACAGGATGTCCAGGGAACAAGTCCTGGCGACAATCCAAAGACTGCTGAAAATCAGAACGTTGGTTTTCGAGGATTTCGATGCCATCGTGATCGCGCTCGAAAGGTCCAACATGCCGCAGGTTGACTTTGCCGATGCGCTAATCGCCGAGCACAACCGAAATGTGGGTTGTTCCCACACGGTCACTTTCGATCAGCGGGCTGCAAGGTCCATTGCAAGCATGGAATTGCTGGCATGAGCCTTTCCCCCCGTCTCATTGCACCGGAAAAGCGTGGCGAGGACGCCGAGCAGACGTTGCGGCCGCAGACGCTCGACGATTTCGTTGGTCAGGCGGCGGTGCGGGCAAACCTCAAAGTCTTCATCGAGGCCGCCAAGGGCCGCAAGGAGGCGCTCGACCATGTGCTGTTCGTCGGACCGCCGGGGCTGGGCAAGACGACGCTGGCGCAGATCATGGCGCGTGAGCTCGGCGTCAATTTCCGCTCGACCTCCGGGCCGGTCATCGCCAAGGCAGGCGATCTCGCGGCACTGCTGACAAATCTCGAAGAGGGCGATGTGCTGTTCATCGACGAGATCCACAGGCTCAACCCGGCAGTGGAGGAAATCCTCTATCCGGCGATGGAGGATTTCCAGCTCGACCTGATCATCGGCGAGGGACCGGCGGCGCGCTCGGTCAAGATCGACCTCGCGCGCTTCACCCTGGTGGCAGCCACCACGCGGCTCGGCCTGCTCACCAATCCGTTGCGCGACCGCTTCGGCATTCCGGTGCGGCTCAATTTCTACACGGTCGAGGAGTTGGAGCAGATCGTGCGGCGCGGCGCTCGCATCCTGCAGATGCCGCTCGGCAATGACGGTGCGCTCGAGATCGCGCGGCGCGCGCGCGGCACGCCGCGCATTGCCGGCCGGTTGTTGCGGCGGGTGCGCGATTTCGCCTCGGTTGCCGGCGACGGCCATGTCGACCGCCTGATCGCCGACGAAGCCTTGACCCGGCTCGAAGTCGACGCGCTTGGCCTCGACGCGCTCGACCGCCGCTATTTATCGATGATCGCGCGCAATTTCGGCGGCGGGCCGGTGGGTATCGAGACGATCGCGGCGGGCCTGTCCGAGCCGCGCGACGCCATCGAGGACATCATCGAACCCTATCTGATCCAGCAGGGCTTCATCCAGCGCACGCCGCGCGGACGCATGCTGACCGCCAATGCCTGGCGCCATCTCGGCCTCGATGCGCCGAAGGATCTGGCGCAGCAGCAGATCAATTTATTCCAGGAAGAGTAGCCCGCCGCGGCTTTCACGCCGATCAAGCATCAGTGAACGGACCTGCGCAAATTCTCCTCATCTTCGCCGACTTGCAGGCGTATTCTTGGATTGTATCGGGCTCGCTGCCTCTTGCACGTCGTCCTCCCAAATCGCTTTTGGAGGACAGGCATCAGCGCATGCCGAAATGAGGTGCCGGAGTCACTCAATGATAACCAGACGCGGGTTCCTGCGCTTCATCGGCGGGTCATTCCTGTCGGTCGCCTCGTTCAGTGCCTACGCCGTCGGCATCGAACCGATGCTGCTGACGCATGTGAAGCGCTATGCGCTCACGCCACCGCATTGGCCCGCCGGATTGAAGCTTCGCGTCGTCGCGCTTGCCGACATCCACGCCTGCCGGCCGTGGATGACGCCGGAGCGGATCGCTTCGCTTGCCGAAGAGGCGAATGCTCTGCAGCCGGACCTGATCGTGCTGCTCGGCGACTACATCGCCGGCATTCGCCTGTTGTCGCAAAGGGTGACGCCGCCGGAATGGGCGGGCGCCCTGTCGGGCCTCAAGGCACCGCTCGGCGTGCTGTCGATCCTTGGCAATCACGACTGGTGGGCCGACGGCTTCGCGCAGCGTGCCGGAGTTGGTCCGACGATCGCGCGCAAGGCATTGGAGAAGGTCGGCATCCCGGTTCTGGAGAACGACGTCGTGCGTCTGGAAAAGGACGGACATGGCGTATGGATCGCCGGCCTCGCCGATCAGTTGGCGCTGTTGCGGAAAAAGAAGCACGAGCGTCCCAGGCGATTGGACGATCTCGACGGCACGCTGGCTAAAATCAGCGACGCCGCGCCTGTCATCCTGCTGGCGCACGAACCGGACATTTTTCCAAAAGTGCCGTCGCGCGTGTCGCTGACGCTAGCGGGACACACCCATGGCGGGCAGGTGCGGCTGTTCGGCTATTCGCCTATCGTGCCGTCGCAGTTCGGCAATCGCTACGCCTATGGCCATGTCATCGAGAACGACCGCAACCTGATCGTCTCGGGCGGGCTCGGCTTCAGCAATTTGCCCATCCGTTTCGGCATGCGTCCGGAAATCCTGCAGATCGACCTCGGCTGACCGGCACTTCAGGGGCAAACTTCGGATTGCGTCCGGCCCGGCCTTCTCGCCATTGAACGCTTCGACGACGCCAGCACGGGTCTTGATCCGCGCCGTCAACAGTGCCATCGGGTTCATGCGCCAAAAATACCTGCCGCGTCGGCATCCAAAAGGGAAGCGCAATGGGCGATCATGGTGAATCCGCGGCGTTGCTGGCTGGGCTTTCCGGCGCGCTGACCGAGTTCGGCCACCGGCTGATGGCGCGGGTCTATTATGCCGATACCGATTTCTCAGGCGTCGTCTATCACGCGCGCTATCTCGAATTCCTCGAGCGCGGCCGCTCCGATTATCTCAGGCTCATCGGTGTGCATCATACCGAACTCGCCGACGGCAAGCATGGCGAGAAGATCGTGTGGGTGGTACGCCGCATGGAGATCGACTTCCGCATCCCCGCCCGCATCGACGACATACTGACCGTCGACACCCGCACGCGGGACATCTCAGGCGCGCGCATCTTCATGGCGCAGCAGCTCAAGCGCGGCGACGAGGTGCTGGTCGAGGCCAAGGTCGAGGCGGCGATCATCGGCGAGAACGGCCGGCCGAGGCGCTTCCCCAGGGAATGGGTCGCGGCCTTCATGCCTCGGGTACGCTGATATTCAGGTGATGCCGGCCTGCGATGCCCGGGCGCGGCAATGCGCCGCGCCTGATAGACTAACCCATCCTTAACCATAACGGTTCATGAAGAGATTGGCGAAGATTGGCGTTATCCAGCGCCTTCCTTTCACCAATATTTGCCCCGAAAAGGCCGCTAACGGCACGGTTTGGGGTGTCCGGTAGCTTCGTGCGAACCGACCACAAGGGATGCCATGGGCTAGCCGCCAGCTTCGCCCGGAAAATCTTAAGGACGTAACGATGGAAAATATCGCACTCGCCGAACCGGGCGCGCAATTGTCGATTTGGGCCTTGTTCATGCAGGCCAGCTGGGTGGTCAAGCTGGTCATGATCGGGCTGCTTTGCGCCTCGGTATGGACCTGGGCGATCATCGTCGACAAGCTGGTCGCCTATGGCCGCATGCGGCTGGCGCTGAACCGCTTCGAGCAGGTTTTCTGGTCCGGGCAGTCGCTGGAGGAACTCTACCGCACGCTTGCCGACCGCAAGACGACAGGCATGGGCGCCATTTTCGTCGCCGCCATGCGTGAATGGAAGAAGAGTTTCGAGAAAGGCGCCAAGTCGCCGCTCGGCCTGCAGACCCGCATCGACAAGGCCATGGACCTGGCGCTGACTCGCGAGATGGAGAAGCTGGAGGGACGCCTCGGCTTCCTTGCCACGACCGGATCGGCAGCACCTTTCATCGGCCTGTTCGGCACCGTCATCGGCATCATGACGTCGTTCCAGGCCATCGCCGGCTCCAAGAACACCAGCCTCGCGGTGGTCGCGCCCGGTATCGCCGAAGCGCTGCTGGCGACGGCCATCGGCCTGCTCGCCGCTATTCCGGCGGTCATCGCCTATAACAAGCTGTCATCGGATGCGAGCAAGATCGCTGTGCGCATGGAGGGGTTCTCCGATGAGTTCTCCGCCATACTCTCGCGCCAAATCGATGAAAAAGTCGCGCCTAAGGCCTGAGGAGTAACGAGATGGGTATGTCCGTAGGCATGGGAGGGCGCGGCGGGCGCGGCCACCGGCGGCGCGGCCGCCACCATGCGCTGATGTCGGAGATCAACGTCACGCCGATGGTCGACGTCATGCTCGTGCTTTTGATCATCTTCATGGTCGCCGCGCCGATGCTGACGGTCGGCGTGCCGATCGACCTGCCGGACACGCAGGCCAAGGCGATGAATGCCGACACCCAGCCGATCACCGTCTCGATCGATGCGACCGGCAAGATCTTCCTGCAGGAAACCGAGATTCCGATCGAGGAACTGGTGGCCAAGCTGCAGGCGATCTCGAAGACCGGTTATGAAGAGCGTATCTTCATCCGTGGCGACAAATCGACCGACTATGGCACGGCCATGAAGGTCATGGCTCGCATCTCGGCCGCTGGTTACAAGAACATCGGCCTGGTTTCACTGCAGGAACAGGATCAATAGACGCACGATGAGGACCGGCCTCACCACATCGGTGATCCTGCACACGGCGGTGCTGGCCTTCGGCTTGTTCACCCTGTCGGCGCCGGCCGCGCTTCCGTCGGCCGACGTGGAGTCGGTTGCGGTCGATATCGTGCCGATGGAAGCCATTGCGCAGACGCTACAGGGCGACAAGAAGGCCGTGATGCATGAAAAGCCGGCGCCGTTGCCGACGCAGCGTCCCGACGTCGTGCCGGATGCGCAGAAGGTTGGCGAAAACAGCGTCGACACCGACAAGCCGATAACGCCGGAAGCCAAGCCGAAACCCGTCGACACGACGTCGGCCCCGGCGCCAGCGCCAACCCCGAAGGAAATCCCGAAGACCGAGGACGTGCCGAAGCCGCAGGAAAAGCCCAAGCCCATTCCGGCGACGGAAGTGGCGCCAGCGCCGACGCCCAAGGAAGAGGTCAAGCCCGAGCCGGTCAAGAAGACGGAGCCCAAGCCGACGCCGGCCAAGCCGGCGCCGACACCGCCGCCGCAGGACAAGACCGCTGCTATCGATCCGACCCCCGAGGTCAAGCCGGATGCCGTCGCCGAGGCCATAGCCAAGGACCCGCCCACAGAAGAGACCCAATTGCCGAATTCGGCGCCCGCGCCGGAAGCGCGGCCAAAGCCGCAGCCGGCACAGGCCGAAAGCGCCAAGGCGCCTGACCGCAAGGATGCCGACAAGCCGGTCAAGGAAGCCTCGTCGAAGCCGAAGTCCGACGACAAGCAGTTCAACGCTAATGAGATTTCGGCCCTGCTCGACAAGCAGAAGCCGTCCGGCGGCGGCGCCAAGCGCTCGACCCAGCAGGCGTCGCTCGGTGGCGACAAGGATCAGGGCCAGAAGCTGTCGAAGTCGGAGCAGGGCGCCCTGGAAAGCCAGTTGGGCGGTTGCTGGACCTTGCCGGCTGGGCTTGAAGGTTCGGAGAATTTCGTCGTCGTCGTCCGTTTCAATCTGAACAACTCAGGCAAGCTCGACGGCCGTCCCTCCGTTGAAACATCGAGCGGCAACAGGCAGTTCGATGAGAGTGCGGTGCGCGCGGTTCAGAAATGCGACATGGCCGGCCTGCAGGTTCCCGCCGGCAAGCAAGATATCTGGAACGACATCCGGGTCACCTTCGATCCAAGGGAGATGCTCGGCCTGTAGGCCCTGACATCCGAAAATCAGTATGAGAAGCGAGAAGACATGAAATCAATCCTCAAGCCGCTCCTGATGATTGCCGCGATGGCGATGGGCATGACCGCTGCCGGCACGCTGCCGGCGCTGGCGCTCGTCGAACTCAACGTCAACAAGGGCAATGTCGAGCCGCTGCCGATCGCCATCACGGATTTCCAGGGCGGTGATGCGCTTGGCGCCCAGATTTCCCAGATTGTCACCGCCGATCTGAAGCGCTCCGGCCTGTTCGCGCCGATCGACAAGAGCGCCTTCATCGAGAAGATCGCCAATCCGGACGCAACCCCCCGCTTCGACGACTGGAAGGTAATCAACGCGCAGGCGCTGGTCACCGGCAGCGTCAGCAAGGAGGCCGACGGCCGTATCCGCGCCCAGTACCGGCTGTGGGACACCTTTGCCGGACAGCAGATGGCCGGCGAGCAGTTCTTTGCCAACGATGCCAATCAGCGCCGCGTCGCCCACATCATCGCCGATGCCATCTATGAGCGGCTGACCGGGGAGAAGGGCTATTTCGACACGCGCGTCGTCTTCATCGACGAGTCCGGCGCCAAGAACGCGCGCAAGAAGCGCCTCGCCATCATGGACCAGGACGGTGCGAACGTCCGCTATCTCTCTGACGGGCGGTCGATCGTGCTGACGCCGCGCTTCTCGCCGAACCGGCAGGAAATCACCTACATGTCCTATGAAAGCGGCCAGCCGCGGGTCTATCTCCTGCAGATCGAGACCGGGCAGCGCGAACTGGTCGGTAATTTTCCCGGCATGACGTTCGCGCCGCGCTTCTCGCCCGACGGCCAGAAGGTGATTATGAGCCTGCTGCGCGACGACGGCAATTCCAACATCTTCGCCATGGACCTGCGCAGCCGTTCGACGACGCGGCTGACCAACTCGACCGCCATCGACACCTCGCCCTCCTATTCGCCCGACGGCAGCAAGGTGGTGTTCACCTCCGACCGTGGCGGTCGCGCGCAGATCTACGTCATGGGCGCCGACGGCTCGGGCCAGACCCGCATCTCCTTCGGCGACGGCGTCTATTCGACGCCGGTGTGGTCGCCGCGCGGCGACCTCATCGCCTTCACCAAGCAGAGCGGCGGCGAATTCCAGATCGGCGTCATGAAGACCGACGGCTCTGGCGAGCGCATCCTGTCATCCGGCTTCCAGCAGGAAGGCCCGACCTGGGCCCCGAACGGCCGTGTGCTGATGTTCTTCCGTGACTCCAATGGCGGCCCGAAACTGGTTTCCGTCGATCTCACCGGCCGCAACGAACAGCCGATCCCGACATCGAATTTTGCTTCGGATCCGGCCTGGTCGCCGTTGCTGGAATAGGTTCGACTGAATTGCCACACAAGCTGAAAAGGGGCCGTTTTCGGCCCTTTTTCCATGCCTTGGTCGCGTTTTGGCCGCATTTCCGCCTAGGGTCCGCGCCAACTGTGGCTCATGACAACACGGCTGCGGACGGGCAGCTTAAACCAAATTTTAACCGTGTTTCTTGAATGCCGGTTAACCCAAACGTGGTTACTGGGTGATCAACGAAATCACTCGAATACGATCACTCGAATACGAAGGAGAGGCGGCATGGGCCGTATCGCAGCACTTACCAGAAACCCGGTCATGATCGCGCTGGTGGCGATGCTCGCCGTCGCCGGTTGCGCCTCGAAGAAGACGCCGAACAGCGCCGCTGACCTTGGCCTCAATGGCGCCGGTGCTGCAACACCCGGCTCGGCGCAGGACTTCACCGTCAACATCGGCGACCGTATCTTCTTCGATACGGACTCGACCTCGATCCGGGCCGACGCGCAGACGACGCTTTCGCGTCAGGCGCAGTGGCTGAACCAGTACAAGCAGTATGCCATCGTCGTCGAGGGCCATGCGGACGAACGCGGCACGCGCGAATACAATCTGGCGCTCGGTGCCCGCCGTGCCGCCGCTACTCGCGACTTCTTGGTTTCCAAGGGCGTTTCGGCCAGCCGCCTCAAGACGATTTCCTACGGCAAGGAACGTCCGGTCGCGGTATGCGATGACATCTCCTGCTGGTCGCAGAACCGCCGCGCCGTCACCACGCTCAGCGGCGCTGGTTCCTGATCGGCAAAAATACAACACACTTCTGCGAAAGGCGGCCTCCGGGCCGCCTTTTTCACATCCGGAAGCCCGAAACAAAATTTGGCCGAAGTCTCGCGCCCTGCTATGAGCCGAGGGCGCTTGGCTGGTCTCACAACGATTGGAAGGCGCGAACAAGCTAACGATTGGACGGCGAGAGGCACATGCATTTGAGATCGGTTCTGAGCGGCACGCTTGCGCTGCTGCTCCTATCAGGCGTAACCGCTTTGGCGAGCGGTTCGGGGCAATCAACCGAGAGCGGTTTTTCCTTCCATCTGCCGACACTTGAGTTGCCCAGCCTTTTCGGTGAGAAGAAAAAGCAGGATCAGGTCCAGCTCGCGCAGTCGAGCGGCGCCGGCGTGACCGGGCTCGAGGACCAGCTGCGGCAGCTGACCGGCAAGGTCGAGGAACTCAATTTCCAGATCCTCCAAATGCAGGAGCAGATCCGCAAACAACAGGAAGACAACGAGTTCCGCTTCCAGCAGCTGGAAGGCGGCTCGCAAGGTGGACAACCGCCGGCGCAGAAGAAATCAGACGCCACCACCGGAACCAACACCGACGTGGCCTCGGCCCCGGCAACCCAGGCGCCGGCTGATGCCGGCGCCGCGCCCGGCGGCGATCAATCCGCAAGCGGCAAGACGGTCGAGGACGTCATTGTTGAATCACCCGATGGCGACCCCGGCAAGGTGATCCCCGGCAAGGGAGCGCCCGAAAAGACCTTTGGGTCCATCACCGTCGACAAGAATGGCAATGTGATCGATGCCGGCGGCAACACGCAGGCAACCGCGCCGGCACAGGACACGGCACCCGCCAACGGCGCACCCGCCAAGGCCGGCAAGTCCGGCGGCACGGTGGTCGCGGCGCTGCCCGCCACCAACAATCCCGAAGAGCTCTACCGCAACTCCTACCAGTTCATCCTGTCGGGTGACTACGGCACCGCCGAACAGGGTTTCCGCGACCATATCTCCCGCTTCCCAAAGGACGCCAAGACGGCGGACGCACATTACTGGCTGGGCGAATCGCTGCTTGGCCAGCAGAAATACCGCGATGCGGCGGAAGTCTTCCTCGCCGCCAGCAAGGACTATCCCAAGGCCAAGAAAGCGCCCGACATGCTGTTGAAGCTCGGCGTGTCGCTGGTCGGCCTCAAGCAGCATGACGTCGCCTGCGCCACCTTCAGCGAGGTCGGCAAGCGCTATCCTGATATTTCCAGCACACTCAAGGAACGCGTCAAGCAGGAGAAGGCACTGGCTGCGTGCTGATCTTTCCCTGGGATGTCGCAGTCCCAAACCCGGGACCGCTTTTTGGCGACATGCATTGATGCTCGACACCGGGCCTGATTTTTCGACGAGACTTTTTTCGCATATCGATTTTACCAACGGCGCTGTTGCGGCCGTATCGGGCGGCAGCGACTCGACTGCGCTCCTTCTTCTTCTCAAACAGCATCTCGACCGAACCGCACCATCCGCCAGGCTGCTGGCTGTAACCGTCGACCACGGATTGCGGCAGGGTTCGGCTGATGAGGCACAGGCCGTGGCGAAGCTTTGCGCGGAGCGCGGCATCGCCCATCGTATCCTGGCCTGGTCCGGAGAAAAACCGTCGACCGGCCTCCCGGCGGCGGCGCGCGAGGCGCGCTACCGGCTG
This sequence comes from Mesorhizobium salmacidum (SeqCode), assembly GCF_037179605.1. Taxonomy (NCBI): domain Bacteria; kingdom Pseudomonadati; phylum Pseudomonadota; class Alphaproteobacteria; order Hyphomicrobiales; family Phyllobacteriaceae; genus Mesorhizobium; species Mesorhizobium salmacidum (SeqCode). Next base: position 185,046 of record NZ_JAPYKS010000004.1, read on the forward strand.
CTGGCCAGCGCCGCGCGGGCGGAAGGCATCGGCCTGATCGTGACCGGACATACATCCGACGACCAGGCCGAGACGGTGCTGATGCGGCTCGATCGCAACGATGCGGCCCGCGACGAGGGACGGGGCCTTGCCGGCATGGCACCCGCCACCTTGCATGACTGGCGCGACTGGATCGTGCGACCGCTTCTTGGGGTGCGGCGCCACGCGTTGCGCGATTTCCTGCGGCGCCAACAGGTTGGCTGGACCGAGGACCCGACCAATGCCGATGAGGCCTTCGAGCGGCCGCGCATGCGCGCAACCCTTGCCGGGGAGGCCGGCGCACAGCGCATGAACGACGCGCTGGCGTTGGCCGCGAAGGAGGCCGGTGCCCGCACGCGGCTTGGCGCGGAGGCCACCTGCCTGATCGAGCGCTTTGCCAGTCAGCCGGCAGCGGGCCTCATCCGGCTCGATCCGGCCCTGCTCGGCGCCGGCGACGACCGGGCGGCCGTCTACGCGCTGCGCATTCTGTTGGCGACGTCAGGCGGGATTGCCTTCCTGCCGGACCAGGCTCGCAGCGAGGCGTTGTTCGCCCGGCTGAAGGCCGGATTTTTTTGCGCCACATTGTCGCGGACGGTGGTCGACTTCCGGCGCGCCGGCATCTTCCTGCGCCGAGAGATGCGGGGCTTGCCTGCGGCAGCGGCGGCGGTCGACGCGGCCATCTGGGATGGCCGCCGCCAAATCACGTTGAACGACGCCAGCGGTGCATTGTTGATCGCGCCATTCGGGGCAGCGGCGGCGAAGCGGCTGGCTGCAGGCCGGGGCGAGACCCCGCCCAGCCTGTTGCGAGCGGCATTGGCGGCTGAACCAGCCCTGCTGGAAGCCGTCGGGAAGGCTGGTCCGGCGCCTGATTGGCCCGCGCCGCAAGGGTTCGCGGCCTCGCCGATCGTTAGCCCCTTTGCGCGCTTCCTGCCGTCCTTCGATCTGGCCCCGGCACGCGCCGTCGCCGGGTTGGTCGGCGCGGCGCCGCTTCCCGCCTTGCCATTGCGTGGCCACAGTGCCGGTTGATGCTGGGCGAAAGCTTAACCCAGACATGCTGTTCTGCTTGGCAACGGGGGACGCTCTCCCTATGTTAGGCCCAAGTTTCCTCTCATGATGCTGTCCGCTCGCGGACGCCAACGGGACAATTGATGAATCCGAACTATCGCAACCTCGCGCTCTGGGCGATCATAGCGGTCCTGCTCATCGCCCTCTTCAATCTGTTCCAGACACCGCAGACGCGCGGGGCTTCGAGCGATGTGCCTTATTCGCAGTTCCTGCAGGATGTCGCGGCCGGCCGGGTCAAGACGGTGACCATCGCGGGCGCTCGCATCACCGGCACCTACACCGACAATTCCAGTGGCTTCCAGACCTATTCGCCCGGCGATCCCCAGCTGGTCTCGCGGCTGCAGGACAAGAACGTCACCATCAATGCGCGGCCCGAGACCGACGGGTCCAATTCGCTGTTCGGCTACCTGATCTCGTGGCTGCCGATGATCCTCATCCTCGGCGTGTGGATATTCTTCATGCGCCAGATGCAGTCAGGCTCCGGGCGCGCCATGGGCTTCGGCAAGTCGAAGGCCAAGCTCCTGACCGAGGCGCATGGCCGCGTCACCTTCCAGGACGTCGCCGGCGTCGACGAGGCCAAGGAAGATCTCGAAGAGATCGTCGAGTTCCTGCGCGATCCGCAGAAGTTCCAGCGCCTTGGCGGCAAAATTCCGCGCGGCGTGCTGCTGGTCGGCCCCCCCGGCACCGGCAAGACGCTGCTTGCCCGCTCGGTCGCCGGCGAAGCCAACGTGCCGTTCTTCACCATTTCGGGCTCGGACTTCGTCGAGATGTTCGTCGGCGTCGGCGCCAGCCGCGTCCGCGACATGTTCGACCAGGCTAAGAAGAATGCGCCCTGCATCATCTTCATCGACGAAATCGACGCCGTTGGCCGCCATCGCGGTGCCGGTCTCGGCGGCGGCAATGACGAGCGCGAGCAGACGCTGAACCAGCTGCTGGTCGAGATGGACGGCTTCGAGTCCAACGAAAGCATCATCCTGATCGCCGCCACCAACCGGCCCGACGTGCTCGATCCGGCATTGCTCCGTCCAGGCCGTTTCGACCGCCAGGTGGTGGTGCCGAACCCCGACATCGTCGGCCGCGAGAAGATCCTCAAGGTGCATGTGCGCAACGTGCCGCTGGCCCCCAATGTCGACCTCAAGGTCGTCGCTCGTGGTACGCCCGGCTTCTCCGGCGCCGACCTGATGAACCTGGTCAACGAATCCGCGCTGATGGCGGCGCGGCGCAACAAGCGCCTCGTCACCATGGCCGAGTTCGAGGACGCCAAGGACAAGATCATGATGGGCGCCGAGCGCCGCTCGTCGGCCATGACCCAGGCCGAGAAGGAGCTGACCGCCTATCACGAGGCCGGCCACGCCATCCTGGCGCTGAACGTGCCGTCGGCCGATCCGCTGCACAAGGCAACCATCATTCCGCGCGGCCGCGCGCTCGGCATGGTCATGCAGTTGCCGGAAGGCGACCGCTATTCCATGAGCTACAAATACATGATCTCGCGCCTCGCCATCATGATGGGCGGCCGCGTCGCCGAGGAGTTCAAGTTCGGCAAGGAGAACATCACGTCCGGCGCTTCCTCCGACATCGAGCAGGCGACCAAGCTGGCGCGCGCCATGGTCACGCGCTGGGGCTTCTCCGACAAGCTCGGTCATGTCGCCTATGGCGACAATCAGGAGGAAGTGTTCCTCGGCCATTCGGTGGCGCGTACGCAGAACATCTCGGAAGAGACCGCGCAGATAATCGACGGCGAGGTGCGCCGCCTGATCGACGAAGCCTATTCGACGGCTAAATCCATCCTGACCAAGAAGAAGAAGGAATGGATCGCGCTGGCGCAAGGCCTGCTCGAATACGAGACGTTGTCCGGCGAGGAGATCAAGCAGTTGATCGCCGGACAGAAGCCCTCGCGCGACCTTGGCGACGACACGCCGCCGAGCCGTGGCTCGGCCGTGCCGAAGTCCGGCCGCCGCAAGAAGGGCCCCGAGCCCGAAGGCGGCATGGAGCCGCAGCCGTCTAGCTGAGCTTAGATCACTGGTTTCAAGAAAACGCCGCGGCTTCAAACCGCGGCGTTTTTTTATTCGGTGCAGGTCACGAAGCGGGCGGCGCAGGTACATCTGCCTTGCCGGGGCGCCTTTCAGTCCGCACCGCATGTTGCTTGCCCCATCTGGCGAGCGGGATCAGGGCATTGTCCAGCTCGATGCCGAAGTCGGTGATCGAATATTCGACCCTGGGCGGCACTTCGGGGAAGACCTGGCGATGAACGATGCCGTCCGCCGCCATTTCGCGCAGCTGCTGGATCAGCATTTTTTCGCTGATGTCGGGCACCAGGCGCTTCAGCTCGCCGAATCGCGCCGGCGCTTTGTGTATCTGCCAGAGCAGCAACGCTTTCCATTTGCCGCCGATCACCTCGAGTGCGGGTCCAAGTCCGCAACTATCTGGCTGTTTCTTTCCCATGTTTCATCCAATTCTGAGCAATCGGTGGGTGGCTTACATTTTTGTCGGTACTTGAGAAAAACCAAGTCGGCCCCTAGCTTCGGACCAGATCGCAAACACCGGCGAGCACCACAACACCATATCGGTATCCCGCTTCGGCCTGCAAAGGCCGTCGAGGGCAGGATTTTGTCAAAAGGATGCATCATGACACGATACGCAAACAGCAAAGCCGTGGTGATCGGCGGAACCCACGGCATGGGGCTCGCTGTCGCCGAGGCATTGGTCGAGGGCGGCGCCGAGGTGCTGGTCACCGGCCATGACGAACGCAACATCGATGCCGCACGCGCCAGGCTGTTTTCGCGCGCCCATGTGCTGCGGTCCGAGATCGGCGACATGGCCGCTATCGTTACACTCGGCGCAGAGGTCGGGCAGAAGCTCGGCCAGATCGATTTCCTGCACGTCAATGCCGGGATCGCCTATCTGGAGCCGGTGCCGCAGGTGACCGAAGACAGCTACGACCGCATCTTCAACATCAATACCAAGGGGGCCTTTTTCACCGTTCAGCGGCTCTTGCCCCTCATCAGGGATGGCGGCGCCATCGTCTTCACCTCGTCCGTCGCCGACGAATCCGGCACCGGCGGCATGAGTGTCTATTCCGGGTCGAAGGCAGCACTTCGCGCCTTCGCCAAAGTGCTGGCCGCCGAACTGCTGCCGCGCCGGATCCGCGTGAATGTGGTCAGCCCCGGCTTCATCGACACACCGACAATGGGTGTGGCCAGCGCTTCCGCCGAGGAGCGCGCGGCCTTCATCAGGATAGGCGACGATGTCACGCCGATGAAGCGTCACGGCACGATCGAGGAGGTGGCGCGTGCGGTGCTGTTCCTGGCTTTCGACGCGACCTTCACCACTGGTGCCCGGCTGACCGTGGATGGCGGCCTTGGCCAGGATCTGAGCCCTCTGCCGGCGTGACCGGCAAAGCGAACAAAGGAAAAGCAGAATGAGCGATATTGCTGTAATCGGCCTCGGTGCCATGGGCACGGCGCTCGCCGAAGCCTTTCTTGAGAAGGGGCACGCGGTGACGGTGTGGAACCGCTCAGCGGCAAAGTCGGGGCTCGTCGCGGCCAAGGGCGCCATAGTGGCCAGGAATGTCGAGGAAGCGGTCAGGTCGAGCTCTCTGATCGTGGCATGCCTTCTGGTCTACGACACTGTCCATGAGGTGCTCGGTCCCGCAGGGGACGCGCTTTCGGGCCGCACATTGGTCAATCTCACCAACGGCACACCCGAACAGGCGCGAGCGATGTCCGTCTGGGCCGCCCAATGCGGTGCCGACTATATCGACGGCGGCATCATGGCGGTACCGCCGATGATCGGCGGGCAGAATGCCTTGATACTCTACAGTGGCTCCAGGCAAGCGTTCGACGATCATGCAGGTCGGCTCGATGCGCTCGGCACCAGCAAGTATCTTGGCGAGGATGCCGGTCTCGCGCCACTCTACGACATCTCGCTCCTGGTCGGCATGTACGGGTTGTTCGCCGGTGTCCTGCAGGCATTGGCATTGACGGGCAAGGCTGGAATCCCCGCCGGCGAATTCATGCCGCTGCTGACATCGTGGCTTCAGGCGATGCAAGGCGGATTGCCGAAATGGGCGCAACAGATCGACAGCGGCGACCACACCGCCAATGTCGTTTCCAATCTGGGCATGCAGGCAGATGCCTATGTCAATCTGGTCGATGCCAGCAAAGCGGCTGATGTCAGCACCGAACTCGTCTTGCCGATGCAAAATCTTATGCGACGCGGTGTGGCGGCTGGCATGGCCAACGCCGATCTTTCAAGTCTGGTCGGGCTCCTCTCCAAGCAAGGGAGTTGAGCCTGGCCAATGCCGAGCAAAAAAGCCCGCGAACCTTGCGGCTCGCGGGCTTTGTTTTTTCAGATGCGGTCGATCAGCTCTTCAGCTTGGCATTGCAGAGGCTGTAGAAGCCGCCGCCCTTCTGGATCCACTTCAGGCCGCCAAGCGTGTTGGCGTCCTTGTTGGCGTAGTACTGTTCGAGGCAGGTGTGCATGCGGCCCTTGGCCGGGGTCTCGCTGGCGAATTTCGGCGAGATGGCGGTCGGGAAAGTCACGCCCTTTGGCGCCACAGCAGTCGGCTTTGCTGGTTCCTTGGTGTAGGTCGCCTCGCTCGGAGCCGGCACGGTATCATCGTCAGAGGCGCTGGCGCCGCATTCGCTCTTGCGGAAGTCGTTCCACTTCATGCCGTTCAACGTATTCGCCGTCTTGGCAGCCTGATATTTGGTGCTGCATTCGGCCATGCTCAGGCCCTTGCCAGCAGCGGCGGCCGGGGCGGTCGTGGTCGCAGCCTTGGTGGTTGCCGGTTTGGTGGTGTCAGCGGCGGCGGATGCGCCAGCGGCGCATTCGGTTTTGCGGAAGTCGTTCCACTTCATGCCGTTCAGCGTGCCGGCGGCCTTGGCGGCCTGGTACTTGGTGCTGCATTCCTTGGCGGTCAGGCCCTTGGCCGTGCTGTCGGCAGCCGCGGCGGCAGCCTTGGTGGTCTTGGCCGGCTTGGTTTCGGCCGGCTTGGTTTCAGCAGCCTTGGTCGTGGCCGCCTTGGTGTCGGTGGTGGCCGCGGCGTCGGTGCCGCACTGTGCCTTGCGGAACTGGTTCCAGGTCGCCCCGGCAAGTGTCCCCGCGTCCTTGGCGGCGTTATACTTCGTGCTGCATTCGGCCATCGTCAGCGCGTTGGCTGGCGCGGCCAGGAACAACGTCGCGACCGCAAGGCCGGTCAGAGTAGCAATTCGGTGGATGAGCATAGCGTTTCTCCGTGGCTGCAGCCCATTATACGTCCCAGCGAATCAATAACGCTCAACGGTCGGTTGCGCCAGATGCTAAGTGGCGTATATATCGCCGAAAATCGCATTCTGACGACAAGGTGATGAAATCATTTGACCTGACGGCCGCCGAAGCAAGAATTCTCGGGGTGCATCCGCGCCGAATGGCTCGCAAAACTGGTATATTGTGACGCAACCGCGTCTCCATGCTAAGCTGCCGCCATGTTGTGTGCAGTGCACAACAATGATTTTCTAAGGATTGGTAACATATAATCACACAATGTGATCGAGGCGCGGCGGCCAATTGTGGCATGACGTGCCGGCTAAGGACAATCGAGGGTACCGGTTAGCATGGCAGGGAATTACTTCGGCACGGACGGCATTCGCGGGCGCGCCAACAAGTTTCCGATGACCGCCGAAATCGCCATGCGGGTTGGCATGGCCGCCGGTCTTTCGTTCCAGCGCGGCAGCCATCGCCATCGTGTCGTGCTCGGCAAGGACACCAGGCTTTCCGGCTACATGATCGAGAACGCGATGGTCGCCGGCCTTTGCGCCGCGGGCATGGACGTGTTCCTGCTCGGCCCGATCCCGACGCCGGCGGTGGCCATGCTGGTGCGTTCGCTGCGTGCCGACATCGGCGTCATGATCTCGGCCTCGCACAATCCCTATTACGACAACGGCATCAAGCTGTTCGGGCCCGACGGCTACAAGCTCTCCGACGAGATCGAAGAACGCATCGAGAGCATGCTCGACAAGGATATCGAACTGGCGCTCGCCGATTCCGACGGGCTTGGCCGCGCCAAGCGCGTCGACGGCGTGCATGACCGCTACATCGAATTCGCCAAGCGCACCTTGCCACGCTCGATGTCGCTTTCGGGCCTCAGGATCGTCGTCGACTGCGCCAATGGCGCGGCCTACAAGGTGGCGCCCGAGGCGCTGTGGGAACTTGGCGCCGAGGTCGTGGCCATCAATGTCGAGCCCAACGGTTTCAACATCAACAGGGAATGCGGCTCGACCCATCCGGCCGGGCTGCAGAAGAAGGTGCATGAAGTCCGCGCCGACATCGGCATCGCGCTCGATGGCGATGCCGACCGCGTCGTCATCGTCGATGAGAACGGGGCCATCGTCGACGGCGACCAGATCATGGCGCTGATCGCCGAGTCATGGCACCAGAGCGGGCGGCTGGCTGGCGGCGGCGTCGTTTCGACGATCATGTCCAATCTCGGCCTCGAACGCTTTCTCGGCGACATGAAGCTGCAATTGCACCGCACCAAGGTCGGCGACCGCTACGTCGTGGAGCATATGCGCGCGCATGGGCTCAATGTCGGCGGCGAGCAGTCGGGCCACATCGTGCTGTCAGACTTTTCGACCACGGGCGACGGTCTGGTCTCGGCGCTGCAGGTGCTGGCCTGCATCAAGCGGCAGGGCCGCCCGGTCAGCGAACTGTCGAAGAAGTTCGAGCCGGTGCCGCAACTGTTGAAGAACGTTCGCATCGCCGGCGGCAAGCCGCTGGAGGAAGCCCCGGTCAAGGCCGCGATCGAAGACGCCCGCCACCGTCTCGGTAAGGCCGGGCGGCTGGTCATCCGTCCATCCGGCACCGAGCCGCTGATCCGTGTCATGGCCGAGGGCGACGATCCGCAGTTGGTCGAGGCCGTGGTCAACGACATCGTCGGGGTGATCTCGGAAACCCGCAGCGCCGCCTGATCACCGCCCCGCCGGAAGGCGTCGCGCGCCGCCTTGGTTGCATCGAAAGCTCGCCCCTCCGGCGGGCTTTTTGTTGGCCACAACTGGTCTCCTTCTGTCGAAATCATCGCCGAATTCCTGGAACTTTAGAGATTCGTGGTTAATCGACAGGGTTAAACGCCTTTTAACCTTTGCAATTCATTATCCACGCCTGAAAGCCAATCTCATCCGGACACGATCGCCGTTCCGAGGTTTCTAGGGGTGACAAGCATGTTCAATACAGCAAGACAGGCCCTGTTCGCGCTGCTGTTCGCGGGTTTGGCCTGGCCGGTGTTCGCAGCCGACCTGCCGGAGCCGCAGGTCGAAGAGGCACCGCCACCGGTCTACGAGCAGCCGGTGGATGTCGGCGGCTGGTATATCCGCGGCGACATCGACTATCACAAGTCGAAGGTGGGCGACATCGACTACATCACCTATGGGGCCGCCCCTTGCCCCTGCGGACCTCCTGTCGGGGTCGCCGGCAGCAAGACTTTCGACTATGGCAAGCTCAAGGGCGGCTTCTCGCTCGGCGGCGGTGTCGGCTACAAGATCAACGAACACTTCCGCACCGACCTGACCGCCGACTACTGGTTCAAGTCGAATTTCAATGGCGGCACCTCGGATCTCACCTCGACCTCGACCGAAGTGTCGAAGATGAGCGCCTTGCTGCTGCTGGCCAATGCCTATGTGGATATCGGCACCTGGCACGGCATCACGCCCTATGTCGGCGCCGGCATCGGCGGTGCGCGCGTCAAGTGGGATACCGTCCGCGATCCGAACACCACCGAGACCAATCCTGGCGCGTCCAACTGGCGTTTCGCCTACGCGGTCATGGCCGGTGCTTCCTACTGCCTGACCGACAAGATCATCCTCGATGCTGGCTACCGCTTCTCCCATATCCAGGGCGGCCGCATGTTCGAATACGACACGAGCAGCGCCGGGCCTGGCTTCGATCATGGCTTCAACACCCACGAGGTGCGGGGTGGCCTGCGCTACCAGTTCGGCGGCAACAACGGTTGCGCCGCACCGGTGGTGGCCTACCAGCCCGAACCCGAGCCGATCTACACCAAGTAAGACTTGCACGACCTGATATACGCGAACCGCCCGGCCCAGCCGGGCGGTTTTCGTTTGTGTTGTCGCCAGGGACGTACTTCAGACGTCGCATCGAAATAGATCCAAGGGGCACACTTCAGACCTTTGCTTTCCTGCGTGCCGGCTTCTCCAAAGCCAGGCCATTTTGGGCGACATGCATTGCGAAATCAATTCGCTAACGCTCTGTTAGCCTTAACCGCGACTTAACCACTATGGTTAACAATGCTTCCTGAAACGATGGTGCCGTCACCTAGCGACGCGCCGAATTCGGGAGCCGGGGACCATGATATCAATATCGCGTATGGGGCTGGCGCTTGCCACATTCCTGTTGCCGCTGACGCCTGCAATCGCCGCCGACTACGATCCACCGATCTATGTCGACCAGGCACCCGACTATGTGCCGGTCGAGGTCGGCTCTGGCTGGTACCTGCGCGGCGATGTCGGCTATGCGTTCAGCCACCCATTCGATCACGAGGAGGTCTCGAGCGGGCCCCTGAACAGCTTTACGTCCGAGAGCAGCCTTTTTACAGGCAGCGTCGGTATGGGCTATCACGTCAACGACTATCTTCGGGTGGAACTGAATGGCGGGATTCTGCCGACCAATAAATTCGCCGATCATCAGAAACTTGCCACCACTTGCAAAGGCTCGACGCTCGTAGATGACGGTTTCGGAACCATCAATTCCGCGCCCGCATCGCAGTTGTGCGACCAGATCGACAACGGCAGCAACAAAGCTTACAGCCTCATGGCCAATGGCTATGTCGATCTCGGCACTTATGTGGGAATCACTCCTTATATCGGCGGCGGTATCGGCCTTGCGTACAACAAATATTACAAGAGCATCGGCGCCAAGGATTGTGTGGAAACACCGGTAAATTCCGCCGGAACGGGCGGGTTTTTCTGCAATGACCCCGCAGGGTATGATGGCCAAACCGATACGGCCGCCAAATTCAACTTCGCCTACTCGATCGGCGCCGGGCTGTCTTATCAGGTTACCAAGAACGTCTCCGTCGACCTGGGCTATGAGTATTTCTCGGTGCCGGACGGCAAATATGTCGCCTATGACAATGGCGCCTTCAACATTCACAAGGGCATAGACTACCAGACGGTCAAGCTCGGGCTGCGCTACGACCTCTGGTAAGGCCTGGGAAAGACCGGGACTTTGGCGGCGGATCCTGTGGTCCGCCGTTTGCGTTTGAGTCACGAAATGCTGATCGCGGACATTGTTTGATTGCAATGTCGTTGTCCCAAAACCACCGCGCACTTTTGGGCGACATGCGTCTGGTATCCCGGCAGCGACAAAAACTTTCCTCTTGACGCCCGAGGCCTGAACGCATATCGCCGTCCGTGGGCCACCCCTCCCCAACGAGGGGCCACTATCTGGAAGGATAGACCACGATGACGACGTTTACGAAGCCCGGACTCCGTCCGGCAAATCCCAATTTTTCCTCAGGTCCCTGCGCAAAACGTCCCGGCTGGTCGGTCGAGGCGCTGAAATCCGCCGCGCTCGGCCGTTCCCACCGCGCCAAAATCGGCAAGACCAAGCTCGAGCAGGCGATCGCGTTGACGCGCGAGATTCTCAAGGTCCCGGCCGACTACCGCATCGGCATCGTGCCGGCCTCCGACACAGGTGCCGTCGAAATGGCGCTGTGGTCGCTGCTCGGCGAGCGCGGCGTCGACATGGTCGCCTGGGAAAGCTTCGGCTCCGGCTGGGTCACCGACGTGGTCAAGCAGCTGAAACTCGCCGATGTCCGCAAGATCGAAGCCGGCTACGGCGCACTGCCGGATCTGAGCAGGCTCGATTTCGATCGCGATGTGGTCTTCACCTGGAACGGCACGACCTCGGGCGTCCGTGTGCCGGACGGAGGCTTCATTCCCGCCGATCGCAAGGGCCTGACCATCTGCGACGCTACTTCCGCGGCCTTCGCGCAAAGGCTCGATTTCGAGAAACTCGACGTCGTGACCTTCTCCTGGCAGAAGGTGCTGGGCGGCGAGGGCGCGCATGGCATGCTGATCCTGTCGCCGCGTGCCGTCGCGCGGCTGGAGAGCTACAAGCCTTCATGGCCGTTGCCGAAAATCTTCCGCCTGGCCTCTGGCGGCAAGCTGATCGAGGGCGTCTTCAAGGGCGAAACCATCAACACGCCGTCGATGCTTTGCGTCGAGGACTATCTCGACGCGTTGAACTGGGCGAAGTCGATCGGCGGCCTCGATGCGCTGATTGCCAGGGCGGATGCCAATGCCGCCGTGCTCGATCGGTTCGTGGAAAGCTCATCCTGGCTCGGCCATCTCGCCGTCGCGCCGGCGACACGATCGAACACGTCGGTCTGTCTGTCCTTCAGCGACCCGGATGTCGCGGCGCTCGATGCTGACGGGCAGGCGGCCTTTGCCAAGGGGCTTGTCTCGATGCTCGACAAGGAAGGCGTCGCTTACGACATCGGTTCCTATCGCGATGCCCCGCCGGGATTGCGCATCTGGTGCGGCGCAACCGTCGAGGCCTCCGATCTCGAAGCGCTGATGCCCTGGCTCGATTGGGCTTTTGCCAGCCAGAAGGCGTCGCTGAAAGCGGCTGCCTGAAACTCTCCGTGGCGGCCCGAGGGCCGCCCATTCCCGGATCAATCCCATTTTCAAGGAGGCCGCCATGGCGCCCCGCGTTCTCGTCTCTGACAAACTCTCTCCCACGGCCGTGCAGATATTCAAGGATCGCGGCGTCGAGGTCGACTATCTGCCCGATCTCGGCAAGGACAAGGAAAAGCTGCTCGAAGTGATCGGCCGCTATGACGGCCTCGCCATTCGCTCGGCGACCAAGGTCACCGAGAAGCTGATCAACGCCGCCACCAATCTCAAGGTCATCGGCCGTGCCGGCATCGGCGTCGACAATGTCGATATCCCGGCGGCAAGCCGCAAGGGTATCATCGTGATGAACACGCCCTTCGGAAATTCGATCACGACGGCCGAGCACGCCGTGGCGATGATCTTCGCGCTCGCCCGCCAGATCCCGGAAGCCAACGCTTCGACCCATGCCGGCAAATGGGAGAAGAACCGCTTCATGGGCGTCGAGATCACCGGCAAGACGCTGGGGATCATCGGCTGCGGCAACATCGGTTCGATCGTCGCCACACGCGGCGTCGGGCTAAAGATGCATGTCATCGCCTTCGACCCTTTCCTGTCGGACAAGCGCGCCGAGGAGCTCGGCGTCGACAAGGTGGAACTGGACGAACTCTTCGCCCGCGCCGACTTCATCACCCTGCACACGCCGCTGACCGACAAGACCCGCAACATCATCGATGCGGCAGCCATCGCCAAGATGAAGAATGGCGTGCGCATCATCAACTGCGCCCGTGGCGGGCTGGTGGTCGAGGCCGACCTGGTCGCGGCGCTGAAGAGCGGCAAGGTGGCGGGCGCCGGCATCGACGTGTTCGAGGTCGAGCCAGCGGAGCAGAATGCGCTGTTCGGCATGGAGAACGTGGTGGCGACACCACACCTTGGCGCCTCGACGGCGGAAGCACAGGAGAATGTCGCGCTGCAGGTCGCCGAGCAGATGGCCGAATACCTGATCAAGGGCGCGGTCTCCAACGCCATCAACATGCCCTCGATCACAGCGGAAGAGGCGCCGCGGCTGAAGCCGTTCGTCAAGCTCGCCGAAGTGCTCGGCGCCTTTGTCGGACAGGTCACCGAGGATCCGATCAGCGAGGTCGAGCTATTGTTCGACGGCTCGACCGCGACGATGAACACCCGTGCGCTGATCAGTGCCGCCCTTGCCGGACTGATCCGGCCGCAGGTCGCCGACGTCAACATGGTCTCGGCGCCGATCATGGTGAAGGAGCGTGGCATCATCGTCGCCGAGGTCAAGCGCGACAAGTCGGGCGTCTTCGACGGCTATATCAAGCTCACCGTCAAGACCGAGCACAGGACCCGCTCGATCGCAGGCACCTGCTTCTCCGACGGCAAGCCGCGCTTCATTCAGATCAAGGGCATCAATCTCGACGCCGAGGTCGGCCAGCACATGCTCTATACGACCAATGCCGACGCACCAGGCATCATCGGGCTGCTCGGCACGGTGTGCGGCGAGAATGGCGTCAACATCGCCAACTTCCAGCTTGGGCGCAACCGACCCGGCGGCGACGCCATCGCGCTGCTCTATCTCGACGCGCCGTTCCCGGAAAAAGTGCTGGAGCAGGTGCGAGGCCACATGTCGATCGACTCGGCGAAGCGCCTCCAGTTCGACGTGGGCGGAATCTAGCTCTCCGCACCTCCCCAGGTGACAAGCACACGACGCCCCGTTTGCCGGAATGCATGCGGGGCGTTTCCATGACCGCTGGAACCGCCCGGCGGATGCGCCGTTGCCGACGGTGGCATGATTTGGAGCCTCTAGTCAGCGGTTTAATGTTTGATGGAATCGCCGAACCGCTTCAACTCTTTACATGGCAATCCCAAGGGAAAGTGCTACGCGCGCTTCCTGGAATTGCTCTGGCCAGAAGCCATCTTGCGCCCGCTGTGTTCGGCGAGCCCGATGCCGCCCAGAACGAGAACCAATGCCAGCGCCTGATAGAGCTGAAAGGTCTCGCCAACGATCAGCACCGAAAGCAGTGTGCCGAAGATCGGCACCAGATTGATGAACAGGCCAGCGCGGTTGGCGCCGATAAGCTCGTTGCCCCTGATATATGTTATCTGCGAGATCACCGAAGCGCCGATCGCCGTGTAGACGATGACAGCCCAGCCGCGCGTATCGGGCACGATCACCTTGCCGGCGGCGGCTTCCCACAGGAAGAAGGGCAGCGAGGTGATGAGCGCGGCGAACGACATGGCCAGCATCAGGCTCTGCCAGCGCATCGCCGGCTTCAGCCGCAACCCGACCGAATAGCCGCTGTAGAGAACGACCGCGACCAGCATGATGGCGTCTCCGAAATTGAGTTCCAACGTCAGCAGCCGGCGGGGATCGCCATGACAGGCTGTCAGGATGACGCCGAAGATGGTCAGCGCCACGCCGGCGATCTGCGCCCAGTTCACGCGCAGGCGGAAGAAAACGAAATTGGCTGTCATGATCAGGATCGGCATCGCCGCCTGTTCGATCGAGACATTGATCGCCGTGGTGTAATTCAGCGCGGTGTAGAAGATGGTGTTGAACAGGGTGAATCCGCTGGCGCCCAGCGCCGCCAGCACGAACCAGTGCCTGCGCACGACATGCCAATCCTGCTGGATCGTGCGCCAGCCGATCGGCAGCAGGATCGCCACGGCCAGCATCCAGCGCAGGAAGACCAGCGTCATTGGCGAGACGTGGTCGACCGCCAGCTTGCCGGCCACCGAATTGCCGCCCCACAGCAAGGTGGTGAGCAGCAGGAATATGTAGGCGCTTCGATGCATCGCGGGCTTCCGGCCGCGGGATGGGCTGCGGTGTTTGCCGGCCTATTGCCCCCACCAGCCCAAGTAAATGATGTCAAAGCCGGAAATTGTTGTGCCTCAGGGCATTTTTGGCGGCAAAGAAAGGTCGCACTCGCGAGGTCTTGACGCTATAGAGGCCTGTCGTTTCGAACCATATCCAAGCCGCGCGGCGGCGTCTCAAGGGAAAAGAAACATGGCCAATGTGGTGGTCGTCGGCTCGCAATGGGGCGACGAAGGCAAGGGCAAGATCGTCGACTGGCTGTCGGAGCGTGCCGATGTGGTGGTGCGTTTCCAGGGCGGCCACAATGCCGGTCATACGCTGGTCGTCGACGGTAAGGTCTACAAGCTGTCGCTGCTGCCTTCGGGCGTCGTGCGGGAAGGCAAGCTGTCCATCATCGGCAATGGCGTGGTCTTCGATCCGCATGCTTTCGTCGCCGAAGTGGAGAAGCTCAAGGCGCAGGGCGTGGAAGTGACGCCGGATCGCCTGAAAATAGCCGAAAACACGGCGCTTATCCTGTCCGTCCACCGGGAACTGGACGGATTCCGCGAGGATGCCGCTTTGAATTCCGGAACGAAGATTGGCACGACCCGACGCGGTATCGGCCCCGCCTACGAGGACAAGGTGGGCCGGCGCGCGGTTCGGGTGATGGATCTGGCGGATTTGGAAACTTTGCCCCTGAAGGTCGACAGGCTGCTGACGCACCACAATGCGCTGCGTCGCGGGCTCGGCCATGCCGAAGTCACGCATGACGCGATCATGCAGGAATTGACCTCGGTCGCGAACAGCATCCTGCCCTATATGGATCGCGTCTGGAAGGTGCTCGACGACAAGCGCCGCGCCGGCGAGCGCATCCTGTTCGAGGGCGCGCAAGGCACGCTGCTCGATATCGACCACGGCACCTATCCGTTCGTCACCTCGTCCAACACGGTCGCCGGCCAGGCCGCAGCAGGCTCCGGCGTCGGCCCGGGCGCCATCGGCTATGTTCTCGGCATCACCAAGGCCTACACGACGCGCGTCGGCGAAGGTCCGTTCCCGACCGAGCAGAAGAACGAGGTCGGCGAGTTCCTCGGCACGCGCGGCCATGAATTCGGTGTCGTCACCGGGCGCAAGCGCCGCTGCGGCTGGTTCGACGCGGTGCTGGTGCGCCAGGCGGTCGCCGTCAACGGCATCAAAGGCATCGCGCTGACCAAGCTCGACGTGCTCGACGGGCTGGACGAGATCAAGGTCTGTACCGGCTACAGGCTCGACGGCGAGACGATCGACTATCTGCCGGCAAGCCAGGGCGCGCAGGCCCGCGTCGAACCCATCTACGAGACGCTGGAAGGCTGGAAAGGCACCACCGCCGGCGCACGCAGCTGGAACGATCTTCCGGCCCAGGCCGTCAAATATGTCCGATACATAGAGGAGTTGATCGGCGCGCCGGTCGCGCTCCTCTCCACCAGCCCGGAACGGGACGACACGATACTTGTGACCGATCCGTTTCAAGACTAGTTTCTGAAGCCTTTCCGGGCATCGCGGCTGATTTGCGGGGGCCGGCGCGGAGGCAAAATACAGGTCGACTGAAGCATGGCAGATTTCGTTGCTGTTCTGAAAAACGCGTTCGAGAAGCACGGCGACGAGACGCCCGAGAAGCGTACGCGCATCTATAACAGCGTTCGCGCCATGCTGGCGAAGAAGCTTGCGGGATATTCGCCGCCCCTGGCTCCCGAGGCCATCGACAAACAGAAACGCTCGCTGGACGACGCCATTGCCGGCGTCGAGCGTGAGTACGTCAAAAGCGTTCCGGAGACGGATCCGCTCGCGGAACTGGAACACATCTTTTCCTCCATCGACCGTAACAAGAACCAGTCGAGCCACGTCAAGCAGCCAGTCAAGGCCGAACCGGTTCCCGCTTCCTCTCCGTATCGGCCCGCCCCTGCCGCGGCCAGCCCGGAGCCGTACAAACCGGCGCAGCCCGCGACGAACCCCGAACCCTACCGGCCTGCTCCAGCCGCCAAGGCCGAGCCAGGCTGGCAAAGGCCGACGCCGGTGCAGCCCGCTCCGGACTTTTCGGAAAAGACCTTGCCGGGGATGGACGCGAATCGGGATGACGACCAGGACGATGTCTTTGCCGATGACGAAGCGCCGGCGGGCGCCGACACTTTCGAGCGTTCGCGCCCGGCTGAACGCAAGCGCAGCTATGGCGGGTTGATCGCCGCCGTCGTCGCATTGCTGGTCGTTGCCGGCGGCGGTTACGGCATCTGGCTGAACAAGGATGCCTTCGGCAAGATGCTGGGCATGGACGGCAGCAAGGTTGTTGCCAAGACCGAACCGGTGAAAACGACGCCGGCCAAGCCGGCAACCGATGCCGCGGCCGCGCCACCGGCGCCCGCGACAGGCGCCGAAGGCACGAAATTCACGCAGCGGCTGACGCCTGAAGGCGGCGAAACCGATCCCGGCCCGGCGGGTGGGCAGAGCGGCATAGGCGAGGGCGAATCCGTCGCCGCGCTGACGACGCCGCCAACGGCAACGAATGCGCCGGCCACGGCAGCGCCGGCGGTTCCCGCGCCGGCTGCCAATACGCCGGCTGCCGGTACGCCTGCGGCAGGCGCGCCAGCCGCGACCACGCCCGCACCGGGCACCCCGCCCGCGACACCACCCGCCAATGGAACCGCGCCCGCGGTCCCGGCCGATGCCGCCGCCACGCCGCCCCCCGCGCCGGCAGGCGCAACGCCGCCCGCACCGGCAGGCGCGACGCCGGCGACACCGGCCGCGGCTGCTGCGCAGACCGCGGTTCCGGTCGGCCAGAAGGCGATCTTCTATGAGGAGCGCACCAGCACCGCGCAGGGTTCGGCCGAGCCCGGCAGCATCGTCTGGTCGCTGGTGCAGGAATCGCCCGGCGGCGACCTGCCGCCCGAGCCGGCGATCCGTGCCGAGGCGACCATTCCGGGCAAGGACATCCAGTTGCGCATGACCATCCGTCGCAACACCGACCAGACCCTGCCGGCGAGCCACATCATCGAGATGATCTTCCTGACGCCCGACGGCTTCGAGGGCGGCGGCGTCGACAATATATTGCGCGTCGCCATGAAGAGTTCGGAACAGGACGCCGGCAGCCCGCTGATCGGCATCCCGGCCAAGATCGCCGACGGCTTCTTCCTCGTCGCGCTCAACGACACCAAGGCCGACGAAGACGCCAACATGACTCTCTTGCGCGGCCAGGACTGGATCGACGTGCCGGTGGTCTACAAGACCGGACGGCGGGCATTGCTGACCATGGAAAAGGGCATTCCCGGCGAGAAGGTGTTCGACGAGGCGATCAAGGCCTGGCAGGCCAAGACGGCGGGTTGAGTTCAGGTCCGTCTCGGCTCAGAAGCCTTGGAACAGCATGTCGAGCGCAGCAACGATCTCGTCATGATGCTTCGTCAGGTTCAGCCGACTTTCGCCCAGTTCGCTTGCCGGAACGGTAGCAATCAGGTGTGTCGCCATAACCAGCTTCCGGCCGTTGATGTCGAAGATCGGATGAAGCTTTCGCATCGGTGGCGGCACCGTTGCGACCGGCAGTAGCGGGATGACTACCCGCGTTTTGAAATTGTCGAGCAGGTCGGATTGAACGTCGAGCAAATAATTGCCTTCGACACGCCCGGCGAAGACATCATAGCGGGGCATCAGAACTGCCGGTGCTCTTCCAACGGTATGCCGTTTTTGTCGATGTAGTTGTTCCACGCATCTATCGTGGGACGGTTCTCAAGCTTCCACAGCCTCGTCTTTTCGGCCGCCACCGCTTCCGCGATCCCGGCCTCCGCAGCGCGCGAGACATTCACATCAAGCCCCTTGGCTTCCCTCATGAGGTTCGAGTCGATCGACAGATTTGCTGGCTGACGGAACGCATTCAAGGCAATCTTACGCATGGTAGCCTCCGCAACATGCGCATAATATATGCGCATTCCGATATGGAGGCAATAAAATCAAGCTGCCCCGACCGCAGGCGGACCTACCCTTCCATCTCTTCCCGCAGCATCTCCAACTCCAGCCATTCTTCCTCGAGCGCCGCCAACGTGGCGCGCTCCTTGTCGAGAGCGGCGATCGTCTTCTGGAACGAGGCCGGGTCGCGCTCGTAATAGGCCGGATCGGCGATGTTGTTTTCCAACCGCGAGATCGATGCGGTCACCGCCTCGATCTTCTTGGGTAGGGACTCCAAGGCGAACTTCTGCTTGAACGACAGTTTCTTCGCCGGCCCTTTCGGCGCCGCCGGCTCGCTCCTGCCCGGCGTGGGCGCTTCGCCGGCTTCGGCCTTGGCGCGTGTCTTGCGATCGTCGAGCCTTGTGCCGCCGCGTTGCGCCAGCATGTCGGAATAGCCGCCGGCATATTCGACCCAGCGGCCGCCGCCGTCCGGCGCGATGATGCTGGTGACGGTGCGGTCGAGGAAATCGCGGTCGTGGCTGACCAGGATGACGGTGCCGGCAAAACCGGCAACCAGTTCCTGCAGCAGTTCCAGTGTCTCCATGTCGAGATCGTTGGTCGGCTCATCGAGCACCAGAAGGTTCGCCGGCCGTGCCAGCACGCGCGCCAGGATCAGCCGCGCCCGCTCGCCACCGGAAAGCTCACGCACAGGGGTGCGGGCCTGTTCCGGCTTGAACAGGAAATCCTTCATGTAGGAGACGACATGGCGTTGCTCGCCATTGATGACGAGATTTTCGCCGCGCCCGTCGGTCAGATATTGCGCCAGCGTCTCCTGCGGGTCGACGGCCTCACGCTTCTGGTCGAGTGTGGCGATTTCCAGATTGGTGCCGAGCCGCACCGATCCTGCGTCCGGCGCCAACTCGCCGGTCAGCATCTTCAGAAGTGTCGTCTTGCCGGCGCCGTTCGGCCCGACAAGACCGACGCGATCGCCGCGCTGGATGCGGGTCGAGAACCCCTTGACCACGGTGAGATCACCAAAGCTCTTCTCGATGTTCTTGGCTTCGATCACCAGCTTGCCGGATTCGACGGCGTCGCTTGCCACCATGGTCGCGGACCCTTCGGCGCCGCGATGGCCGCGAAAGCGCTGGCGCATGGTCTGCAGTTCGCCCAATCGGCGCATGTTGCGCTTGCGCCGCGCCGTCACGCCATAGCGCAGCCAGTGCTCCTCGCGCACGATCTGGCGGCCGAGCCTGTGCTGCTCGCGCTCTTCCTCATCCAGCACCAGGTCGCGCCATTCCTCGAAATGGCCAAAGCCCTTGTCCAGCCTGCGGGTCTGGCCACGGTCGAGCCAGACGGTGGCGCGCGACACGCGTTCGAGGAAGCGGCGGTCGTGCGAAATGACGATGAGCGCCGAGGAAGTCCGGACGAGCTCCTCTTCCAGCCATTCGATGACAGACAAGTCGAGATGGTTCGTCGGCTCATCAAGTAGCAGGATGTCGGGCTCTGGCGCCATGACACGGGCAAGCGCGGCGCGCCTGGCCTCGCCGCCGGACAGGTCTCCTGGCCGTTCCTCGCCCGACAGGCCGAGATGCTCCATCAGATAGCTGGCGCGGTAGGGATCGTCGGCTGGCCCGAGCCCGGCTTCGACATAGGCCTGCACATTGGCGAAGTCGTCCATGTCCGGCATTTGCGGCAGATAGCGCACTGTCGCGGAAGGCTGGCGGAACACCTCGCCGTCCTGCGGCTCGATCAGGCCGGCGGCGATTTTGAGCAGCGTCGACTTGCCGGACCCGTTGCGGCCGACCAGCGCGATCTTGTCGCCGCCCGACGCGGTCAAGGCGGCGCCGTCGAGCAGCGGTGTGCCGCCAAAAGTCAGCTTTATCCCGTCGAGATTGAGAAGAGGCGGGGCCATGTCAGCTTTCAGGCAATGGATGGGGATGGGCGAGCAGCAGGGCTCGGCCATGGCGAAGCGCGATGTCGAGGCGGCCCTTAACCTCGTTGGAAATGGTCAACGACGAACCGAAAGCCACCTCGACCTTGTCGAGCGGCCATTTGGCGCCGGTGACGGTCAGGCCGGAGAGTTCGGAGAAGCCAAGGATCGAAAACAGCGTGCCGTCGGCATAATCGAAGCCGGCCCTGCCGAGCAGCAAGGGGACAGCCTCCTGGGCACCGCTGGTCAGAAGCACATCCGTTCCGGCTTCGGCCAACCGCAGACCAAGCGCCAGGTGCAGGAAGGCGTGGTCGGCGCGCTTGCCGCCGAAGGCGCCCGCCAGCACAAGGCGCGTCGCCCCGCGTTCAAGGGCTGCCGCGATCGCCAGTTCGCCGTCGGTCTTGTCCTTTTCCGCAGGGAAGGTCTGTCTGGGCACGGCGGCCAGGTGGGCGGGCAGATCGGGCGGCACGGAATCGAAATCGCCGACCCACAGTTCCGGAACAAGGGCCAGCATCCGCGCGTGGCCGATGCCGGCGTCGGCGGCGATGACGCGCGAGGCTTCGACCTGGCGGTCAAGCCGGGGCGTGCGGATGAGATCGCCGCCAAGCAGGATGGTGAATGTGCTCATATCCCGTCGCCCTTACCAGCCCGGCACGGGAAACGGAAGGCGGCAAACTCCCACTTGCGTGTCCCATCGGCCGGGCTTATGTGTCGAAATGCTCTAACGGGGTGCCGGACGCGACTTTCGCGGGCCGGCTGAGAGGCAGTCTCGCCAACCCGCTGAACCTGATCCGGTTTGTACCGGCGGAGGGATTAGACGTTTCGGACAATCCGACGCCTCAATTCCTTTCAACGCAAACGAAGGAGGCGCCGATGCGCACGCTTTTATATTCCCTCATCGCGGCCACGGTAGTGACCCTGTCCGGGCCGGCTTTGGCCAAGGACAAGCTCACCGTCTACACCTATGAAAGCTTCACCGCCGACTGGGGTCCAGGCCCGGTGGTGAAGAAGGAATTCGAGGCCGAATGTGGCTGCGATGTCGAGTTCGTCTCGGTCGCCGATGGCGTGGCACTGCTCAACCGCGTCAAGCTGGAAGGCGCTTCGACCAAGGCCGATATCGTGCTCGGCCTCGACACCAATCTCACCGCCGATGCCAAGGCGTCGGGCCTGTTCGCACCGCACGGCGCGGTGAGCGATGTCAATGTGCCGGGCGGCTGGAGCGACGATACTTTCGTCCCCTTCGACTATGGCTATTTCGCTGTCGTCTACGATACCGAAAAGCTGAAGACGCCGCCGAAAAGCCTGAAGGACCTGGTCGAGGGCAGTGCCAATGATAAGATCGTCATTCAGGATCCGCGCACGTCGACGCCCGGTCTCGGCCTGCTGTTGTGGGTGAAGTCGGTCTATGGCGACAAGGCGCCGGAAGCCTGGGCCAAGCTCAAGGCCAAGGTGCTGACCGTGACGCCGGGCTGGAGCGAGGCCTATGGCCTGTTCACCAAGGGCGAGGCGCCGATGGTGCTGTCCTACACCACCTCGCCGGCCTACCACATGGTCGCCGAGAACACCGAGCGCTACCAGGCGGCATCCTTTGAAGAGGGCGAGTATCTGCAGATCGAGGTCGCCGGCATCACCACGACAGGCGCCAAGAACCCGCTGGCGGCCAAGTTCATGGCTTTCATGACCGGGCCGAAATTCCAGGACGCCATCCCGGAGACCAACTGGATGTTCCCGGCCGGCAAGACCGACAAGCCGCTCAACCCTGCCTTCGACAAACTGGTCAAGCCGACCAAGACCTTGCTGTTCAGCCCCGAGGAAGTCGCGGCCAACCGCAAGGCCTGGGTGGACGAATGGCTGGCGGTGATGAGCAAGTAGGCTTTGTGGGCTAGTCTCGTGAGATGACCGCCAAGGAACACAATGTTTCCCAAGTCGATCGTTGGTTCTCAGGGCAAACCCGCTCTGACCCCCGCATCACAGCCGGCATTGTCGCGCTTGCCGCAACCTCGCTGCTGATCGGCGGCGCTTTTGCCGGGCTGCTCGCCGAAGGCGCCCACGATTTTTCCGGCGCCTGGGCCGCCTTCGATCCTTACCTCTTCCGTGTCGTGCGCTTCACGCTCTGGCAGGCGGCCCTGTCGACGCTGCTCTCGGTCGGGCCTGCCCTGTTCGTGGCGCGGGCGCTGTCGCGGCATCCACGTTTCCGCGGCCGCGCCTTCATCCTGCAGCTCTTCGCCGTGCCGCTGGCGCTGCCGGCGATCGTCGCGGCGCTCGGCATCCTGGCGCTCTACGGCCGAGCCGGCTATTTCGCCGGTCTGTCCAACTGGGTTGGCGGCCAGGGGTGGCCGGGCATCTACGGCCTCTCCGGCATTCTCGTTGCCCATGTCTTCTTCAACCTGCCATTGGCCACCCGCCTGTTCCTGGAGGCGCTGCAAACCATCCCCTTGGACCAGTGGCGGCTGGCGAGCCAGCTCGGCATGGGAGCGCGACCGGCGTTGCGGCTGATCGAATGGCCGACGCTGCGGGCCGCCTTGCCTGGTGTCGCCGGACTTATCTTCATGCTCTGCATCACATCCTTCACCATCGTGCTGACGCTCGGCGGCGGACCGGCCGCGACGACGCTGGAGGTCGGCATCTATCAGGCATTGCGCTTCGATTTCGATCCCGCGCGGGCTGTCGCGCTGACATTGTTGCAGATCGCGCTGACCTTTGTCGTGGTGCTGGCGTTGACCCGGCTTGGTGCCAATGTCGTCGGCGACACCAACCTGCCGGTCGCGCCGCGCCGCTATCTCTCGGTCAACAGGATTGAGGCCGTGCTGAATGCCCTGCTCATCGGGCTGGCGCTGCTGTTCGTCGTGGGACCCATGGCGGCGACCGTGGCGGCCGGATTGGGCGCCGATCTCGGCCGGCTGGCCGGTGAGGCCACTGTCCGGCAAGCGACACTGACCAGTGCCGTGCTCGCGTTCCTGTCGGCGTTGCTTTCGGTGATGCTGTCGCTGGCTCTCACAATGGCGCGGAGGGCGCTGGCATTGAACCGCCGCTCCGGCTCAAGGACACTGCTCGAACATGCCGCCGATACCGGCGCCGGGTTTGTGCTGGTCGTGCCGCCGATCGTCATCGGCGCCGGCTGGTTCCTTCTGTTGCGCCATCTCGGCGATGTCTTTGCTGTCGCCCCGCTCATGGTCGTCACCGTCAACGCCGTCATGGCGATGCCTTTCGCGCTGCGCGCCGTCCGTCCCGCCTATGATGCGGCAAGCGAGCGTCACGAGCGGCTCTGCGCACAGCTCGGCATTTCCGGCTGGTCGAGACTGTGGCTGGTCGACTGGCCGTCGCTTCGGCGGCCGCTCGCCACCGCCTTTGCCTTCGCCATGGCGCTGTCGCTTGGCGATCTCGGCGTGATCGCCCTGTTCGGCAGTGATTCCGTGCAGACCTTGCCCTACCTTCTCCTGGCGCGCATGGGCAGCTACCGCACGCAGGACGCCGCCGGCCTGGCGTTGTTGCTGGGCCTTGTCTGCCTGGCGCTGGTGCTGGCAGCGGACCGGCTGGGAAAGGGGATGGCCCGCGATGTCTGACGGGGCGGCTGACGGCAAAGGGGTTGCGGTGCGGCTGGACAAGGTCTCGTTCAGTTATGGCGAGGCGTTGTTCGCCTTCGATGTCGGATTCACCGCGACGCAGATCACCGCCATCATGGGGCCGAGCGGTTCGGGAAAGTCGACGCTGCTCAATCTGGTGGCCGGGTTCGAGACGCCGAGATCCGGCCGCGTGCTGATCGGCACGGCCGATGTCGGTGGCGACCCGCCGGCCATGCGGCCGGTGTCGATGGTATTCCAGGAAAACAATCTTTTCGCCCATCTTTCTGTCCAGCAAAATGTCGGGCTCGGCCGTTCGCCATCGTTGCGGTTGACCGAAGCCGACCACGCCGATATCGCGGGCGCCCTTGCACGCACCGGCCTTGCCGGCAAGGAGAAGCGGCTGCCGCGCGAGCTTTCGGGCGGCGAGCGTCAGCGCGTCGCCCTGGCCCGCGTGCTGGTGCGTGACCGCCCGGTGCTACTGCTCGACGAACCCTTCGCCTCGCTTGGGCCCGCCTTGCGCGACGACATGCTCGACCTGGTCGCCAGCCTCCATGCCGAGCGTGGCATGACGGTGCTGTTCGTCACGCACCAGCCGCAGGATGCCCGCCGCATCGCGCAGAAGGTGGTGTTTCTGGACAATGGCACCATCGCTGCCACAGGCACCTCGGAGGATTTCTTTGCAGGGGCTGGGCCGGAGGCGTTCCGGCGCTATATCGGTGCCGGTGCCGGGGATGCGTTATCACGAGATATTGCCCGGAAGCGGACATAATTTACGCTCAAACCGGCTTGAGGCGATGTGGCGCTTGCTTGCCATGACTGGAGTAGTGTGGCTAGGTCCGCTCGATACCGGTCCGGCACAGGCCGTGATTTGCCTACAGCATCTGCTGCCCGCCCCGAGGGGCGCGTGACGGACGCTGTAGCAGTTTGTTTTGCGCATGCCGTGGTCATGCGCAAGGATCTGAAAGGAAGCCATTCTGGCGATCAGCGCTGACAGGCTACGAATGAATCCGCTGGCGCGGTTCCTGGCGCTGGCTGGCTTTGCCGTGGCGCTGGCAAGCTGCCAGATGTTCACGCCCCCCGAGGTCCAGGAATCCGGCTTCCAGCCATCCGACAAGCCGATCACGGTGGACAATGTCGCCGCCAACAACAAGCTTGCCGAACTCGCCAAGGCGCAGCATCCGCGCATCCTTGCAACGTATGGCGGCGAATATTCCGATCCCAAGCTCGAGCGCATGGTAGCCAAGGTGGTCGGCAATTTGACCGTGGTATCGGCCAACCCGACCCAGACCTATCGCATCACCATCCTCAATTCGCCCAACGTCAACGCCTTCGCGCTGCCGGGCGGCTATCTCTACATCACGCGCGGCCTCTTGGCGCTGGCCAATGATTCGTCCGAGCTCGCCGCCGTCATCGCGCATGAAATGGGCCACGTCACCGCCAATCACGGCCTGCAGCGCCAGCAGCTGGAGGCCGAGGAAGGCCTGGCGACCAAGGTTGTTTCCGATGTGCTCGGCGACAGCCCGACCGCCAAGGCAGCACTGATCCGCGGCAAGCTCAGGCTGGCGCAGTTCTCGCGCAATCAGGAACTGGAGGCGGACGCCATCGGCATCAAGTCGATCGGCGAAGCCGGCTACGATCCCTATGCCGCCGGCCGCTTCCTGCAGTCGATGTCGGCCTACACCGATTTCCGTTCGATCAGCGGTGCCACGGACGCCAGCCTCGACTTCCTGGCCACCCACCCCAACACGCCGCAACGCATCGATCTGGCACAGCGCCACGCCCGCCAGTTCGGCGCGCCCGGTTTCGGCACGCGCGACCGCGATTCCTTCCTCGCCGGCATAGACGGCCTGCTTTATGGCGATACGCCGGAAGAAGGCTATGTGCGCGGCGAAACCTTCCTGCATCCGGGCCTCGGCGTGTCGTTCACCGTGCCGGACGGTTTCATCATCGACAATTCGGCGGCAGCGGTTACGGCGACCGGGCCGGGCGACATAGCGATCCGCTTCGACGGCGTTTCGATCGACAAGAACCGCGTCCTGACCGATTATATCAGAAGCGGCTGGGTGGCCGGCCTCGACGACAGCACCGTCAAGCAGGAAACCATCAACGGCAATGAGGCGGCGACCGCGCACGCAGGCGCCGAAGGCTGGCAGTTCGATATCGCGGTGATCCGGGCCGGAGGCCAGGTCTACCGGTTGCTGACCGCGGCTCCCTCGGCCAGCACCTCGCTGGAGACGGTGGCTCGCTCGGTCAGCGGCTCCTTCCGCATTCTCAGTCCCGCCGAAAAGGCGGCACTGAAGCCACTGCATATTCGTGTACTCACCGTACAGCCGGGACAGACCATGGGTTCGCTTGCCGCGCAGATGGTGGGGGTCGACCGCAAGCTCGACCTGTTCCGCGTGCTCAACGCGCTGTCGCCGGGGGCCGCGGTTTCGGCCGGCGACAAGGTCAAGATCGTCACCGACAAGTAAGCGCCTGTCGCGGGAATCAGGCGGCAGTCGCCATGAATTCCGGGTTCTGCTTCACCAGCGCGACCTTGAGCTTTTCCATGGCGCGGGCCTCGATTTGGCGGACGCGTTCCTTGGAGATGCCGAGCGTTTCGCCGAGAGCCTCGAGCGTGGCGCCCTCGTCGGTAAGCCGGCGTTCCTCGATGATGCGGAGCTCGCGGGCGTTGAGAGCTTGAAGCGCCTCCCTCAGCCAGAGCGAGCGGCGCGCGACGTCGATCTTGTCGCCGACAATCTCGTCGGGCAAGGGATCGTCCGAGACCAGGAAGTCCATCCGCTCGGTCGCCCCCGCATCGTCGGCAAGCGGCACGTTGAGCGAGGAGTCGGGCGCCGACAGGCGTGAATCCATCAACTCCACATCAGCTTCGGAAACGCCGAGCGCAACCGACACCTCGCGGTAGAGAGTCGTGTTGGAGAGCGGTTCGGCGCCGTTCGCGAGACGGGCACGCAAGCGCCTGAGATTGAAGAACAGGGCCTTTTGCGCCGAACTGGTGCCGCCGCGCACGATCGACCAGTTGCGCAGGATGTAGTCCTGCATCGAAGCGCGAATCCACCACGTCGCGTAGGTGGAAAACCGCACCTCGCGCTCCGGCTCGAAGCGGGCGGCGGCCTCAAGCAGGCCGACATGGCCTTCCTGGATCAGGTCGCCGAGCGGCAAGCCGTAATGGCGGAATTTCGAGGCCATGGAAATGACCAGCCGCATATGGGCAACGGTGATGCTGTGCAATGCGTTCTGGTCGTTGTCCTCTTTCCAAAGCAGTGCCAGCCGATGCTCCTCGTCGCGCTCGAGGTAAGGCGCCCTCATTGCCGCGCGGACCATGACCCGACCTGCCGTGTCTTCCATCATAAGGCGCTCCTTGGCTCAGGCGTGCGAATGACAAACTGGCAGGAACCGGCTTGAAATGACGGCGTCGTGCCCTAGAACAGCCAAAACTGCCGTGCGCGGGAAAGGTTCCGCTGGCGCAGGCAGGCGAGCGATGACGTCCGGGCAATTTCGGCACGGCTGCCCGGAATCCCGATGCTGCAACGAAATTCCTTTTGAAGTATTTGATTTCTGGAATTAGCCCTCTTTGAAATTTTGTTCCTTATTTTTCCGGCCTGCATCTGTCATTTTCCAACTCTCACAACATGCCTGATATCAGGCCAAGGACGGGATCACAGAAAAATGAAATGGCTGAAGTCGCTCATCATCGCCGGAACGCTGCAGGCCCTGGCGGTCGCATCGGGGCATGCCGGCGCCAATCTCGACCAGATCAAGCAGGCCGGCGTCATCAAGGTCGGTACGGAAGGCACTTACGCTCCGTTCACCTATCATGATGCATCCGGAGCGCTCGTCGGATTCGACGTCGAAATCGCCAAGGCGATCGCCGGCAAGCTCGGCGTCAAGGCAGAGTTCCTCGAGGGCAAGTGGGACGGTCTGATCGCCGGCCTCGACGTCAACCGCTATGATGCCGTCATCAACGAAGTCGGCATCACCGATGCCCGCAAGGCCAAGTATGATTTCTCCGACCCCTACATCGCCTCCAAGGCGGTGCTGATCGTGCGCGGCGACAATACCGACATCAAGACTTTCGCCGATCTCAAGGGCAAGAAGTCGGCGCAGTCGCTAACCTCCAATTTCGGCAAACTAGCCGAGTCGAATGGCGCCGAACTGGTCGGCACGGACGGCTTCGACCAGTCGATCCAGCTGCTTTTGACCGGCCGTGCCGACGCCACCATCAATGACAGCCTGTCGTTCCTCGACTTCAAGAAGCACAAGCCCGACGCCAATGTGAAGATCGCCGCCCAGGAGGAGAATGCCGATTACTCCGGCGTCATCGTGCGCAAGGGCGATCCGGAGCTGGTCGCGGCCATCAACAAGGCGCTGGCCGACATCAAGGCCGACGGCACCTACCAGAAGATCGCCGACACCTATTTCGGCCAGGACGTCTCGAAGTAATTCATAAAGCGGGGCGGGTTGTCGCCCCGCAGCCCATCCAGCGGCGAGCCGTCTTTGACGGGTCGCCGCTTTTGTCGTGATATGGCTGACGCATTCGCGCTTCGATGACGCTGCCCGTCCCTTCCGGAGGATATTTCGTGCCGCACTGGCTGCAATTGATGCTGGATTCGCTGCCCTCGCTGCTGTGGGCAGCGTTGATCTTCACCGTGCCGCTGACGCTGCTGTCCTTCGTGCTCGGCCTGACGGTGGGACTGGGCGCGGCGCTCGGCCGGCTGTTCGGGCCGAAGCCGCTGGTGGCGCTCGTGCGCTTCTATGTCTGGATCTTCCGCGGCACGCCGCTCCTGGTGCAGCTATTCCTGATCTTCTACGGCCTGCCGTCGGTCGGCATCCTGCTCGACGCCTTTACCGCGGCGCTGATCGGCTTCACGCTCAATATCGGCGCCTACACGTCGGAAATCATCCGCGCGGCGATCGGCTCGGTGCCGAAAGGCCAGTGGGAGGCCGCCTATTCGATCGGCATGACCTGGAGCCAGGCGATGCGGCGCACCATCCTGCCGCAAGCCGGCCGGGTAGCGGTGCCGCCGCTCTCCAACACCTTCATCTCGCTGGTCAAGGACACGTCGCTGGCCGCCGCCATCACCGTGCCGGAGATGTTCCAGGCGGCGCAGCGCATTGTCGCCACCACCTATGAGCCGCTCATCCTCTATGTCGAGGCGGCGATCCTCTATCTGGCGATGAGTTCGGTGCTTTCGGCCTTGCAGACACGGCTGGAGGAGCGGCTGAACCGCTATGGCGGCTTCCTGGAGGCACGCTCATGATCGGCCTCACCAACATCGAAAAACGTTTCGGCGACAACCTCGTGCTGAAGGGGGTGACGGTTGACATCGCCGAAGGCAGCGTTACCGCGCTGGTCGGGCCTTCGGGTGGGGGAAAAAGCACGCTGCTGCGTTGTATCAACCTACTGGAGATACCAACCTCGGGCACGGTGCGGATCGGCGACGAGACGCTCGAGTTCCGCCCCGGCGGGAAGGTGCCGGCGGCGGACATAAGGCGTCTGCGTCTGCAGACCGGCATGGTGTTCCAGAATTTCCAGCTGTTTCCGCATCGCACCGCCATCGAAAATGTCATGGAGGGGCTGGTCACGGTGCTGAAATGGCCGGAGGCGCGCGCCCGCGAGCGGGCGCTCGCGCTGCTGGAAAAGGTCGGCATGGCGCACAAGTCGGATGCCTGGCCGGCGACGCTGTCGGGTGGCCAACAGCAGCGCGTGGCGATCGCCCGGGCGCTGGCACCGTCGCCGAAGGTGCTGCTGTGCGACGAACCGACTTCGGCGCTCGACCCGGAGCTGGCGCAGGAGGTGGTCGATGTGCTGAGTCAGCTCGCAAGCGAGGGAACGACCATGGTGATAGCGACGCATGATTTGCGCCTCGCCTCCAAGATCGCCCAGGAAGCGGTGTTCCTCGACGCAGGCGTCGTCGTCGAGCAGGGGCCATCCGCCAGGCTGTTCGGCAATCCGGAGCGTGAAAGGACCAAGCGGTTCATCGCCACACTGAAGCAGGAGGCGGAGAAGGAAGGCGGCAGCGGCGCGTAGGTCCGGCATTATGGAGCAAACTCACCAAATTTGATGCAGTCACCCCTTATTTGATGTAGTCGGTGCGCCCGATGATGGTGGTGGTTGCGGCGGCGCCGGGGCGGCGCAGTCGAAAATAGCGCACTTGATGGGTGGCCAAAACGTATTGACCACGTTTAACGCGGCGTCTTTTAAGAATGGGGAAATAAGGATAAAAAGCACGGCCAGAAGAGCTGTTAAGTACACCTTGAAGCTTTTAAGCTGAACGATATCCTCTTGCGCCACCTTCAGCTTCTCCGCCAACTGATACGCAGTGGTGAATTCGCCCGATATTGCGGTTATCATGCTCGCAGGGATTTTGTCGTGGCCCACTTTCCATGCAGTCCGTTGCATTCTCTCATTTAGGTTTGTGATCCACAAAGGGAATATTCGATCCCCGCGCCTCAAATGAATTATGGTAGGGCCAGCATTGTATACTGCGAAGATAAGTTTGCCCTTGTATCCAGGATCAATGTGAAACCCAGAGATGTTGACCAGCCCTAGAAACTTGATCGATGCTCGAATTGAGATGAAGCCGATCTTATCAAAAGGGAGTTCAACCTCCTCTTCTGTCAAGATGAAGGCAAATTGACCTGGAGCAATCGAAAACGCCGCGCCTTCTGACAGCTTTTGAACTGTTTTCCCGGATGCTAAACTGGAAACATATACTTCTTCGCCTATCGCGAGGTTGTAGTTCGCTCCATCTCGGTCAATACCCTCCAACTTGAAAGGCTTGACCGGCGCATCCGCACTCTTCAGGGCTTTCCAGGTGGCGTCACTCCAGAACCCGTCGATCGGCTCAGAGTTGGTCCCTGATGTAGAAGGCTCGGTCACGCAATTCCCCCCTGCGTCGCCGCAATCCACTCTCAAGATCGAGGTCTCGTTCGCATGCCATCTGAACGGCCCAAGCCATTATGTCAGTGTTGGCTTTGCGGGCGATCGGAATAAATTCTTCGAGGTGATCGATCTTCTCACACGCATCCGCGAAACGGCCAGCCGCATCGGCGTAGGTGCGCAACGGATCGATCTGCCGATCTTCCTTTGTCAAGTGTGTCGGCGCTTCGAGATGCTGATGCATCGTATTGGCCGCGCTGAGCGACACCAACATCGTATCTATGATGGTACGATCATAGGAAATCAGCTCAGCCGAGCCGCGCGCCAGCCGTCCGACATACTTTGCAAAATGTAGCCCATAATGTTTCAGGCGATCATTTTTGGAAAGGTGCAGGATATCGGTATGATTGCGCGCATCGTGCCGGTACTGGTCCTGCTGAAGGCGCAGCATGTCTGCGTCTGTAAACATGTCAGCAAAGCTCCCCTTGGCCGTTCCCGCCACCCAGCGTTCGACCTGTATAGCGCCGCGAATCACCGCTATGCCGTCTACGCAAGGTTTTCCACAAAATAAAGGGCATGGGAATCCTAAGAAATTGTCCACGATAAGGGTTGCGCATCTCCTCTCACATAGAGCGGATGCCGAGGAGATCGATCTTTATTTACCGCAAGCGCGTAAAGTTGACCGCCATCCTCCTCGATGTTCCGTACAAGCGTCGTGATCCTGGCTCTGGCATCGGCACGCTTCGCGGCAGGCGGGCTGATGCGCCCCCACGCGGCCACGATAATACCACCGTCCTTCGAAACTTCGGCGACAACAGAACGAATATGGGCGTCATTCTCTGGCCCGATAGGATCTTCCGCGTCCCATAGGTAACTTGGATCGGTGGCAATACGCGCCCACGGGTTTATGAAGATGAGACGGCCATAGCCGAGGTCTCGGGCGAAGCCGATGCCGCGTCTAGATGTGGGGTCATCATTATCCGCCCCAGCCGTGCTGGGATTATGGAGGATAAAACCGAGGGGCGGCCCATCGCCAATTCGGCGATCAAGCCGGTAGCGATAGCCGCCGCATTCAGAAAAGATTGCGCTCATGCCTCTAGGACGACCTGACGGACTACAATCACGTCCATGCACATCATGAACAATGCAGCGGTGAAGCCTCGGCTTATATTGTTCGCCAGATTGCGCTCGCTGTCGTGCGCGCCGCGCTCAGGCAGCTTCTTCCTGCTCGGCTTCCTCATTGTCGGCCTTGGCGCCACGCTTGGGGCCTTTGTTGAGGTTGACCTCGATCAGGCGCACGGCTTCGGTTTCCGACATGCGGTTTACGGCCGCGATCTCGCGAGCCATGCGGTCGAGCGCCGCCTCGTAGAGCTGGCGTTCGGAATAGGACTGCTCCGGCTGGTTGTCGGCACGGTAGAGATCGCGCACGACTTCCGAGATCGAGATCAGGTCGCCTGAATTGATCTTGGCATCATATTCCTGGGCACGGCGCGACCACATGGTGCGCTTTACGCGGGCGCGACCCTGCACGACTTTCAGCGCGCGCTCGACATAATCCTCTTCCGACAGCTTGCGCATGCCGATCGAGGTTGCCTTGGCGACCGGCACCTTCAGGCGCATCTTATCCTTCTGGAAGTCGATGACGAAAAGTTCCAGCTTGTGGCCGGCCACTTCCTGCTCGTCGATCGAGACGATCTGCCCGACGCCATGCGCCGGATAGACGATGTACTCGCCGGTCTTGAAACCGTGACGCGCGGCAGTGGACTTTTTCTGCGGGGTGATCGTTGCCATTACGCCCTGAACTCCTTGTTGTGGGCCGGCGGCGGTGCCGGCTGAACTCGCGTGATCGGGGTCACCGACCATTAGCCGCACAACAGATGAACCCACCGGAAAGGCCGGGACCGGCAAACCGCACGAACTGCGGCCGCCTGGCCCAGATCGCTCTGGTCCGGAATGGGATTTTCACCTTTCAGTGATTTGGGGCGTCTGCGCCATAAATCGACGTTGTGTCACCGGCATGTTTCGCTGATGTAACACAAAAAGTCGGAAGAATCAAGGTTTTGCTGCGTAAGCGAAGGCCACAACCAATCGCCGCCTGTCAAGGCGGTTAATCCGACGTGCCTGTTACGCTGCGTCATACAAGCCTTTACAGCCGTGTTGTCAATCGCCTTCGCCGGGCTCGGCGGAGAAGTATTTCTCGAACTTGCCGGCTTCGCCGTCGAAGGTTTTGGCGTCGGCCGGCGGCTCCTTCTTGGCGGTGATGTTGGGCCATTTCTCGGCGTATTCGGTGTTGATCTGCAGCCATTTGTCGAGGCCGGACTCGGTGTCGGGCTTGATCGCGTCGGCCGGGCATTCCGGCTCGCAGACGCCGCAGTCGATGCACTCGTCGGGATGGATGACGAGCATGTTCTCGCCCTCGTAGAAACAGTCGACCGGACAGACCTCGATGCAGTCCATATATTTGCATTTGATGCAGTTGTCGGTCACGACATAGGTCATCGGTCGGCTCCGGGATGTCCCGTTTTTGTTGGCTTTTTTTGTGAGGTAACGCCTTTATCGGCCGCTTGCAAGGGTGGCCATTCCCAGTGGCGCCAGGGTTTGGGAATGGAATTCCAGGCGGCCGGTGCCGCGAGGGCCCGACATGCCCACCGGCCGTCGCGTTTGCCGGCCCCGCCTCTGCTTTTTGTTTGTCGTTGCCCTCGGGAAACACACCCGCCTCAAGGCTCAATCTTCGTCGAGCAATCGGTCGGTCTGGCGGCGCTCTTTTTTGGTCGGGCGGCCGCTGCCTGCCTCGCGCAGCGCCGGGATAGCATCGGGAAGGGCGTCGGCCTTGGGTGCGGGCGGCGGCGACATGTCTTCATAAAGAGTGCGGGCTTCCTCGGCCGGGCCGCGCCGAACACCAGCGCCGAGCACCTTCCAGACGAAGATACGCCGGTCGAGCGTGATGGTCAGCACATCGCCTGGCTTGACAAGATCGGAAGCCTGCGCTGCTTTGTCGCGATTGATGCGCACGCGGCCGGCTACAACCAATTTGGCCGCCAGCGAGCGCGATTTCACCGCGCGCGAGAAGAACAGCCATTTGTCGATGCGCTGGCGGCCTTCAGCAACCATCGAAGCGAGCCTACTTCTTTAATTGGTCGCGTAAGGCTGCGAGCTTGGCGAAGGGGGAATCCGGGTCGAAGCGCACCGGGCGCTCCTCGCGCGGCTTGGGCTGGAAGGCGGGCTTTCCGCCCCCCTTGCCGCGATCGGGCCCCTTGCCTTCCGGCCTGCCACCCTTCCAGTCGGGCCGGCCTTCGCGGCGCTCGGGACGCTCGCCTTGCGGGCGGCCGTCGCGACGCTCAGCGCCTTCGCCTTGCGGCTTGGGCTTGAACTTCGAGCGGTCGAAGCGTGGCTTGCCGGCGCCGTCACGGCGTCCTTCATGGGCGGGACGGTCCGCGGGCGCGCCTGTTGCCGGTGCGCCGCCGGCATCGGCCGGGGCGTTGCCTCGGCCGCGCGCCTGTCCGTTCTGCGGGCGGTTGTTGCGGCCGTCGCGATGGCGCGGACGCTGGTCAAAGCGACCTTGGCGCCACAACAGGATCGGCTTTGGCGCTTCGGCTTCCGGCGCGTGTTCGCCGGCGGCTTCCGCGACTGCCACTGGTTCGGTGGCTTCCGTCGGCGCGGAGGCCTCGACGGTCGGCTCCGCCGCTGCGGTGTTCTCTTCTGTGGGCGCGGCGTCAATCTCGGCGGTTTCAGGTTCGGCCTGCGGTTCAACCGGCGCCGGCTCGACCGGTTCAACGGCGGCTTCGGCTACCGGCGCCTGTTCGCCGGCAACTTCAGCCGTCGCTTCCGCCTGTTCTTGCGCGACAGGCTCTGCTGCCGTTTCCGCGATGACCGCGGCCGGAGCTTCGATGGCGGCCTCGGCGGCTGCCGTTGCCGAACCCTCGACCGCTGCCTCCGCGGCCGCATCTACAGCGCCGGCTTCCGTTACTGCGGCTTCCACTGCCGCCTCTTCCGCCGCCTTGGCCTGTTCCGCGCGGGCTGCCTCTTCGGCTGCCTGCTTGGCTGCGGCGGCTTCCCGCGCGGCAGTGTCCTGCGCTTCCAGCCGTGCCTTGACTTCAGCAGCCGGTTTCGGCTCGGCGCGATAGCCTAGGCCCTTGAGGATCTCTTCCATGTCGTCGGCGGTGGCTCCGAGGATCGACATCATCGGCGGCGTCACCATGAAGGACTGGCCGTCATAGGCGCCGTCCGGTCGTTGGCCGAGGCCGGGCTTCCAGTTGGTCGCCGGGCGGATCAGGTCGGCCAGCCGCTCGAGAATATCGATGCGTACGGCGCGGCGACCGAGATTGCGGTAGCCGGCAAGCTTGTAGAACGCCTTGTCGAAGGTCGGATCGATGACCACCGAGGTGCGGCCCGACGCCAGCGCGTGGACGACGTCGCCGAAGCCAGGCTTGTCCTTGCCGTCGTTCTTCAGCGCCCACAGCAAGGTCACCAGTCCGGCGGGGGCCGGCTTGATCAGTGCCGGCACGAAGACGTGGTAGGCACCGAAGCGCACGCCGAGCCGGCGAAGTGCCGCGCGACCTTCCTGGTCGAGCGACTTCATCTCCTCGGCGATGTCGCGGCGATTGATGAGGCCGAAATTCTCGACCAGCTGGAAGGCGATGCCGCGGCCGATGCCGGAAATCTGCTCGGCATTCTTCAAGTCGACCAGTGGCTTCAGCAGGGTTTCGATCTGGAAATTGACGAAGCGTTCGGCGCGCGCGGCGACCCTGTCGCGCGCCGGGCCCGTCAGCTGTTCGTCTGCCAGCAGCACCAGACGCGGCTTCAGCGCGTCTTCGCCGGAAACCAGCGTGCCGATCGGCGCGCCGATCCAGCGCAGCGTGCCGTCCGAGCCGAGCGCGAGATCGCCATTGGCGCAGGCGCCGAAGCGCTCCGCGCGTGCCTCGAATTCGGCGGCCAGCGCCTTTTGCGCGGCCGTGCGCACGGCCTTGGCGTCCTCGCCGCCGGCGGTCTGGTCGGCGGTGAAACGGAACCCTTGCAACTCGCCGACATGATGGCCTTCGACAAGGACGGTTCCGGTAGGGCTGATTTCGGCTTCAGGCATGGTATTTTCTCTAAGGCGCCGCATGAGGACGGAAGTCCTGCGGTCTACGAAGCGTTTCGTCAACCGCTCATGCAGCGCATCCGACAGTCTGTCTTCGATTTCGCGCGTCTTTTCCCGCCAGTGTGCCTGATCGGCCAGCCAGCCGGGCCGGTTCGACACGAATGTCCAGGTGCGGATCTGGGCGATGCGGTGCGACAGCGTATCGATGTCGCCCTCGGTGGTGTCGGCGCGGCGCACCTGCTCGGCCATGTAATTCTCGTCGACATGGCCATGCCGGGCGAGGTCCATGTAGATCGAGGCGATGAGATCGGCATGCTGGGCCGGCGCAATCTTGCGATAGTCGGGCAGCGCGCAGGCTTCCCACAGCAGCGCCACACGTTTGGCGTTGGTTGCGAGCGCGCGGATGCCTTCGTCGCGGGAGAGATGTTCGAGCGCTTGTGCATCGACGGCCGGCAGCGCGCGTGTCAGGCCCTCGACTGGGGCGTTGGTTTCGATCGACCGCTTCAGCGCATCGAGGCTGGCGAAATCGAATTGCGCGGTGCGCCATTGCAGCACCTTCACCGGGTCGAAGTCATGGCCCTCGATCTTCTGGACCAGATCCTCGTCGAGCGGATCGACCTGGCCGGTGACGCCAAACGTGCCGTCGCGCAGATGCCGGCCGGCGCGGCCGGCGATCTGGCCGAGTTCGGCCGCCGTCAGATTGCGGTACTGGTAGCCGTCGAACTTGCGGTTCTGGGCAAAGGCGACATGGTCGAGATCGAGGTTGAGGCCCATGCCGATCGCGTCGGTGGCTATGAGATAGTCGACATCGCCCGACTGGAACAGCGCCACCTGGGCATTGCGGGTGCGGGGTGACAGCGCCCCGAGCACGACGGCCGCACCGCCCTGCTGGCGGCGGATCAGCTCGGCGATGGCGTAGACCTCGTCGGCGGAGAAGGCGACGATCGCGGTACGCCGTGGCAGGCGGGTCAATTTCCTGGAGCCGGCATAGGCCAGATGCGACAGCCGCGGCCGCGTCACCACCGAGACGCCCTTCAGCAGCCGCTGGAGAATGCCGTGCATGGTGGCCGCGCCGAGCAGCAGCGTTTCCTGGCGGCCGCGCAGATGCAGGATACGGTCGGTGAAGATATGGCCGCGCTCGAGGTCGCCGGCCAGTTGCACCTCGTCGATGGCGACGAAGGCGGCATCGGTCTCGCGCGGCATGGCTTCGACGGTGCAGACCGAATATTTGGCGCCTTGCGGCTGGATCTTCTCCTCGCCGGTAATCAATGCCACCTTGTGGGCGCCGACCTTCTCGCAGACGCGGGTGTAGACCTCGCGCGCCAGCAGCCTCAGCGGCAGGCCGATGACGCCGGTTTCGTGCGCCACCATGCGCTCGATGGCGAGATGGGTCTTGCCGGTGTTGGTGGGGCCAAGCACCGCGGTCACGTCGCGGCCCGACAGGATCAGCGGCTCGGTGTGTTTCTGCTGGATGTTCATCGGCTCGGAAATAAGGCTTTCTGGCCTCTCGTGGTCGGGAGCGTGCCTGGACGGCGCGTATGACAGCCGACACATAGGGATTTCGGGCGCGAAGCGAAAGCGGAATGTTCCAACCGGTTTCCGAAGACGTCCGCGTCAGCCCGCAAATCAGCCCCTGCTTAACAGTTGGAACGAGTCTGGAACGAATCAGCGACGAATCGGTGACTCCGTCAGATTCAGCTTTTGTTCACGGCTAGATATGGATTTTGTGACCACGAGTCTCACCACATACTGAATCACCAGATTGGCCCGTTTTATGCTAGGCGGGCTTTGCCGTTAACTTTTCCCTGTCAACGATGCGGGAGGATCGGAATGCCCCGCTCAAGATTATGAAATTGTTAATCTTTCTGAACTCGGCGTTAAGGAATAGCAGGCAATCGCGGCCATTAATGTTAATATTGCGCTCAAAGCCGGAACGAATCGGTGACAAATCAGCGTCAGCGGTTTTTTCTCTTTTTGTTCCCCCAATATCTTGTGTTGTGAACAGCTTATCCACCGAGAATCCACAGGCTTAACCACAGGGTTTCGCACAGACGCGCTGCCGCCATTAACCTTTGCGTGCCGGATTGGAGCATCGCGCCACAGCGGAGCCTTCCGGGCTTCAGGCGTCAGTTGAAAGCGGGCCGATTTCTCGGTCCGCTTGTTGGGGACACGCGTCGACCCCAGCCGTTGGCTGCGGTGAGAAGACGTCTCAGACGAAGTACTGGCCACCGTTGGCGGTGAGGGTCGAGCCGGTGATGAAGCCGGCGTCTTCGGAAGCGAGAAAGACGACGCAGCGCGCGATCTCTTCCGGTTCGCCAAGGCGGCCGACCGGGATTTGCGGGATGATGCGTTCGTTGAGCACTTTCTCGTCTATCGCCTTGACCATCTCGGTGGCGATGTAGCCCGGGCAGATGACGTTGACGGTGATGCCCGCGCGCGCGCCTTCCTGCGCCAACGCCTTCGAGAAGCCGATGTCGCCGGCCTTGGCGGCGGAGTAATTGACCTGGCCGGCCTGGCCCTTCTGTCCGTTGATCGAGGAGATGGTGATGACGCGGCCGAACTTGCGGTCGCGCATACCGCTCCACAGCGGATGCGTCATGTTGAAGACGCCCGACAGATTGGTGTCGATGACCTCTTTCCACTGCTCGCGCGTGATCTTGTGGAACATGGCGTCGCGGGTGATGCCGGCATTGTTGACCAGCACCGAGACCGGGCCGAGGTCGGCCTCGACCTGCTTGATGCCGGCCGCGCAAGCGTCATAGTCGGCGACCGACCATCTGTAGACCGGAATGCCGGTCTCGGCCTTGAACTTCGCCGCTGCGTCGTCGTTGCCGGCATAATTCGCGGCAACCGAATAGCCGGCAGTTTTCAAAGCGATCGAGATCGCCGCGCCGATACCGCGCGATCCACCCGTGACGATTGCAACTTTGGTCATGTGTCCTCCCTTTGGTCGGAGGGGCGAACAGGGAGCAGCCAATAGCGAATGGGGATTTGATGTCCCGCAGCGCTGAGGCCGTTCTTCCCTATTCGCTCCTCCCTATTCGTTATTGGCTAGGTTAAATCGCTTCGACGCACATGGCGACGCCCATGCCGCCGCCGATGCACAGGGTGGCCAGTCCCTTCTTGGCGCCGCGTCGGCGCATCTCGAAGACCAGCGTGTTGAAGATGCGGGCGCCAGACGCCCCGATCGGGTGGCCGATGGCGATGGCGCCGCCATTGACGTTGACGATCGCGGGATCCCAGCCCATGTCCTTATTAACGGCGCAGGCCTGCGCGGCGAACGCCTCGTTGGCCTCGACAAGGTCGAGATCCCCTGCCGACCATCCGGCCCGTTCCAAAGCCTTGCGCGAGGCGGGAATGGGTCCGGTGCCCATGATCGCCGGATCGACGCCGGCGGTTGCCCAGGACGCTATCCGCGCCAGTGGGGTGATGCCGCGCCTGGCGGCTTCCGCTTCGCTCATCAGCAGCGCGCCGGCGGCACCGTCATTGATGCCGGAAGCGTTGGCGGCGGTCACCGTGCCGTCCTTGTCGAAGGCCGGCTTCAGCTTGGTCATGGCATCGATCGTGGCGCCGTGGCGGATGTACTCGTCCTGATCGACAACCGTGTCACCCTTCTTGCCCTTGATGGTGAAGGCGACGATCTCGTCCTTGAACTTGCCGGCCTTCTGCGCGGCCTCGGCCTTATTCTGCGAGGCCAGCGCGAACTGGTCCTGGTCATCGCGGGTGATCTGGAACTGGCGGGCGACGTTCTCGGCGGTGTTGCCCATGTGATAGCCGTTGAAGGCGTCCCACAGCCCGTCCTTGATCATGGTGTCGATCATCTTGTAGTCGCCCATCTTGACGCCGGCGCGCAGATGCTCGGCGTGCGGCGACAGCGACATCGATTCCTGGCCGCCGGCGATGATCACCTTGGCGTCACCGGTGGCGATCTGCTGCATGCCGAGCGCGATGGCGCGCAGGCCCGAACCGCAAACTTGGTTGAGGCCCCAGGCGGTGGTCTCCTTGGGCAGGCCGGCCAGGATCGAGGCCTGGCGGGCCGGGTTCTGGCCTTGCGCCGCGGTCAGCACCTGGCCGAGGATGACCTCGTCGACCTCGCCCGCCTCGACACCGGCACGCGCCAAAAGTTCCTTGACGACGACGGCGCCGAGTTCATGCGCGGGCGTGGCGGCGAAGGCACCGTTGAAGGAGCCTACGGCCGTGCGCACGGCGCTGGCAATGACGATGGAAGCGGACATTTTCTTCTCCAGACTTCAAGGGTGTTGTTGTGCCGTTGAGGACTTTTCTTGCCCTTTCCCAATCCCAAGTCAAACCGGAAATCGGCATGGCGCCCATGCGCCGCAAGCAGGCCAAGTCTCGCCGCTCCGATGGCCCAGCCGCTGCTGCGCAGCATATTTAGCCTGCCATGCAGCATTATATGATCCCGCAGTGCACAAACTGCTTGGAATTGTAAGGCTTTTGCGCATATCCTCAAAAAGGGCGCAATCGTTACCGGCTGCTTACTCAGGCGTGCCGGTGTCCGGGGAGGATGCAGATGGCCGCAAAAGACGATCCGATCATTATCAAGAAATACGCCAACCGCCGCCTCTATAATACGGGGACGAGCACCTATGTGACGCTCGAGGATTTGGCCGAAATGGTCAAGAAGGGCGAGGAATTCACCGTTCAGGACGCCAAGACCGGTGACGACATCACCCATCCGGTGCTGACTCAGATCATTTTCGAGCTGGAGAACAAGGACGGGCAGAACATGCTGCCGATCCCGTTCCTGCGCCAGCTGATCGCCTTCTACGGCGACCAGATGCAGATGATCGTGCCGAGTTTCCTCGAACAGTCGATGATCGCCTTCTCAAAGGAACAGGAGCGGTTCCGCGAGCAGATGAAGGGCGCCATCGGCAAGTCGCCGCTGGACGTGATGAAGATGGCGACGCCGATCAAGGCGCTGGAAGAACAGACGCGCCGCAACATGGAAATGTTCCAGAATGCGATGCGGCTGTTCACGCCATTTCCGCCTCCGGGCTCGGCGCCCGCCACGGCTCCCGCCGAACCGGCCAGGAAAGAAACGCCGGAAAAGCCGGACGATCTGCAACAGCTGAAGGACCAGATCGCGGCCATGCAGCGCAAGCTCGACACGATGTCGTAAGCGCATAGCGCTCACGACCTTTATGGCAGCAATCCTTCATAGCGGCCGCGCGGCCGGATGATGCTGCCGCTCACGATCTGTTCGACCATGTGCGCGGCCCAGCCGACGCTGCGTCCAAGCGCGAACAGGTGGAACGGTGCATCGCGCGGCAAGCCAAGGCCGCGCGTCAGCGCGGCCAGGGCAAAATCTATGTTCGGTTGAGCGCCGGTCGCGGCAATGGCGGCGGTTTCCAGCGACCGCAACGTCTCGTCGGTGTTGTCGAGGCCCGCCAGAAGCGCTGCGGCCCGGGGATCGCCCTCGGGATAGAGCGGGTGGCCGAATCCTGGCAGTGGCCGGTCGTGGCCAAGCCAGCGCCGGATCGCGGCATCGGCGCCATGCCGCGCCGCGTCTTCGGCGAGTTGCATCACGGCTTCGCCAGCGCCGCCGTGGCGGGGACCGGACAGTGTCGCCAGGCCCGCCAGCAGACACGCGGCGGGCGAAGCTCCGGTCGAGGCCGCGACGCGGGCCGCGAAGGTCGATGCGTTGAGTTCGTGATCGGCGAGCAGGACAAGGACGCGACGGATCGCTTCCGCGCCATCATCGTCCACCGACCAGCCCCGTGCCAATCGCTGGTGCACCGGTTCCGGTCCCGCCATGGCACCGAGGGCGCTGGCCAGAACGCCGATCGCGTGCGCGGCGTCGGCGCACAGCGAGGCAGCACTTCGTCCAAGCGAAGGCCGCGCCTGGCCGGCTAGCAAGGCGAGTTGCGCAAAGGCCGGGGCGCGACCGATCTGGGGCGGTGCATCTGGCGACGGCGCTTCGAAACTGATCGGGCCGGGCAGAGCCCAGAGCAGTCCGGCGGTTTCTTCCAGCGTGGTACGGTCGGACAGCGCAACCGCGTCCTGGCCCCGATAGATGAGGTGGCCGTGCCAGACTGTCGAGATCGCGGTGACGATCGACGGCTCGCCCCAGGCGATCGCGCTTTCGGCAATGGCCGCAGGGCTGCGCCCGCGCGCCCTTCGCGACGCCAGCGCCGCGATGTCGTCGGCGCGGTACTGGCTGCGGCGCGGATCGGCTCGATCCGGGCGCATGCCGATGCGGCCGCGGCTGACATAGGCATAGAGCGTCTGCGGCCTCACCCCAAGCCTTTCCAGCGCTTCTTCCCGCGACAGCCATTCCGACATATCGGCCCTGATATTGATTCAGTTGATCAAGATTGATGCTTATGTTGCCCAGCCTTATTTCCCATCGGGAAAAGCTTCAAGGAGACAAGGCCATGGCGAATGGGCTCGATGATGTGGTGGCGGCCGAAACAGTGCTGTCCGATGTGGATGGTCTGGGTGGCCGCCTGACGATCCGCGGCCACTCGCTTGAGGAATTGGCAGGGCGATGGAGTTACGCCCAGGTCGTGCGCCTGCTGCTGGACGGGTTCTTCGACGATCTGCCTGGCGACGCCGAACTTTCGGCAAGGTTGGGTGAGGCTCGCGTCGAGGTGTTCGACCGGCTCGCGGCTTCGCTGCCCTTGCTGGCACCGCTCGATATCTACAGCGCCATGCGCGCCGGCATGGCCTTGCTGCCGGATGGCGAGACGCTGACGGACGCCTTGCGGCTGATCGCGGGGCCCGCGGTGCTGACGCCGGCCCTGCTGCGCCTGCGGCGCGGCGAGCAGCCGATCGCACCCGACGGCAAGGCGGATCATGCCGCCGACATGTTAGGGATGCTCAAGGGTTCCGTCCCGTCGCCGGCATTGGCAAAGGCGCTCGACACCTATCTGGTCACAGTCTGCGACCATGGCCTCAATGCCTCGACCTTCGCCACCCGCGTCGTTGCTTCGACCTTGGCGGGCCTGACATCGTCGGTGCTGGCCGGCCTTGGCGCGCTCAAGGGCCCGCTGCATGGCGGCGCGCTTGGTCCTGTCATTGAGATGCTCGACGCCATCGCCGCGCATGGCGACGCTGCCGGCTGGCTGCGCGACAAGATCGCGCATGGCGAGCGCATCATGGGCTTCGGCCATCGCATCTACCGCGTGCGCGATCCGCGTGCCGATGTGCTGAAAGCAGTGGTGCGCAAGCTTGGCGGCGAGGGCGACACCGGCCGGCGGCTGGCTTTCGCCGAGGCGGTCGAGCAAACCGCGCTCGACGTGCTTCGGATCGCCAAGCCGCAGCGCTCGCTGCAGACCAATGTCGAATTCTACACCGCGCTGGTGCTGGAAGCGGCGGGATTTCCGCCCGGTGCCTTCAGCAATGTCTTTGCCGCCGGGCGCGTTGCCGGCTGGGTCGCGCACGCGCGCGAGCAACAGACGACCGGACGGCTGATCCGTCCGCAGTCCCGCTATGTCGGGCCGGTGCCGGACCTCGTCGCCTAGATTCTCTGTCTGTTTCGAAAGCTACGGCCTCTCCGCATTGCAGCGGAAGGGCTTTTCGCATGACCGAAATTTCATGTGATCACGCGACCGTGTTCGTGTTCTTGCCTTGGCTCGTCCTTATATGCTGCACTGCAACATAGGCCGGCGACAGCTGCTTCCCTCCAATGACGTTGGGGCAGGCCGGCGCATCAGGATGACAGGAACGCCATGACGAAGAACGGCAAGGCGGAGGAAAAGAAGAAGATCAACATCGCCCTCCAGGGAGGCGGCTCGCACGGGGCCTTTTCCTGGGGCGTGCTCGACCGGCTGCTGGAGGATGACAGGCTTGAGATATCGGCGGTTTCCGGCACCAGCGCCGGCGCCATGAACGCGGTCGCATTGGCCGATGGTTTCGTGCGTGGCGGGGTCGAGGGCGCCAGGCGGAAGCTGGACGATTTCTGGCAGGCGGTGGCGGCAAAGGGCCGGTTCAGCCCGGTGCAGCGCACGCCGTGGGATGTCGCCTGGGGCAACTGGTCGATCGAGAACACGCCGGGCTATGTGTTCTTCGACACCATGTCGCGGGTGTTTTCGCCCTATGTCGCCAACCCGCTCGGCCTCAATCCGCTGCGCGATGTGGTCGCGCGGGAGATTGACTTCGAGAATGTTCGCGCCTGCAAGTCGATGGAACTGTTCATCTCCGCCACCAATGTCGAGACAGGGCAGTTGCGGGTGTTTTCCGATGGCGAGATCGACCTCGACACGGTGATGGCGTCGGCCTGCCTGCCGCAACTGTTCCGCGCCGTCGAGATCAAGGGGGTGCCCTATTGGGATGGCGGTTATGGCGGCAATCCGGCGCTCTACCCGTTCTTCAAGACGGCGGCGACCGAGGACGTGCTTCTGGTGCAGATCAATCCGGTGGTGCGCGAGGGAACGCCAAGAAGCGCCAACGAGATCCAGAACCGCATCGACGAGATCACCTTCAATGCCGGCCTGCTGCGCGAATTCCGCTCGATCGCCTTCGTCAAGGAACTGATCGCCGCAGGCCGTCTGCCACATGGCGAATATCGGGACATCCGCATGCATCGCATCGATGCCGACGAGGCGTTCAAGGATTTGTCGGCATCGTCCAAGGTCAATGCCGAATGGGCCTTCCTGACCTATC
The DNA here is from genome assembly GCF_037179605.1 of Mesorhizobium salmacidum (SeqCode). NCBI lineage: Bacteria > Pseudomonadati > Pseudomonadota > Alphaproteobacteria > Hyphomicrobiales > Phyllobacteriaceae > Mesorhizobium > Mesorhizobium salmacidum (SeqCode). The sequence goes on from NZ_JAPYKS010000004.1 coordinate 229,529, forward strand.
TGCGCGACCTCGGCCGCACCGCCGCCAGCGACTGGCTGGAAGAGAATTACGACGCGGTCGGCAAGCGGGCTACGCTCGATCTCTCGGGCGAACTCGACGATGGGTTCAAGCCGGTACGCGGTCCGGCACCCGGCCGTCGGGTGAAGGAATTTCTCGCCGTGCGCAAGAACCCGGAGGCCGAGCGCCGTCGGGCCTGAATCTGACGGCACAGCTTCGAGGGCCGCGTTTGCCGGCAATCGCGGGCGTCATCCGCGGAGCTTCAGCGCGGTTGTTGGCGTGACAGCAACCTTGGCGTGCGGAAGAGCCCCTCATCATGCTGACGTCTGCTGCCACTGACGGTCAGTGGCGCCGCCCCGGGGCGCTCGTTACCTGCTTACATGCAGCGCTCGATACAGAATTGCGAACGGGACAAATACACCCGGTGTTGCCCGCGCCTGCCTCGCGCCGCGCCCGACGCCGCACGTTTCAGGGCACGACGAGTCAGGACGTTATCGCGCCGGCGCATTGGCGTTTTCAGCATCTGGTTTGGCTTCGGTGCATTGGGATCGGCAAGCCCGATCCGAAGGGGCTGCTGTGCCTTTTCCTGAGCGATTCCAAGCTTTTGGCTGAGCATCGTGGCGCCGCAGCCATTGTCCCTCGCCGATCGCACTGACGCGGATCGTCGGTTTGTGCCCGAGCTTCAATCAGCGACGTGATGCGGATCGCGACTGTATTCCGGAGACGGCCCATGACGAGCGGGGCTGGTCGCCCCGTAGCCGGCGTGTCAGGGCCTGCGTGAGCCGGCGGGCCGCTTCGTCAAGTAGACTGGCAAGTCACGAAGAACCGTTTCATGGCTGCCACACCTTGTCCGGCTACGCAATGCTGCTGCAACTTTCGGACTATATTGCGATGCAACTTTGATGTAGAAGCGCGCTCGCCGATCACGGCAATTTGAACACGGTCAGGCGCGCACCCATATCGGCGACGCGCCCGCGTCATAAGACGCGGTGCTGGCCGAACCCGCAGTGGAAAAATGACGATGCCTAAAATCAGGTTTCACAAGCTTGCAGCCATTGTTGTGCTCATCGGTTTCGCCGCGTGGATGGCGACAGGCGAGTTCTCGTCGGTCGGCAGCGTAGCGGCCAACAAGGCCAAGGCAGCCGAGGTCGAGCAGGGCAAGGCGCCGGACGCGAGCAAGCCGAAGACGGCGGAAGCCGAACCGAAGGCCCCGCTGCGCACCGTCGCGGTGGTGACGCCGCCACGCAAGACCTATGCGCGCGCCATCCGCATTTCCGGGCTGACCGAAGCCGACAAGCGCGCGGTGCTTGCAACCCGCGTTGCCGGCGTCATCGACAAGCTGCCGGTCAAGCAAGGCGATCACGTCAAGACCGGCGACCTGGTGCTGATGCTCGCCGCCGAGGAAAAGATCTCGATGGCCGCCAACGCCAAGCAGCTTGTCGCGCAGCGCAAGGCCGAGCTCGACGCCGCCGAGCGGCTGGCCAAGACAGGTAACTTGCCGAAGCTGCAGCTCGACACCGCCCGCTCCAATCTGACCCAGGCGCAATCCCTGCTGGACACCGCGCAGGCCGAGCTCGACCGCAACGAGGTAAAGGCGCCGTTTGACGGCGTCATCGACCGGGTGCCGGTGGAACTCGGCAGCTCCGTCATGCAGGGCGGCGAGGTGGCGACCATCCTCAAGCTCGATCCGGTGATCGCGCGCGGCGAGATCAGCGAGCGCGACCTCGGCTACCTCAAGATCGGTGACAAGGCCAGCGTTAGGCTGGTCAGCGGCCAGACCGTCGAAGGCACCGTGCGCTATATCAGCCGTGACGCGTCGTCGGCGACCCGCACCTTCCGTGTCGAGATCGCCATCCCCAATGCCGATGGCTCCGTGCCGGCCGGCATGACGGCGGAAATCCAGCTCAGCGCGTTGCCGACCGACGCCGTCCTGCTGCCGCGCTCGGTGGTGACGCTCGGCGACAAGGGTGATCTCGGCATCCGCGCCGTCGGCAAGGACAACAAGGTGGCATTCTTCCCGATCGACCTGGTCGACGATACGCCGACCGGTCTCGTGCTCGGCGGCATCCCGGCCGACGCGCGCATCATCGTCGCCGGCCAGGAACTGGTGAAGGAAGGCGATGAGGTCAAGCCGGTCGAGGCCGACCAGGCGACCATCAACAAGCTGATCGGCGAAGCCACCGCCGGGACGCAGTAGCGCGGGGCGCCGGCGCCGGGCCTTGCCCGGCGACAGCATGTCCGTTCGCCACTCCCGAAAGCAACAGCAGGCATAAGTCATGGATATCGTCAGACTCGCAATCAACAATGCCCGCCTGACCATCTCGGTCCTGGTCTTCCTGCTGATTGCAGGCTGGGTCGCCTATCAGTCGACACCGAAGGAAGCGGAACCCGACGTTCCGATTCCGATGATGTATGTCAGCCTGATCTATCAAGGCATTTCGCCTGAAGATTCCGAGCGCCTTCTGCTGCGGCCGATGGAAAGCAAGCTGAAGAGCCTGAAGGGCCTCAAGGAGATGCGCTCGGCCGCTTTCCAGGGCGGCGGCTACGTGCTGGTCGAGTTCCAGCCGCAGACGAACCTGGCGACGGCACTGCAGGATACGCGCTCCAAGGTTCAGGACGGCAAGGCCGACCTGCCGCAGGCGGCCGAGGAGCCCGTCGTCACCGAGGTCAATATTTCCGAATTTCCGGTGCTCGTCGTCACGCTGTCGGGCGAATTGCCCGAACGCGTGCTGGCGGCCGCGGCGCGCGAACTGCGTGACCGCATCGAAGAAGTGCCCGGCGTTCTGGAAGGTTCGCTGCAGGGCTCCCGCGACGATCTGGTCGAAGTCGTCATCGATCCGATGAAACTGTCGTCTTACGGCTTGCAGCTCGATCAGCTGATCGGCGCAGTCGGTGCGTCCAACAGCCTGGTCGCCGCCGGCAACATCGAGGGCTCGCAGGGTAAATACGCAGTCAAGGTGCCGTCGCTGATCGAGAAGCCCGAGGATGTGGCGGCACTTCCCGTGGTTGCCGGTCCCAATGCCGTGGTTCAGGCCAAGGACATCGCGACGATTCGCTCGACCTTCGCCGATGCCACGACGATCACGCGCCTCAACGGCAAGCCGGCCATCGCCATCGAGGTCAAGAAGCGCATCGGCGCCAATCTGATCGACACGCTCGCCAAGGTCAGGGAGGTGTCCGACACCTTCGTCAAAACCATGCCCGAAGGCATGCACGTCACCTACACGCAGGACAAGTCGGTCTTCGTCAACCAGTTGCTCGGCGATCTGCAGAACCACGTGATGATCGCCGTCATCCTGGTGTTCATCGTCATCCTCTACGCGCTGTCCGGGCGTGCCTCGCTGCTCATCGGGCTGGCCATTCCGTCATCCTTCCTGATCGGCATCCTGCTGCTGGCCATGATGGGCTACACGATCAACATGATCGTGCTGTTCAGCCTGATCCTGGCCGTCGGCATGCTGGTCGACGATGCCATCATCGTCACCGAGTTCGCCGAGCGACGGATGAGCGAGGGCATGCCGAAGCAGGAAGCCTTCGCGCTTGCCGCCAAGCGCATGGCCGGTCCGGTCATCGCGGCAACGATGACGCGAATCGCCGCCTTCTCGCCGCTGCTGTTCTGGCCGGGGATCATCGGCGATTTCATGAAGTATATGCCGATCACACTGATCGTCACGCTGTCGGCCTCGATGCTCTATGCGCTGGTCTTCGCGCCGACGCTGGGGGCGATCTTCGCCAAGGCGCCGCAGCATCACGAGGATGGCAATCGCGATGGCTGGTACATGGCTGTCGTCAAGCAGGCAGTACGCTTCCCCATCACCGTGATGGTGCTCACCGTCGTCTTGCTGGCCGGCATCTTCGTTGGTTATTCGAAGTACGGAGCCGGCGTCGAGTTCTTCCCGAGCGTCGAACCCGACTACGGTCTGCTCTATGTGCATGCCCGCGGCAACCTTTCGCTGGCCGAAATGGATACCGCGACCAAGATCGCCGAAAGCCGGCTGCTCGGCTGGCCGGGCGTGAAGTCGGTCTATACCCGCGTCGGCAAGTCCGAGGGCGGCGGCCAGGATGTTCCAGAAGACGTCGTCGGCGTCATCCAGTACGAATTCATCGATTGGCGCGAGCGCAAATCGGCCAACGATATCCTGAACGACCTGCGTGGCGTCATGGCCGGCATTCCCGGCGTCGATGTCGAGGTGCGCGTGCCGGAAGCCGGTCCGCCGACCGGCAAGCCGATCCAGATCAGGCTTTCGGCCATCGACCCCAAGGGATTGGACGAGAAGGCGCGCGAAGTCGCGGCACGCATCGCCAAGGTGCCCGGCGTCATCGACATTTCCGATGGCTTGCCGCCGCCCGGCGTCGACTGGGCACTCGAGGTCGACCGAGCCAAGGCTGCCCAGTATAGCATCAGCCCGACCTCGGTCGGGACAGTGGTGCAGCTCGTCACCAACGGCCTGAAGCTTTCGGAATACCGGCCTGCCGGTGCCGACAAGGCGGTCGACATCCGGCTGCGCTTGCCGGAGGACCGGCGCACGCTGTCGACGCTCGACGAGCTCAGGGTGCAGACCTCGCAAGGATCGGTGCCGATCTCGAACTTCGTCGTGCGCAAGGCGAAGCCGAGCGTCGGCATCCTCAACCGCATCGACGGCGCCCGTACCGTGGTGGTGCAGGCCAACGTTGCCGCCGGCGCCCAGGTCGCCGCCGTGCAGCAGGAGGTCACCCAGGCGGTCACCGACATGAATCTCGGCAGCGGCATACGCTGGAAGCTTGCCGGCTCGAACGAGGACAGCGCGGAGGCCAGCGCCTTCCTCAGCAAAGCCTTCGGTGCCGCTATCTTCCTGATCTTCCTGGTGCTGCTGGCTCAGTTCAACAAGTTCACCAGCGTCTGGCTGGTGCTGTCCTGCGTGGTCATGGCGACGATCGGGGTGTTCCTCGGACTGCTGATCACGGGCGAGACGTTCGGCATCGTCATGTCGGGCATCGGCGTCATCGCGCTGGCCGGCGTGGTGGTGAACAACAACATCGTGCTGATCGACACCTACGACCGGCTGCGTGAAGAGGGCTGGGACAAGATGGACGCGGTGCTGCAGACCTGCCGCGAGCGTGCCCGCCCGGTCGTGCTGACGGCGGTATCGGCCATTCTCGGCGTGCTGCCGATCGCCTTCGGGCTTGGGCTCGAAATCTTCCATCACGAGACGACGATCAACGCGCCGTCGACGCAATGGTGGATTTCGCTGTCCTCGGCGATCGTCTTCGGCCTGTCCTTCGCCACCATCCTGACGCTTGTGGTGACGCCGTCGATGCTGATGGTGTTCACGCGCGCCAAGGTCAAGCCCGATGCGCGGCGCGGCTGGTTCAGCCGCCTGTTCCGGCGCGGCAAGGGCGAGATCTCGTCGGATACGCCGGCAGCGGATGCAGGTGTCGAGCCGGCAATTGCCTACCCGAAAGCCGCCGAATAGACAGGCTTGCCGATCTGACTGGCAAAGGCCGCCCGGAACAACCGGGCGGCCTTTGCATTTTCCCCCTAGGCCGATGCCACGCATCGTCTCCTAAGCAACGCAGAGCGGGGAATTTGTCATGCCGATCAGCACCATCGTCATCATCGTCCTGATCCTTGTCCTCATCGGAGCGGTGCCGGCATGGCCGCACTCGCGATCCTGGGGCTATGGACCTTCGGGCATTGTCGGTGTGGTGCTGGTGGTGATTCTCGTGCTGGTGTTGATGGGACGGCTCTGAGCGGCTGCTGCCGCTGGCCGGCTTGGCCGCGACGAGCGTCAGGCTGCTTCCGCGGTGCCATTTACGGTAGCGATGCCGATATCTTCGAGAGCCTCGGCGACCGCCTGGTCGAGCGGCGTGTGGGGGATTTCGCCGATGATGCCTTCCAGCCGCGTCGAGGCCAGCCGGTGGGGCTCGAAGCGCAGGTATGACATCGAGACGATCTCGCGCCACATCGCCACGAACGGGCTGCCGGCGCGCAGCACCCACCAGGGCATGGAAGTCATCTCTTGAGCTGATGGCCGACGGCCTTCTCGGCGGCCGCCTTGATCTGAAGATCGGTGACGGCGTGTCCCGGAAAGTTCAGCGCCTCGTAGAAGCCGAGCTTGTCGAGATTGCGGGCCAGCGCGACGAAGCCGACTGCGAAGTCCGGGAGATAGGCCCATTCATGCACGAGGTCGGACGGACCAGGCGCGGTGTAGATGCCCTTGTTGATCTTGGCGGCGACGATCTGGTCGAACCAGGAGCCGCTGCCGGTGCCACCGAAGAAATCGCCTGCGCGCAGAAGAATCGTGCGCACGCGGCCGGCCGCGGCCTCACGGCGGAACAAATCCTCCATGGCGCAGCGAATACGGCCTTTTTCCGTGGTCGGATGGAAGGGGGTGTCTTCCGTGATCACCGCCGGCATTGGCGAGCCGTAATTGTAGACGGTGCCGGGGAAGAGGTGCAGCGCGCCGTTGGCATGGCAGGCGGCCATGACATTTTCGGCCATCGGCAGGCACTTGCCCCAGTCGGTGTAGATCGGGTTGAGGCCGTTGAAGATGATATCGACGCCCTCGGTGGCCTTGATCAGCGATTGGTGATCCAGCGCATCGCCGGCAACAGCCGTGGCGCCCTTAAGCTCAGCCGGCACCTTGCCGGTACGGGTGACGGCGCGGACGTCGAAACCGGCGTCGATGAAGGCCTTGGCAACCACGCGACCGAGCCGGCCATTGGCGCCGAGAATTGCGATCTTGGTCATTCTTCGTCTCCTTGTTCGTTTGAAGTGCGGGGATTCGTTTTGGAGTGCGGGTTTGTTTTGAAGTGCGGGGTTTGCCGTGAAGCGACGGGACAAGCCCGCCGCTTTCTGGATCTTCCGAGGACCGTCGTTCAGCGGCTGCCGAAGAGGTCGCGGTTGCTGCCCGGTACGACAGGCTTCTGATTGGTCGGCTCCGATTCGCTGATCGAAGTCGTGGTCGTATTGTCGGTGCCGGCGACGGCCGGCTGGCTGGCATTGCCTGAGCCAAACTTGTCGCTCCCGGCAAAAGCGGTGCTGGCGGCGATGAGAAGGGCGGCGGCGGTGAGTGCGATCTTGGTCATTGGATTACTCCTGGTTGGTTGTTGCAGTCCGTATCGGTGTTTGCAGGGCGAATATGATTGCTTCATCAATGAATTGAAATTGACTACAAGTGCAGGTTTGATATTCATTATTGAATGGATGACCTCGACTGGAACCTGATCAAGAGCTTTGTCACCGTGGCGGAAACCGGCAGCCTGTCGGCCGCGGCGCGAAAGCTGTCGGTAAGCCAGCCGACGCTTGGACGTCACATCGGGGAGTTGGAACAGGCGCTCGGCGTCACGCTTTTCCGGCGCGGGCGAAACGGCTACGCGCTGACGGAAGCGGGAGCCACGCTATTCGAACGCGGTAAGGTGGTGAGCGAACAGGCTAATGCCTTTTCACGGCTCGCGCTGGGCTCGGTCGAGGCGATCGAAGGCACGGTGCGGATTGCCGCCAGTGAAGTGGTGGCCGCCTATGTGCTGCCCGACATGATGGCGCGGCTCGGCATCGAGGAACCCGGCATCGAGGTCGAGATCGTTGCGTCGAATCAGGTCGAGAACTTGTTGCGCCGGGATGCCGACATTGCCATTCGCATGGTCAAGCCGGCGCAGAACGAACTGGTGGCGCGCAAGGTCTGCGATATCCCGCTCTGCACGTGCGCGGCCATCTCCTATCTCGATGGGCGCGGCCGTCCCATGGGGCCGCCCGATCTCGTCCATCACGCCCTGATCGGCTTCGATCGCAGCGACGAGATGATCCGAGCCTTTTCCCAGTATGGTGTCCCGGTCACCCGAAGCTGTTTCCGCTTCAGGGCCGACAATCAGATCGTGCTCTGGGAAGCGGTGCGGGCGGGAAACGGCATTGGTCTTGGCCAGGAGCCGCTGGCAGACCGCGATCCGCTGGTGGAAAAGGTGTTGCCCGGACTGCCATTGCCTGCTCTCCCGATATGGCTGGCCATGCATCGCGACGTGCGCGGCAGCGTGCGCATCCGCCGTGTGGCGGATTTTCTCCACGAGGAATTGAAACGTTATTCGGCGGGCGCGGCATCCGGAGCGAATTCGGCGCGGTGAGCCAATCCGGCCATCAGCAAGACGACGATCAGCAGAATCGCCATGGCGATGAAGATCGGGCCGAAGCTGGAATGCTCGGCGACGAAGCCGATCGCTGACGGCGCCACCAGAATGCCGGAATAACCCATGGTGGTGACGACGCTCATGCCAGTGCCCGACGACATGCCTTCCTGGTTGCCGCCGGCCGAAAAGATGATCGGCACCATGTTGGCGATGCCGAAGCCGCACAGCGCAAAGGCTGATATAGCGAGCCAGGGCGAGGGCGACAGGCCGGCGATCAGCATGCCAGCGGCTGCGACGATGGCTGAGCCGCGCAGTGTCATCACCGCGCCGAAGCGGTTGCGGACGCCATCGCCGAAAAAGCGCATGATCGCCATGACGCCGGAGAAGGCCGCATAGGCAAGGCCGGCGATGGCGAGGTCGGCGCCGAGTTCCTGCCGCAGATAGAGCGCCGCCCAATCGAGCACCGCGCCCTCGGAAATCATCGTCAGCAGGGCCATCAGGCCGATCAGGTAGACCAATGGATTTGCCGGCAGAGCGAATTTATGATGCTCGGCCGCCTGCGGCCTGTTTTCGGCCACGATATGGGGGACCGCCGCCGCGATTGCCGCGAAGGCAAGCGCGGTCACCACCGAAGCATGGGCGAGGTGGCCATAATTCTGGATGGCAAAGCCGCCAAGGGCGCCGCCGGCAAAACCGCCGAGGCTCCAGAAGCCGTGCGACGAGGACATGATGGCGCGCCCCAGCCGCCGTTCCACCACCACCGCATTGGCATTCATGGCTACATCCATGCCGCCGATCGAGCCGCCGAAGATGAACATGGCGACGGCCGCCAGCGGCACGTCGGGCGCCAGTGCCACGACCAGCAGGCCGAGGCTGCCGCAGAGACCGAACCAGCGCAGCACGGTGCGCGAGCCATGTTTGGAGATCAGGTGGCCGCACCATGTCATGGCGGTGACCGCGCCGGCCCCGAACAAAAGGATCAGCAGGCCGAGCGTGAATTTCGAGATGTCCAGCCGCGTCAGGAATACCGGAATCTGTGGCGCCCAGCTGCCGGTCAGGAAGCCATTGGCGAGGAAAATGGCCGCGACTGCCCATCGGCCGCGAATGGCAGTCTGCAAGGCGTTCGGCGCGTTCATGAGGCGAATCCGGTCAGAAAATGGCTTTGCCCGGCAAATTAGATCGATTCAATTTTCAGTCAAGCGCTCTTTCGGAAAGCATTTGGGCCAACGGACTCAGTGATCCTTGGGACGCCTGGCTTCGAATTCCGCCTTCTTGGCGTCCGAAGCCTCTGTCTGGTTGAGCGCCTGCCACTGCGCATAGGGCATGCCGTAGACGATCTCGCGCGATTGGTCCTTCGAGAGATCGACACCCTCGGCATTGGCCGCCTCGCGATACCAGTTCGACAGGCAGTTGCGACAGAAACCGGCGAGGTTCATCAGGTCGATATTCTGCACGTCGCCGCGTTCGCGCAAATGCTCGACCAGCCGGCGAAAGGCAGCGGCTTCGAAGTCGCGCTTCTTTTCGTCGCTGAGTTCGGTCATCGAAACCTCCGTCATAGCGGCCCGGTACGCGAGCCGAACATCTTTACCGCATGTATATCGGGACGGCGGTCGATGGCGTCAACGATCGGCGCCAGCCGTTCGGCCCAGGCGATGGCGCCCTTCTGGTCCGCTATCAGGTCCTGGCGGATTTCGATCAGGGCGTGGGCATAGCCATTGACGATGGCGTGCTTGAACATGGTGTCGCCGTGCAGAGCGCCGTCATACGGTTCGTTGTCGCCGACGATGAGGTTTTTGTCTTCAGCCAGCATGTCGATCAGCAGCCGCGCCACCCGGTCGTCCTTGTCCCAGAGGATGCCGACGTGCCAGGGCCGCTGCTTGCCTTGCATGGCAGGCGTGAAGGAGTGCACCGAGAAGATGAAGGGCGCCTTGCCGGCGGCTTGCGCGACCGATGCAATCATGGCGCCGATCGCATCGTGATAGGGACGGTAGAAGCGATCAAGCCGCCTTTCGCGTTCCTCCGGCGCCAGGGGATAATTTCCCGGAATCATGGTGCCGTCGTAGAGCTGGCGAATGAGGGTTGGATCGTCCTCGCCGCGGTTGGGATCGATCAGCAGCCGTGAGAAATTGGCGAGCACCGCGGGCGCATCCAGCAGGGCCGCCAGTTCGCGCGTCACGGCTTCGGCGCCGATGTCATAAGCGATATGGCGGTCGAATTCGACCGACGGCAGCCCCAGGCTGCCATACTCCTCCGGCAGGTCGCGGCGGGCATGGTCGGCCAGGAGCACGATGCCCCGCTTGCGGTCGCCCTCGACGATGTCGAATGGCGCGAAAACTGTGGATCGGGTCATTGGCGGGAAATGGGCTGTTCGCTGGCTTCCGGGGAGGGTGCTATCGTCATTCCACGAAGACGACGCGTGCGCAATGCCGTTGTTTGGCCAAGGTTTCCGCTGAAATCTGGCAAGGGGCGACGGATGGTGCGCCGGGAGCCTTCCTAAATCGATTGGATTGGTTGAAACGGTGCGTTGACATGCGCCCGGACTTTTCCGAAAAGGGGCGCAGAGAGATGCTGATGTGGTTCTTGAGGGGTTTTGGAATGGGTTCCGCCGGCAGGCAGCGCATGCGCTCCGGCTTCGCCATGCCGCTCCTGATCCTGACCGTCGGCGTGTCGGCAATGGTCATGGCCTCGCCGGCGCGCGCCGATTTCCGCGTCTGCAACGCCACACAGAACCTGGTCGGCGTCGGCATCGGCTATCGTGCCAAAGCCGGCTGGATCACCGAGGGCTGGTGGCACATCGAAGGATCGAGCTGCAAGACGTTGATCGAAGGGCCGCTGTCATCAAGGTTTTATTATCTTTATGCAGAAGACGCGGAGCGCGGTGGACGCTGGGACGGCCCGATCAACATGTGCGTGGCTGAAAAAGAGTTCAAGATCGCCGGCGTAAGCGACTGCGTCGCCCGAGGCTTCCAGCGCGCCGGATTCCAGGAATATGACACGGGCGAGCAGGCAAGCTGGATGGTCCAGCTGACCGATGAGCCCGCAACGGGAGGCGCCCCAGCCGCCCCGGGAACGAATAGTCAATGAGACGTAGCCGCAAGGTCAAGATCCTAGCCACAATCGGTCCGGCCTCCTCGTCCGAGGAGATGCTGCAGAGGCTGTTTGAAGCTGGTGCGGATGTCTTCCGCATCAATATGAGCCATACCGATCATGAGCTGATGCGCACGCTGGTCGCACGCATCCGCGCCGTCGAGGAAAAAGTCGGCCGGCCGATCGGCATCCTGGCCGACCTGCAAGGTCCGAAGCTGCGCGTCGGCAAGTTCGCCAACGGCAAGGAAGTGCTGACGCTGGGCCAGACGTTCACGCTTGACGACAATCCCGAGCCCGGCACCTCGACCAGGGTCTACCTGCCGCATCCTGAAATCCTGAGTTCGGTCGAGGCTGGCCATCGCCTCCTGATCGACGACGGCAAGCTCGAGCTGAAGGCGGTGAAGAGCGACGGCAAGTCGATCGTCTGCACCGTCATTGCCGGCACCACCATTTCCGACAAGAAGGGCGTCAGCCTGCCCGACACCGACCTGCCGGTCGGCGCGCTGACCGAGAAGGACCGCAAGGACCTCGACGCGGTGCTCGCCACGGGCGTCGACTGGGTCGCGCTGTCCTTCGTGCAGCGGCCGGAAGACTTGGCCGAAGCGCGCAAGATCGCGCGCGGCCGCGCGCTCATCATGGCCAAGATCGAAAAGCCGCAGGCCGTCGCCCGGCTGGCCGAGATCATCGAATTGTCCGACGCGCTGATGGTTGCCCGCGGCGATCTCGGCGTCGAGATGCCGCTGGAAGCCGTGCCCGGCATCCAGAAGCAGATCACGCGCGCCGCGCGCCGCGCCGGCAAGCCTGTGGTGGTCGCCACGCAGATGCTGGAATCGATGATCACCGCCCCTGTGCCGACCCGCGCCGAGGTCTCCGACGTTTCGATCGCCGTCTTCGAAGGCGCCGACGCCATCATGCTGTCGGCGGAATCGGCGGCGGGCGCTTATCCGGTCGAGGCGGTTGCCATGATGAACCGCATCGCCACCAAAGTCGAAACAGATCCGACTTATGCCGGCATCATCAACGCACAGCGTTCGGAGCCGGAAGCGACCGGCGCCGACGCCATTTCGCTGGCCGCCCGCGAAATCGCCGAAACGCTGAAACTGTCGGCGATCGTCACCTACACCGCATCAGGCACCACCGGCCTGCGCGCCGCGCGCGAGCGCCCGCAAGTACCGATCATCGCGCTGTCGCCGATCCTCAACACGGCGCGGCGGCTGTCGCTTTTGTGGGGCACGCATTGCGTCGTGTCGCCGGATGCCACTGATCTCGACGACATGGTCAACCGCGCCTGCCGCATTGCGCTGGAAGAAGACTTCGGCAAGCCGGGCGACCGGGTCATCATCACCGCAGGCGTGCCGCTGCGAACCCCGGGATCGACCAACATGCTGCGCATCGCCTATGTCGGATCGGAAACCGGCCGGTAATCGGCCGCGATCCTGAGCGCTCTTGCCGCGGTTTCCGCGTGGTTTCTTCGCTGGAGAAACCGGCCTGCGCGAGGGATAGGGTCGTACGGATACTGATCTGGGCCCAGTACATGCCGCTCAGGTCCTCATGGCATCTTGCGATGACCGTTTTCGGATGGCATGCATCAGGTCGGCGCGAGCTCCGCTTCAGGTTCCTTGATGTCGGCGCATTTGCCCACGCCATAGGCGTCGCCGGCAATCCGTGCCTCCACCTTCCTGGCAATCGCCTGCAGATCGATGTCCCTGCCGGCGACCCTCTCGATGGCGCCGATGACGAGGTCGGGGGCGATCCAGTCCGGCTTGTGACCGAGATTACGCACCCAGACGAGCTCGGCCCCTGAGATGTCGCGCAACAGGCCAACGGAATGGATATGCGCGTAGACGACCTTGTCGCGGTCGCCGGAGATGACCACGGCCGGCGCCGTGATTTCTTTGTAGCGCGGTGCGGCGCCAAGTGCATAGCGATAGAGCCCGGCAACGTCGGTGGCATTGGCGCGGAAGGCCGATGGCCGCAGCACCAGGGGGATCGCGGCTGACACGAGATAACCGTCCGGCACCTTGTTGGGCGAGAAGACGCAGGTCGTGGTATCAGCCATCCGCAACGTTCCCGCAGGATAGCTCAGGGTCTCGGAGAACAGCCGGCCGATCACCGGAATGATGGTCAGGTCGTAGTACCAGGACGTCGCGCCGCCCGGCCAGGGATGGGTTGCCGGTGCCAGGAAGACGAGGCCGAGCGTCTTGTCCGCATGCTCGCGGCCGAAAGCCGCCGTCACCACGCCGCCGAAGGAATGGCCGACAATGATTGCCTTCCTGATGCCGAGACGGTCCATCAGTGCGGCAATGGTTGCGGCTTGCGCCGATGGATCCTCATTGTTGCCTGGGCCGCGTCCCGACCAGCCAAAGCCCGGCCGGTCGAAGAACAGCATTTCGGCACGGCCTTCGAGCAGTGGCCTCAACGGCAGCATCTGATCCCTGAGATTGGCGCTGGCGCCATGGATGAAGACGATCGGAGGCAGATCCGCATCGGCTGGGGCGGGGATGTGGACATAGTGGATGAGGGCGCCGTCGATGTCGGCGAATTCGCCGGCCGGCGGACTGCGGTGCTCGATCAGCCATGAGCCGACGCGGGTCACGCCGACAAGGGCAAGGACTAGCGCCATCAGGAAGGCGAGCGCGGCATAGATCAGGTTCATGCGGGGATATGGGAACGGAGGGGATAAGTAGGGGAGTAGGGGAGTAGGGGAGTAGGGGAGTAGGGGAGTAGGGGAGTAGGGGAGTAGGGGAGTAGGGGAGTAGGGAATAGGCGGCCTCTTCCCCTACCGCCTAGTCTATCAAATGCCTTCGCCGGCAAGCTCTTCCGACAGGGTGGCGACCTGGTTCTGGGCGCTGCGCATCATCGGGTAGATGGCCAGCACCTTTTGCCAGGCCTCGAGCGCCGATTGCTTGTGGCCCGTCTCCGCCATGATCTGGGCCAGGCCCGACAGCGCGCCGAAATGGCGTGGCTCGAGCTGCAGCGCGCGGTCGATGTCGGCCATCGACTTGCCGTAGTTCTTCATCATGAAATGCACGGTGGCGCGGCGGTTCCAGCCTTCGGCGTAGTTTGGCTGCAAGGTCACCACCTGGTCCAGGAAATCGAGCGCGACGTCGAACTTCCGATCGTTCATCGCTTTTTGCGACCACTGCATCATCAGGTCGATCGAGGCGCTGCCGGACTGGAACCATTCGTTCCAGATGTTGCCGGCAATGCGCTCGGCGGCCTTTTCGTTGCGCTCGCGTTTCAGGTCGGAGAACAGCTTGTCGATCCGCGCCTGCTTCGTTATTGGCGGGGCCGGAGTGTCCGGGGCCGCAGGCTGGGCATCGGAGGGCGCCGACTGACCATCCGTGGCTGCGACCGCGATCGGCCGATCACCGGCCTGCGTCGGCAGGGAGATGACGCCGGAAACCAGGAAAGTCGTCAAGAATGCAAAAAGGATCCGCATCGCCCGACTCTAGTCCCGGGCGGCGGAACCGCAAAGTGATTTTAGCGTGAGAAGATCGGCAGGCCGACAAACATCAATGGGCGGAGGCAAAAAGCCTCCGGCCGAAAACTCAACCCTGGCGCGCCTTGTAGCGGGGGGCGGTCTTGTTGATGATGTAGACGCGGCCCTTGCGGCGAACCAGCTGGTTGTCGCGGTGACGCGCCTTCAGCGCCTTGAGCGAATTCTTGATCTTCATGGTCTTGCCTGTCGGTGTGAACCCGGTTCCGGGTCGAAATTTTAAGGCGCGCCAGAAGACGCGCCTTTTGAACGGTGGGTGGCTCATAAACGAGGAGCCTTGCCCATGTCAACCGTAAGTCGATCGCAAGCGTGCTCCGCGTCCTGATATCATCAAATATCCGCCATGTCGGCCCCGTGGCATTGCGCGGCCATGAGCCGGCTGGGATGATGTCGTCTACTTCAAGTGATTTGGGGACGATCATGCGCCGAATATTCCTGTCCGCCTGCCTCGTCGTCATGGCGGCGAGCGCGGCTGCCCGAGCGCAGGAATGCGACCGTTCCGACGACAGCCAGCAAATGATGAACATCTGTGCGGGCGAGGACTATCAGGCGGCCGACGCCAGGCTCAACAAGGCCTATCAGGACCTGATCAGCTCCGATGATGCCGATGGAAAGAGATTGCTGCAGGCGGCGCAACGGGCCTGGATCGCCTTCCGCGACGCCGAGTGCACGCATTCCACGGCCGCCAGCCAAGGCGGGTCCATCCATGCGACGGAGGTCGCGCAATGCCTGACCGGGCTGACCAATGATCGCATCAAGCAGCTCGCCGCCTCGGCCAATTGCAAGGAAGGCGATCCCACTTGCGCCAGTCCCGGCGAGGACGAGAGCGACGAGGTGCAATAGGCGTGTTTGGTATCAGAGCGGTTGTTACGCAATTCCGGACGGAAAACCGTTACACACTTTTCTGGAATTGCTCTAACCGCGGCGGCTGATGCGGGTGAAGTGGCCCATCTTGCGGCCGGCCCGGGCTTCCGCCTTGCCGTAGAGGTGCAGCATCAGGTCGGGCTCGGCGAGCAGCGTTGGAACGCGTAGCACGTCGTCGCCGATCAGGTTCTCCATCACGCAATCGGAATGGCGGTCGGGACTGCCCAGCGGCAGGCCGGCAATGGCGCGGATATGTTGCTCGAACTGCGAAACGATGCAGGCGGCTTCGGTCCAGTGGCCGGAATTGTGGACGCGGGGCGCGATCTCGTTGGCCAGCAGCGAACCGTCGGCCAGTACGAAGAATTCGACACCGATGACGCCGACATAGTCGAGCGCCGACAGGATTTTCGTCGCCGCGTCTTTCGCGGCCCGCGCGGTCGCCGGCGCAATGCCGGCCGGCAAGGTCGATGTGTGCAGAATGCTGTCATGGTGCACATTCTCGGCCGGATCGTAGGCGGCGACAGTGCCGTCCAGCCCCCGCGTGGCGATAACGGAAATCTCGCGCTCGAACGGCACGAAACTTTCCAGGATCAGCGGCACATTGCCCATCGCCTCGCAGGTGCCGGCGAAACCGCCGGCTTCGATGTTGCGGAAGACGCGCTGGCCCTTGCCGTCATAGCCCATGCGCCGCGTCTTCAGGATGCCGCTGCCGCCGAATGTCTCCAGCGCCGCCGCCAGCCCGTCGTCGGTGTCGACCGGACGGAAATCGGCAGTGGCGATGCCGATGCCGTTGAGGAATGTCTTTTCGCTCACCCGGTCCTGCGCCACGTCAAGCGCGCGCGGCGGCGGATAGACCGGCACCTTGGCGGCAAGCGCGGTTGCAGCGGCCACCGGCACGTTCTCGAATTCATAGGTGACAACGGCACTCGCCATGGCCAGTTCAGCAAGCGCGGCCGGGTCGTCATAGGCGGCCGTGATCTGCCGGTTGGCGGCCTGGGCGGCCGGGCAATCCGGCTGTGGCTCCAGCACGACGGTGCGGTAGCCGAGGCGGGCAGCGGCCATTGCCAGCATGCGACCAAGCTGGCCGCCGCCAATGATGCCGATGGGCGATCCGGCGGGCAGGCTCACGGCGTGTCCGTCGGTTCGGCCGCGACCTTGGCGGTCTGCGAGGCGCGCCAGGCGTCGAGGCGCTGGGCAAGCTTGTCGTCATTGAGCGCCAGCACGGCGGCGGCCAGGAGGGCGGCGTTGGCCGCACCTGCCTTGCCGATGGCCAGCGTTCCGACCGGAATGCCGGCCGGCATCTGGACTATGGATAGCAGCGAATCCTGGCCCGACAGCGCCTTCGATTCCACCGGCACGCCGAACACCGGCAATGGCGTCATTGCCGCCGTCATGCCGGGCAGATGCGCCGCACCCCCGGCGCCGGCGATGATCACCTTGTAGCCGGCGGCCTTGGCGCCCTTGGCGAATTCATAGAGCCGGTCGGGCGTGCGGTGCGCCGAAATGATAAGCCGTTTGTGGGGTACACCAAGCGCCTCCAGCGTCTCCGCTGCCTGGCGCATCGTCGCCCAGTCGGATTGGCTGCCCATGATGATGGCGACGTCGGCGCGTTGATCGTTCAAGCTACTGCTCCCGGCGACAAAGGCGCGCCTTAGCGGAATTCGCGCGGGGCCGCAAGGATTTCAGGCCATCGGCGAGATGCCGACGGCCATATCCGGCTCATACCGCCGCCTTGCGGAAGCGGGCGACGAAGTCGTCGAGTTCGGGCCGCTCCATGTCGGAGATCGCCCAGTAGGAGAAGGCGCCGTCGCTCCAGTGCACCATCGAGAAGCCGCCGGAGGAAAGATCGTCCGGCTGGATAATCTTGCCGTCCTGCTGCGGTTCGGCGACGAGCGTGATCAGGTGCTCACGGTGGCGGTAGACCAGTGCCGGCACCGGCCGGCCTGATATCACCTCGACCCGGCCGCCGATGAGGGCGAACCCGTCCTGGGCAAGGTCCGGCGCGGGCGGCGAGACGCCGATCCGGGCGTCGAGCCAAGGCTTGACCGTATGGCGGTCGGAGGAAACGATGTCGATCGGGCTCGCAGCGAGCAGGCTGCGGCGATGGCCGCTGGCGACAGCGGCGGCAAAGCCGTCTCCCGCGCCGTTGAACATCACCCATTGCGTCGCGCCGCTGGCCAGCACCGCGCTGATCATGATCGACGCGGCCATGGCGCGCCAGTCGAACGAGCCGAAGCGGCGTGCCCTTGGCGATGTCCGCGCCTGCGAAGGACGCGTCCCGGCTTCCCGTCGCTGGCCTGCGCCGGCAATCAATCCGGGGAGCTTCGACGGCGTGCCGCGCTGCGGCTGCGCCGCCTCCGCGTGGTCCTGCTGCTGGTCGGTGCCCGCCATGCCGATCGACGCGATGCGGGTCCGAAAGGCGTCGCCGACTTCGGGGCGCGGCAAGCGGCTGATCGCGTCTCGCAAGGCAAGGATGCGGGCATGCTCGGCGGCAAGCCGGGGGTCCGCGGCGATGCGACGCTCCACGGCAAGGGCCGCCGCCGCATCAAGCTCGCTATCGACAAGGGCGTGGATCATCAGTCTGATACCTTCGGGATCATTGGGCAGTCCGTCGTCATGGCCGGTCATGGCGCTCTCCCCAGTTCAGACGCCAGCAGGCCGCGGGCGCGGGCCAGCCTGGACATCACCGTGCCGATCGGCACGTCGAGCATGGCCGCGACCTCACGATAGCCGAGGCCGTTAATGTCGCGCAGCACCAGCGTTTCGCGAAACGGCTGCGGCAGGGCAGCGATTGCCGCCTCGAGTGCCGCCGTATCAGCCCTGGCGATCAGGCTCGCTTCCGGACCGTCCTCGTCGGGCAGGCTGGTGCCATGGGCCGCCGCCATGTCGTCGAGATCGCCGAGATCACCGACGGCCATCATGGCGCGCGGCCGATTGCGCGCCATCCAGGTGTAGGAGGTGTTGCGCACGATGGTCAGCAGCCAGGCACGGGCATTGCCGCCGGCATAGCCTGACATGCCGGCATGCGCCTTGATGCAGGCGTCCTGCACGACATCCTCGGCGTCGGCGGCATTGCCGGTCAGCCAGCGGGCAAGCGCCAGCGCGTCGCCGAGATGCGGCAGCACCACCTGGTTGAAGCGCTCTGCCTGGGCCCTCTCGCTCAAAGCAGCACCATGATCCCCTCCGGAGCGGACAGGCCGTGCCGCCTCAAGATGCGACAGCGACTTTGCCTGGCTTGCAGGAGCAAAGCCCCCGGAAACGGGCAAAGTCGCTTGCCTTGCTGAAAGTGAATTCATCTGCGTCACCAGTGTCAAGCGCCATGAAAGGAAGGCGCGCCACGGAGGAGGGACTGATGACGGTCATGCTCGCCAGCGCATGACCGCGGCTGACGCCGCAGCCAGGTTCGCTGTGCTCGCGATGATGGGGCATGCCGATCTCCTCAACGCCAGCCGTGGCGTATGTCGAGGAGACTTGTTGAGGAGGCGATTTATTCCCGCGCGGGCAAATCCGGCTGTTCACGGTCGCGTGATCAGCCGGTGCTTTCGGCGTGGTCGGTTGGCGATCAATCCGGCCAGCGCAAAACACCAGACGAATCCTTGCGCGCAATTTTCATCGCGTCGCCCGGGCGCTCCTTCGCGGTCAGCACGGCGCGCAGGCGCTCAGCGACGATCTCCGCCTCGCCGGGATGAAGATTACAGGGGTCGAGGAAGAAATGGCCGCGCTCGACCTCATGGTTGCGCACGATGATCGGCGGCGAGCCGGCGGCAAGCGCCGAGGCAAGACCGGCGGCGGTGAAGCGGCTCTCGGGCGAGACGAATATCTGCAGCCGGTCGAGCGGATTGGCAGTGGGGTCGGGAATGATGATGGCGGCGATGCCGGACAGTCCCTGCAAAGCGTCCTTCCACAGATTGAGTGCCGCCTCCTCACGCCGGCGGATGCCGGCATGGTCGCGCTTCTCCCAGGCTTCGAGCGCCGCCATGGTGCCGGCGATGCTTTCCTTGCCGACCTTCATGGCGCGGGCGACGCCGTGGTTCTGCAGATAGGCTGATCGCACAAGGTCCTTGCGGCCGGTGACGATGCCGCTGGTCGGCCCGCTCAGGAATTTGTGGCCGCTGTAGACGACGACATCGGCGCCGCGCGCGAGGAAACCGCGCAGATCGTATTCGGACGCGGCGTCAACGATGACAGGCACCCCCTTGGCGTGGCAGATCTCGCAGAATTCCTCCAGCGACAGCATTCCGTATTGCACGGTGTGGTGGGCGACAACGTAGAGACCCGCCGCCGTGCGCTCGTTGATCGCTTCGCGCACATGATAGTCCTGGGTGACGCTGACCGTGCCGGCGGGCACCACCCTGGCGCCGGCGACGCGGACCGACTGGTCGATCGGCGCGCCGTAATTGACGATGTGGCCAAGCTGGATGACGATCTCCGATTTGAGGTTCCCGGTGTCGTCGGGCAGACGCTCGATGGCGAGCAGGTTGGTTCCGGTCATCGCGCCGGCAATCGCCATGGTGATGCCGCTTGCGCAAGAGGCGGTGACGAAGCCGGCCTCGCCGCCGGTGAGGCGCGCGACAACCGTGCTCGCGGCGCGCTGCAGATCGTCCATCTCCACCCATTGCGAGGCCATTTCGGCCATGGCGTTGACGGCTTCCGGGACGATGATCGAGGCGCCGAGCGCGGTCATGGTGCCGGAGACGTTGATGATCGGCCGCAAGCCCAGCCGTTCGCGGATGGTGGTGTTGGAGCCGGTGTCGGAATAGGTTTTCATGTGAGCAAATCCCGTGGGGTGGCAGGTCAGGCGGCGATCTCGACGACCGCTTCGATTTCGACGGTGATGTTTCCAGGCAGCGAGCCGACGCCGATCGCCGAGCGCGCGTGGCCGCCGATCTTGTCGAAGACATCAGCGAACAGGTCAGAACAGCCATTGACCACCTTTGGATGGTCGCTGAAGGTCGGCGTCGCGTTGACGAAGCCGAGCAGCTTGACGACGCGCGCAATGCGGCGGAGATCGCCGGCGGCGGCATGCATGACGGCAAGCAGGTTGAGCCCGGTCAGCCGGGCATGCTGATAGGCCTGCTCGACCGTCACATCCTCCCCGACCTTGCCGGTGCAAAGTGTGCCGTCGGCGCGCAGCGGCCCCTGGCCGGAGAGGAAGATCAACCGGCCGCTCTCGGCATGGGTGACGAAGTTGGCGATCGGCGTCGGCGGCTCGGGCAGCGTCAGGCCGAGTTCGGCGAGCCTGATATAAGGCGTCATGGATGAAGGCTCCTTGGGCGGCCTGGCCGCCTGGGTTTAGAAGTGCGAGGCGCGGAAGCGCGCCAGGAAAGTGCGGAGGCGCTCGTTGGTGGTCTCCGTCGCGAGGATCTCCTTCGGCGGCCCGACGGCGCTGACGCCGCCGTCGGCCATGAAGACGATGCGGCTCGAAGCGTCGCGGGCGAAGGCCATTTCGTGGGTCACCATCAGCATGGTCATGCCGTCCTCGGCCAGGCTGCGCACCACGGCCAGCACTTCGCCGACCAGTTCGGGATCGAGGGCGGAGGTAATTTCGTCGAGCAGCAGGATCTTCGGTTCCATGGCCACGGCGCGGGCGATGCCGACGCGCTGCTGCTGGCCGCCGGAGAGTTCAGCCGGCAGGCTGTCGGCCTTGTGGGCGAGGCCGACGCGGCCGAGCCAGTGTTCGGCGATCGATCGCGCCTCGGCCTCCTTCTTTCCGCGCACCTTGGTCAGGCCCAGCATGATGTTGCCGGCCGCCGTCAGGTGAGGGAACAGGTTGAAGCTCTGGAACACCATGCCGGTCTCGGCACGCATGGCGGCAAGATCGCGCTCTCGGCGGCGCTGGCGCGTTCCGGCCTCGCGGTAGCCGACCTCGTTGCCGTCGATGCGGATCGAGCCGCTGTCGTAGCTTTCGAGGAAGTTGACGCAGCGCAGCAGGGTGGTCTTGCCGCTACCGGAAGGGCCGATGACAGTCACCACCTCGCCGCGCTTCACCTGAAGGCTGACGGAGCGCAACACCTCGACGGTGCCGAAGGCTTTTGAGACGTCGCGCACGTCGAGCAGTACCGGACCGGCGTTTGGGGCTTCGGACATCGTGCTATTCCCGGATGAAGGAGAAACGCCGCTCGAGCCGCCGGCTGGCGAGCGAGAGTGCGTAGTTGACCGCGAAATAGATGAGCGCGCCCAGTATATAGAGCGGCATCGCTTCATAGGTACGGCCGATGACCTGGTTGATGGCCTGCATCAAGTCGGTGATGCCGAGCAGCGACACCAGTGCGCTGCCCTTGACCGCGTCGGTGACCCCATTGATCCAGGGCGGCAGGAAGCGCCTGAAGGCCTGCGGAAAGATGACGTAGGTGAGCCGTTGGCGAAAGGTCAGCCCGATCGCCATCGCGGCCTCGGACTGTCCCTTCGGGATCGAGCCGACCGCGCCCCTGAGATACTCGATGACCTGCGCCGTCTTGAACAGAGTGAGCGCGGAAACCGCGGCCCAGAACGACGGCAGATGCAGCCCGATCGCGGGCAGCCCGTAATAGACAAAGAACATCAGCACCAGGATCGGAATGCCGCGAATGGTGTCCGAGAAGATGCGCACCGCCCAGCGCAGCGGCATTGGTCCATAGACCAGGCCAACGCCCAGCAGGACGCCGGCGATGAGCGACAGAACCACGACCAGCAGCGAGACCCACAAGGTCACGGCGAAGCCTGCGGCAAGGAAGGGCAGTGCGTAGAGGATCTGGCTCAGCATGTCAGCGCGCCGCCCTGAACCGGCGCTCCACGAGTCGCAGTCCAAAAAGCATGATGTAGCCCGTCACCAGATACATGGCGGTGGTGACCAGGTAGACCTCGACGATGCGGAAGGTGTTGAAGTTGATCCACTGGGCGCCGAAGGTGAGTTCCGGCACCGAGATGACCGAGGCGATCGAGGTGTCCTTGAACAGCGAGATGAAGGTGTTGGAGAGCGCCGGCAGCGTGATGCGCAGCATGGTCGGCAGGCGCACATGAAGCAGCCTTTGCCAAGGCGTCAGGCCGATCGCCTTGCCGGCGTCGAGCTGGCCGCGCGGGACGGCCTCGAGGCCCGAGCGAAACACCTCGACCAGATAGGCGCCGCTATAGACCGACAGGGTCAGTACAAATGAGGTTGGTGCGCTGTAGGCCAGGTCGACCACGGTCGGCAGGCCGTAGAAGACGAGATAGACCAGCAGGATCAGCGGCACGTTGCGGATGAATTCGACATAAGCCGCGATCACCGCCCGCACCACGCGTCCGGCCGAGACATACCAGACCGCGAGCACCAGACCGATGACGACGCCGATGGCGATCGAGATCACGGCAAGTTCGAGGCTGAGCAGCAGGCCGCCCCAGAGCTTGTCGAAATGCCGCCAGATCAGGTTGAAATTGAGGGCATAGCCCATGCATCCGCCTCGGTGTGAAGGGCGTCGAGTCGATTGCGGAAGGGCTGGAATGCCGCCCTTCCGCGATCCGGGATCAGATGACCGGGAAGCCGGGGTGACGCGCCGGCGGTTCCTGGCCGAAATAGTCCTTGAAGGCTGCGTCGTAGAGCGCTGATTCATGGCCGAACATGGCGATGGTGAAGGTCTGGTTGACGAAGGTCAGCCAGTCGAGATCGCCTTGCCGAAGTGCTGCGCCGTAAAGCATCGAATACCAGCTCTTGCCGGCATCGAAATACTTGTCGGGATTGCGCGAGGCGAGCCAGCGAACGGTGGACAGGTCGACAGCGGCAGCGTCGGCGCGCTTGGATTCAAGCGCCTGCAGCACGTTGGCCTGGGTGTCGATCTGCAGCACCTGCGCTTGCGGCAGAGCGTAGTGGACCGAGCTTTCGGCGTCGACATTCTGCAGGATGGAAATGCGGGTCGCCGAACCGCCGGCGAGCAGCTTGTCGAAGGTCTTGTTCTCGGCGGTCGGCAGCGTCAGCAAGGCAACGCCCTCGACATAGTAGGGTCGGGAGAAATTGATCAGCTGCGAGCGCTGGGCCGTCATGGTCATGAACTGGATGGTGATGTCGACCTTGTTGGTGGTGACGTTGGGAATGCGCTGCGCCGGATCCTGCATGACGAACTCGACCTTGGTCGGATCGTCGAAAAGGCCCTTGGCGAGGATGCGGCCCATGGTGATGTCCATGCCGACCAGTTCGCCGGCATCGTTCTCGAAATGCCAGGGTGCGTTGGTGCTGCCGGTGCCGACAATCAGCTTGCCGCGGTCGAGCACGGTGCGCAGCAGGCTGTCGGATGCGGCTTGCGCCGCGGCCTTCTGCGCATCGACGGTTGCCAGAACGCCTGCCGTCGCAAGTCCCGCCATTCCCAATTTCAGAAAATCACGTCTTCCGGATGTGTCGTTCACGGCGACCTCCTTTCGTGTTGTGTTCCCCTATGCACAGGCCATGCACGCGACAGCGATTATCAAAGATTGTCTCTTACAAGAGACGCATGTATCCTGTACAAGACAGATACTAACACCGGGAATCGACAATGCAAGATGGTAGTGTTTTGGCTGTTTCAGCCGACGAGAAGACGCCGGGCTCCCGGGAGAAAGGCCTCAACCGGGTCTTGGAGATACTGGAGTTTCTTCACACGACGCAGCGTGCGATCGGCATTGGCGATCTCGCCAAGGGGGTCAATGCGCCGCGTTCGACCACCTACACGCTGGTGCGGTCCCTGGTGGATGCCGGGCTGCTGGAAATGGCCGGCGACGGCAACCGCGTCTATTTCGGCAAAAAGCTCTACCTCTACGGAATGGACTATGTGCGCGGCAACGACCTGTTGCGACGCGGGCGCCAGGAGGTCGATCATCTGTCGCGCGAGACCGGCGAGACCTCGGAACTGTGCATGCTGCAGAGCGGCCGTTACACGATCGTCCATTCCAGCCCCGGCACCAGGCCGTTCCGCATCAGTTCGGCCACCGGCCTGCAGATACCGCTGCCCTGGACTGCTTCGGGCCGGCTGCTGCTTGCGGGGCTGGATAGAGCGGCGATCGAAGCCATGGTGTCGGAGGACGATCTCGTGCTGCCCGACGGCCGCAAGCTGCGGCTCGAGGATTTCATCGCCGATATCGCAAAGGCAGGGGTGGCCGGCTACTGCGTCACCTCGGGTCTGGTCGACGCCTATACGAAATGCCTCGCCGTGCCGGTCTTTTCAGCGCCACGCAAGGTCGAAGCAACGATGTGCCTGGTGGTTCCGATCGACACGTCGGAGGAGCGGACCGCCGATCTCATCGGCCTGCTGCGCCGCCGCGCCGCCGGGCTTTCGATTGGGGGGTAGGTGGAAAGTGCCGGCGGGCGCGAGGCGTCCGCGTCTCAGGCGATAATGTCTGGAATGATCTTGTCTTCCAGCTTCATCAGCCGGTCCTTGAGGGCCAGCTTCTTCTTTTTCATGCGCTGGATCTGCAGCGGGTCGCAATTCATGGCGATCATCGCGTTGATCGCGGCATCGAAATCGGCGTGTTCCTGCTTCAGCCGGGAAAATTCGAGGCGAGTATCGGCCTGTTCCTGATCGGACATTCTCTACCGTCTGCACGTCTGCGGCGCCCAAAACTGGGCCTGGTTGGGCGGGGGCGGCAATTTCTGCCACCGGCGCGCAGCCCATATCACACTTCACGTTGTCGTGGAATGCTACCACGCAGCATTCGACATCGCTGGCTGATGGTGGCACACTGTCATTGTGCCGTCACAGATGCGACCTGCGGTGGACGTGCCTTTGACGGCTGCAATCGAGGAAACCATGAAAGGGAGAACCAATCATGTCTCTTGCATCCCATCTTGATGAGTTGCAGCGGAAACACGGCGACATCGAACGCGAAATCGATGACGCGATGAACCACCCGTCGGTGGACGATCTCGACATCGTAAATCTCAAGCGACGCAAGCTGGCACTCAAGGATGCGATTGAGAAACTGAGGGCGCAACCAACCTCGCATTGACGCTCACCTGACATAGCCGCTCACCACTGGCGGTCTTCCTTGCCGGCGGCACCTGCCGCCGGTACAGTGGTTTTAATTTCAGCGATTCCATAAGTCGAAGCTAATATCCTTACGCCCGGCCGCCGTCAGGTCGGCGTGCTGTTTCAGGTCCCCAGCGGGGATCAATTGCTGCCAGTGGCGACCTGTCGCCATTGACAAGCCATCTTTGCTCCTCCACCTCATGCCCGGACTTCAGCGCATCGGACCCGGCCCGTGCGTCCAAGCGGACGCACGGGCTTCAGAGAGACGCATAGCGCTCCAGAGAGACGCATGGCGCTCCAGAGACAAAAGGCTGCCGGCATGACCGGATATTTTTCCTTTCCCTTCCCCCGCCGCACCTCGGTCGGCGTCGATGTCGGCGGTGTGGTCGTCGGCGGCGGCGCGCCCGTCGTCGTGCAATCGATGACCAATACCGACACGGCCGATATCGACCAGACGGTCGCGCAAGTCGCGGCGCTGCACCGCGCCGGTTCCGAAATCGTGCGCATCACCGTCGACCGCGACGAGAGTGCGGCCGCCGTGCCGCGTATCCACGAGCGCCTGTTGCGGCTCGGCATCAATGTGCCGCTGGTTGGCGACTTCCATTATATCGGCCACAAGCTTTTGGCCGACCATCCGGCGTGCGCCGTGGCGCTGGCCAAGTACCGCATCAATCCCGGCAATGTCGGCTTCAAGGACAAGAAGGACCGGCAGTTCACCGATATCGTCGAAATGGCGATCAAGCACGACAAGCCGGTACGCATCGGCGTCAACTGGGGCTCGCTCGACCAGGAACTGTTGACCCGGCTGATGGACGACAACCAGGACAAGGGTTTCCCCCTGACCGCGCAGGAAGTCACGCGAGAAGCGATCGTGCAGTCGGCGATCCTGTCGGCCGAGATGGCCGAAGAGATTGGCCTTGGCCGCGAAAAAATCATCCTGTCGGCCAAAGTCAGTGGCGTGCAGGACCTGATCGCCGTCTACACCGAACTCGCCACCCGTTCCACTCACGCGCTGCATCTCGGCCTCACCGAAGCCGGCATGGGCTCCAAAGGCATCGTTGCTTCTTCCGCCGCGATGGGCATCCTCCTGCAGCAAGGCATCGGCGACACCATCCGCATCTCGCTGACGCCGGAGCCCAACGGCGACCGCACCCGCGAGGTGCAGGTGTCGCAGGAGCTGCTGCAGACCATGGGCTTCCGGCAGTTCGTGCCGATCGTCGCGGCCTGCCCCGGCTGCGGCCGCACCACCTCCACCGTGTTCCAGGAACTGGCGCAGAACATCCAGGCGGACCTGCGCAAGAACATGCCGGTGTGGCGTGAGAAATACCCGGGCGTCGAGAACCTCAAGGTCGCGGTGATGGGATGCATCGTCAACGGCCCGGGTGAGTCCAAGCATGCCGATATCGGCATTTCGCTGCCCGGCACCGGCGAGACGCCGACCGCGCCCGTCTTCGTCGACGGCAAGAAAGCGGCGACGCTGCGCGGGCCGTCGATCGCGGCGGATTTCGAGAAAATGGTCGCCGACTATATCGAACAGAGGTTCGGTCAGGGCGGCAAGGCCGCGGCAGAGTAGGCCAGATGCGGCGTTTCCCCTGGGCGGCGCTGATTTTCCTGTGCGGCATGGCCTGGTCGACGCTTGCCCAGGCCGACCCGCCGCAATCGGCCAAGCAGCGGCTGATCGAGAAGGTCTGCAACCTGATCCAGGCGCATGCCGACCAGAACGATCTGCCCCGGGACTTCTTCGCCCGCCTGATCTGGAAGGAAAGCCGGTTCGATCCCAATGCCGTCAGTCCGGTCGGCGCCGAGGGCATCGCCCAGTTCATGCCGGGCACCGCCAAGATGCGGGGGCTGGAAAATTCCTTCGATATCAACCAGGCGATCCCGGCGTCGGCTAGATATCTCGCCGAAATGAAGACCAGCTATGGCAATCTTGGTCTGGCTGCCGCCGCCTACAATGCCGGCGAGAGCCGGGTGTCGCGCTGGCTGAATTCCGGCGGCTTCCTGCCGATGGAGACGGAAAGCTATGTCTTCGACGTGATGGGCGAGCCGGTCGACAAGTTCACGGACCGGGCCTATGCCGGAAAAGTCGAGCCACTCGACGGCAAGCTGGATTTCGCGGTCGCCTGCCGCAAGCTGCCGGTGATCATGTCGAGAACGGTGGCGATGGCCTCGATCAACATCAAGCCATGGGGCGTCCAGGTGGCGGGCAATTTCCGCCGCAGCGCCGCGATCAGCCAATGGCTCAGGGTGCGGGGCCGTTTTTCGGCCCTGCTTGCCGGGCATGATCCGGTGGTGAGCCGGGTGCGCACGCCGATCGGCCGGCGCGGCATCTACGCCGTCAGGATCGGGATCGACGACCGAACTGCGGCCAATGTCATCTGCCAGAAACTGCAAAGCGTCGGTGGCGCCTGCGTGGTGGTGCGCAACCGGTAAAGGCCTGAAGACGGCGCCCGTCGCATCCAGCAACAATTACAGCTATAGGGCGGCCACCATCTCTCCTTGGGCAGCAGCCCTGTCATCGCGAGCGCCCATGTTCGACGGATACATCATCTGCGGCACGCCCAGAACCGGCAGCACCCTGCTGTGCAAGCTGCTGGCGGCCACCGGAACGACCGGCGATCCCCACTCCTTCTACCGGCGGCAGGATGTGTCGGAGTGGGCCGAGGATTGGGGACTGCCCGCTCGCGACACGATGGGCGAGCTTGAATTCCAGCTTGCCTATCTCAATGCGGCGATCGGTGCCGGCAAGGGCGATACGGAAATCTTCGGCTTGCGCCTGATGCGGGAGAACCTGGGCGAGCTTTCAGCGATACGCGACCGGATTGTTCCGGGGCTGGCGTCGGACAAAGCGCGTTTCGAGAGGCCTTTTGGCCGTGTCCTCTACATACACCTGTCGCGCGAAAACAAGCTCGCGCAGGCCGTCTCCCTGGTCAAAGCCCGGCAAACCGGTCTTTGGCATATCGCCCCCGACGGAACCGAAATCGAAAGGGTAGGGCCTGCCAGGGAACCTCACTGTGATTTCGAGCGCATCAAGGGTGAGGTCGAAGAGTTGGAAGCTTATGATGGCGCCTGGAACATATGGTTCGCGCAACAGGGCATAGCGCCATTGCGGATCGGCTATGAGCACCTTGCCGCCGAGCCGGCCGTGGCACTGCTGCGCATCTGCGAAGCCCTGGGCGTCCGGGCACCGGATGCCCGGCATGTCAGGCCCGGCGTCGCCAAGCTCGCCGACGAGACAAGCCTGGACTGGATGCGCCGCTTTCATCTGGACGCAGCCGTCTGAGGCGTTGATGGATGGTCAGGCCGTCTTGGCCACCACCGTCTCGCTGAGCCAGGTGCCGATCTTGGCGCCGAGGCGATCGGGCGAAACGGGCTTGGGCAGATAGTCGTCCATGCCGGCCTCGATGCACTTGTCGCGGTCGCCCTTCAGCGCATGCGCGGTGACGCCGACGATCGGGATGTGACCGCCCGACGAAGCTTCGATCGCCCGGATGGCGCGTGTCGCCTCGTAGCCGTTCATTTCCGGCATCGAGACGTCCATCAGAACCAGCCTCGGGTGCAGCGACCGGTACATCTCGACCGCGGTGCGGCCATTGCCGGCGATGCGGTAGCTCAAGCCGAGCCCATTGAGGATTTGGCCGAACACCATCTGGTTCACGTCATTGTCCTCGGCGATGAGGATGTCGATCGGGCTGTTCGGCGCCGCATTCGATTCTGGCACTGCCGCGACCGGTACGGCCGGGCCACGGATAACCGTGAAGGCCGGCGGAGCCGCCTGGGGCATCGGTTGGACCGGCTCGCGAATGAACTGCGCCTTGCCGGCCTGCGAACGCGCCTTCTGGATGACCGAGATGACCGTGCCGAGCAGGACCGCCGACCGCGCCGGCTTGGTCAGATGCGCCGATATGCCGAAGTCGATGATCATCTTGCCGAAATCGACCTGGTCGACCGAGGTCAGGATAACGACCGGGATGGCGGACAGCCGGCTGTCGGCGGCGATGGCCCGGGCGACATCGGCGCCGTTCATGCCGGGCATCTGATAATCGAGGATGATACAGTCGACGCTGGCGCCGAGTTGGCAGGCGCGATCGAGGAAGGCGAGGCCTACCGCGCCGCTTTCGGCGGCGGCGCAGTCGAAGCTCCAGCTTCTGAGCTGTTCGAGCAGGATCTCGCGGTTGACCGGATTGTCGTCGATGACCAGAACGCGCGCGCCGGTGACGTCGACCGGCACGATAGCATCGCGCGCCTCGGCACGGTGGACCGGCAGCGGCACGGCGAACCAGAAGACGGAGCCGCGGCCGATCTCGCTCTCGACGCCGATCTTGCCGGCCATCAGGTCGACGAGACGGGCGGCGATGGCGAGCCCAAGGCCGGTGCCTTCGTGACGACGGGTCGAGGAGCCATCGACCTGGGCGAACTTCTCGAACACGTTCTGCAATTTCTCGGCCGGGATGCCGATGCCGGTGTCCTCGACGCGCAGCTTGAGCTGGACGACGTCGTTGACGGTTTCACCGCCGACATCGATCAGCACATGGCCCTTCTCGGTGAATTTGACCGCATTGCCGACCAGGTTGGTGACGATCTGCCGAAAGCGGCCGGCGTCGCCGACGACATAGGCCGGCAGCCTGGGGTCGACGCGCACGATAAGTTCCAGGTTCTTCTCGGCGACGCGCGCCGACACAAGTGTCGCCACATCCTCCACCGCTTCCGAGAGGCGGAAGGGGGCAGGATCGAGCGTCAGCTGCCCGGCATTGATCTTCGAGAAATCCAGAATGTCGTTGATGATGGTGAGAAGCGCGTTGCCTGATTTGACGATAACGTCGGTGAATGTCTTCTGGCGCGGGTTCAACTCGGTCTTGGCCAGCAATTCGGCCATGCCGAGCACGCCGTTCATCGGCGTGCGGATCTCGTGGCTCATATTGGCCAGGAATTCCGACTTGGCGCGGTCGGCCGCCTCGGCCTTGAACAAGGATTCGGCCGACTGGGCAAAAGCGCGGCGGATCGCCTGTTCCATCGGCCGGAAGATCCAGAAGGCGACAATCGCCAGGACGGCGAACAACAGGCCGCTCGCCCACAAAAGCAGCCGGTCGCTGGAGGCGTCCGCCAGATGGCGTTCCTCGTCCATCGCGGTGCGGACCCGCACCAGCATGGGCTGAACGAACAGGTCGTTCTGGTTGCGGATTTCGCGAGGGCTCCATTCATCGGTCTTTTGCGCCACCGACATCAGATTGAAGTTGCGAACCATGTCACGCGGCGACCAGAACAGATCGCCGTTGACGGAAGCGGCTGCCAGTTCGTTGACGGTCTTGGCCGACAGGCGCTGACGTATCGCCGCGAACTGGGCGGTCAGTGCCTCGATCTCGCTGGTCAGACGCTCGGAATGATCGCGCGCCGAAGCCGTCAGGGCATCGCGCGTCTCGATCCGCCAGGCGGAACTGGTTGTCTCGGCGAAGCTGGTGGCATTGCGCAGGTCGCGGGTGAAAACGACGAGATTGCTGCTCAGCGCATCGATTTCATGGCGCAAGGAATTGACGCGGTTGAGCGCACCCATGATGGCGGCCGAAGCCAGCGCGAAAATCAACAATCCTGAAAGATAACGTATCCGGACGGACCGGATGAAAGAAGAATATTCCGGCATGCGCAACCCCAACACATACGCATTCTAAGAATTGGGATTACGCTTCATTTACATTAAGATTTCGTTGGCACAACCACAGGTGCAATGTGCAACCCGATATGGGCCTTCCGTCAGCTGTTGCGGGTTGCCACGAAGGTCGCGGCGGCCTTCAGCAGGGCCGCCTTTTCGCCATAGGGTTCGAGCAGCGCGTGCGCCTGGCCGACAAGACCGTCGAGCTGCTTGCGTGCCCAATCCGCGCCGTGCAAGGCAACCAGCGTCCCCTTGCCCGCGGCGGCATCCTTGCCGGTCGCCTTGCCCATCTGCCTGGCGTCGGCCGTCAGATCCAGCAGGTCGTCGGCGAGCTGGAAGGCAAGGCCGATCGCTGACCCGAACTCGGCCAGCCTTTCCCGGTCATCCGACTGTGCGCCGGCCAGGATTGCACCCGCCTCGCAGGCGAAGCGGATCAACGCGCCGGTCTTCATCGCCTGCAGCCGGATGATGCCGGCCTCGTCCGGTCGCACCAGCTCGGCTTCGAGATCAAGCTTCTGGCCGCCGACCATGCCACCGGCCCCGGCGGCGCGGGCCAGCGCCAGCACCAGCGCGCACCGCCGCTCGGCCGGCAGCGCGGTCGCTTCGTCGGCGAGAATATCGAAGGCGAGCGTCAGCAGTGCGTCGCCGGCCAGGATGGCGGTGGCCTCGTCAAAGGCTTTGTGCACGGTCGGCTGGCCGCGGCGCAGGTCATCATCGTCCATTGCCGGCAGGTCATCATGGATCAACGAATAGCAATGCACGCATTCGAGTGCCGCCGCGACGCGCAGTGCCGCTTCACCATCGGCGGAAAACAGTGCCGCACTTTCCATGAGCAGGAAGGGGCGAAGGCGCTTGCCGCCGTTCAGCACGCCATGCCGCATCGCCGCCATCAGGCGATCGGGCCGCGCGATCTCGCCCGATAGCGGGCGGTCGTCGAGCAACCGGCGCAGCATCACCTCGGCGGCGGCCGCGCGCCTGATGAGCGCCATTTCGAACGCCATTTCGTCCTCATTCGTCATGGCCGGGACCGGTAGCCGACACTCAGACGTTGCGCAAGAAGGCAAGCGCCATTATGCCGGAGCAAGGAGAAGTACGGGTTGGGCGGCTTGGCGGAACCGATCGTCGATCATGAGACCGAAAAGCTGGACATGGCGACGAGATCGCGAGGCGTGAACCGTCGCAGTCTCAGGCGCTGGGTCCGGCGTGGCATCGTCGTGGCCGCCGTGCTGGCGCTTATCCCGGTGGTGCTGACCTTTCTCTACCTGCCGTTCTTCGTGCACCCGGTATCGACGTTGATGCTGAAGGACCTTGCAACCTTCTCCGGCTACGACCGGCGCTGGGTTTCCATTGATGACGTGGCACCCGTGCTCGCCCATTCGGTCATCATGTCGGAGGATGGGCAGTTCTGTTTCCACCGCGGCGTCGATCTCGGCGAGCTCAGGGGCGTCGTCGACGATGCGCTGGCCGGCGAGGCGACACGCGGCGCCTCGACCATCACCATGCAGACGGTGAAGAACCTCTTCCTCTGGTCAAGGCCGCTGGGCTCGGTGCGCAAGGTCGTCGAACTGCCGCTGGCCGTCTATTTCGACGCGGTGATGTCGAAACGGCGCATCATGGAGATCTATCTCAACATCGCCGAATGGGGGCCGGGCATCTACGGCATCGAGGCGGCGGCGCAGCACCATTTCGGCATTTCCGCAAAGCAGTTGTCGCGCCGGCAGGCGGCCCTTCTCGCCGTCGCTCTGCCAAACCCGATTGCCCGCAATCCGGCAAAACCCGGACCGGGCCTCAGACGGCTTGCCAACCTGATCGAGCGGCGCGCCGGGCGCTCAGACGCTTATGTCGGATGTCTGGACTAGCCGGTACAAAAAAGATTCACCGCAGTGCTGGCCAAAACGGTGTCAGGCGTGTATAGGCACCCGACTTTCTCAGATTTAGGCCCCGACATGGCCCTTTCACGAGGGCGGGCGGGGCTTTTGACCATGTAGTGGAGCATATCCATGGCCGTTCCGAAACGCAAAACCTCTCCGTCCAAGCGCGGCATGCGCCGCTCGGCCGACGCCCTCAAGGCCCCGACCTATGTCGAGGACAAGGATTCCGGCGAAATGCGCCGCCCGCACCACATCGACCTGAAGACCGGCATGTACCGTGGTCGCCAGGTGCTGACGCCCAAGGAAAGCTGAGCCCAGCTTTTTTCGAAGGTTAGAGTTGCAAAAGACCGGCCTCAGGCTGGTCTTTTTGCGTTTGGTGCGGCGTGCGCGCCGGCTACTTCAAGCGCCGAGTTTTCGTCTCTCGTTTTTTCATGTCGGCCGGGCAAACGGCTGACATGGTTGTTGCATCCGGTCTTCGACCGTGTTTGCGGCCGTGCACGAAAAATCTTGACGCCGTGCCTGTGGAGCATTCTACAGAAGGTGCCCCCATATGGAGACGCCAGATGTTCGGTGCCGTCCCGCTTTTGATCGTGCCTTTCGTGCTCTACAATCTCGGCCTGCTCGGTATATTCGGCGGCGGCGACGATCCGTGGGCGAGCGAGATATTCTCGTTCCGCATGATGTCGGGCGGAGTGTTCTCGATGACGCTCGGCGACCTGATCGTGCTGATCGGGCTGATCTTCCTGTTCCTCGAAATGGTGAAGTCGGCGCGCACGACCACGGCCTCGATCATGGACCATCTCCTGTCGACGCTTGTCTTCGTCGCTTTCCTGGTCGAGTTCCTGCTGGTGAAGGGTGCCGCCCACTCCATCTTCTTCACGCTGATGATCATCGCGCTGTTCGACGTGCTGGCCGGGTTCGCGGTGTCGATGCGGTCGGCCAGTCGCGACATCAATTTGAATTGAGGCTCAGCCCGGATCAGCGGTGAAGCCGGCGGCTTCGATGCCGGCGATCGCGGCCGCCTCATCATTGTCAGACGTATCGCCGGAAATACCGACGGCGCCGATGATGGCGCCGGCTTTGTCGCGGATCAGCACGCCGCCGACGACCGGCAGCACGCGTCCCCCCGACACGTCGGAAATGCCGGCAACCAGATGCGGACGTTCGTTGGCGAAGGCCTCGACCTTGCGCGAGCCCATGCCGATGGCCAGCGCGCCATAGGCCTTGCCGGCCGACATTTGCGGGCGCAGGAACGAAGCGCCGTCCTGGCGCTGGAAGGCGACCAGGTGCCCGCCGGCGTCGAGCACCGAGACGCCGAGCGGCTTGAGCTTGAGGTCGGCGCCCCTGGCGAAAGCGGTGTTGATGATCTCGACGGCCTTTTCGAGCGACAGCGCGGTCATGGCGATCTCCTGTTGAACAGCCCAATCATCGGCGGCCAGCCGGACGAGGCAATCCCGGTTTCGGTTGAAATTGCTTCCTGTGAAGCCGCGGGATCAAGGCACGCCTGTCCGACGGCTCACGACCGCTCGATTCAAGGCGAGGAATTGGCGAAAGGCGGGGCGTTACTTTTTCTTGGCGCGGGCCGGCTTCTTGGCGGGGGCGGCAGGCGTGTTGGCTAGATCTTCGGCTTCCTTGGCGAGCCGCAGCGCTCGCAGCTTGTCGGTCTTGGCCTTGCGGGCGTCGCTTTCGGCGACGTATTCGGCCATGGCCTTCTGACGGACCGTCGCCGCCTCTTCCTGCTTCTTGAAGCGCAGATCGGCACGCGCGCGGGCAGTGTCCCTAGAGTTCTCAACCAAGAGTCTATCCAATCCGGTCACGTGTGATTTCCGTCCCTTGTAGCAGAGCCGGCCTTTCAACGGGGAAAATAGTTGATCAGCCGGCCGGGCTGGCGTTGAGCGCCTTTTCGGCAACGACCGCTTCATAGGCGGCCCGCAGCGTCGCGCGGACAGAGGGGCCGGGCGCTGTATCGAGGGGTGTGCCGAGGTGCTCATGGCGCAACTCGGCCATGAATTTCTCCCACATTGGCGGTCCGCCCTTTTCCAGGAGTTCGGCGCGGATCGAAAGTTCCTCGCTGGTCGGCAGCCAGACGCGGCCCCAGGCGCCGAGATGGGCCAGGATCGGCACCAGCGTGATGGCCATCTCGGTCAGGCTGTAGATCGCCTTCTGCTTGTGCGAAGGATCGTCCGCCTTGGTCAGCATGCCGAGTTCCATCAGCCGCTTCAACCGGTCGGCGAGGATGTTGGAGGCAATGCCTTCCATCGACCCGTTAAGCAGTTCACGAAAATGGCGCCTGCCGCCAAAAATCATGTCGCGCAGGATGATCAGGCTCCAGCGGTCGCCGAACACCTCCAGCGAGAGGTTGATCGGGCAGCCGGACCGGCGATCGAGGGTCATTCCATTTTCTCCACAAAACCGGTTGCATTATCGTATCGGTTTCATTATCGTGCAACCGATTGCAAAATGCAAGCAGATGAGAAGGCCATGAGATGACAACCAAAGACCGTCCCGAGATCATATCCGAAACCTTCGGCGATCCAGGGGATCCGGCACTGCTGCTTATCATGGGCGCTATGGCCTCGATGCTTTGGTGGCCGGAGGCGTTTTGCCGGAAGCTGGCGGATGCCGGCCTATACGTGATCCGCTACGACAATCGCGACACCGGGCGGTCGACCAAATATCCGGCGGGACAGCCGCCCTATACTTTCGACGACATAGCCGAGGACGCAATTGCCGTTCTCGACAGCCACGGCATCGGCAAGGCGCATGTCGCGGGCATGTCGATGGGTGGCATGATCGCACAACTCGTCGCGCTCAAGCACCCCTCCCGTGTCGCATCGCTGACGGTGATCAGCAGTTCGCCCGTGGGGACCGACACTTCGCATTTGCCGCAGACGACCGACGCCTATTTGGAGCATTCGGCCGAGGGGACCAAAGTCGATTGGGCGGACCGCCGCCAGGTCATCGATTTCATGGTCAGGGATGCGCGGGCAATCGCCGGCACTGCCCATCCGTTCGATGAGGAGGGGATGAGAGCGTTCATCGAACGGGATTATATCAGGTCCGGCGGCTTCCTGAGCGCCACCAATCATTTCATGCTCAAGGGCACGGATCAGTGGAAGGGTCGCCTGCACGAGATGAAAGCGCCATTGCTGGTCATCCACGGCACGTCGGATCCGATCTTTCCGGTCGAGCATGGCGAGGCCCTGGCCCAAGCTGTTGCCGGCGCGAAATTCCTTCGCGTCGAAGGCGGCGGTCACGAACTGCATCCGGACGACTGGCCTGACATGGAAGCCGCCATCGTCGCGCACGTCCGATCCAGCTGAGACTTCGCGGGTCAGCCTTGATGAGCAGGCTCACCGAAATAGTTAAGCAGATGATTCAGTATTGCCGCAGAAACAGACGAGCACAAGAATGTCCCTGACGCTGCATTTCCATCCGCTGGCCTCCTTCTGCTGGAAGCCGCTGATCGCCCTCTACGAGAACGCCACGCCTTTTTCGCCGGTCATTGTCGATCTCGGCGACGAGCAATCGCGCGCGGCCTTCCTGAAGGTTTCGCCGACCGGCAAGATGCCGGCGCTGCGCGACGACGCGCGTGACCGTACGGTGCTGGAATCAACCATTGT
This sequence comes from Mesorhizobium salmacidum (SeqCode), assembly GCF_037179605.1. NCBI lineage: Bacteria > Pseudomonadati > Pseudomonadota > Alphaproteobacteria > Hyphomicrobiales > Phyllobacteriaceae > Mesorhizobium > Mesorhizobium salmacidum (SeqCode). The sequence goes on from NZ_JAPYKS010000004.1 coordinate 266,167, forward strand.
CGTGGAATATCTGGCCGCGCACTATCCGGGACCGGTCGACCTCGTTCCCGCCGACATCGACCTGGCGCTGGCGGTCCGCCAGGCTGACCGCTTCTATGATTTCTATGTGCAGGAGCCGATGCAGAAGATCGTCGGCGACAGGTTGCGGCCGCAGGACAAGACCGATCCATTCGGTGTCGAGCAGGCGCGCGGCCAGTTGCGCAATTCCTACGCCATCATCGAACAGGAGATGCGGTCGAGAGAATGGGCTGTGGGCGATGCCTTCACCATGGCCGATTGCGCGGCGTCTCCGGCGGTCTTCTACGCCAACAAGGTCGAACCGTTCGGCGACAAATATCCCGCCGTGAAGCGCTATCACGACCGCCTGCTGCAGCGCGCCGCCTTCATCAGGGTGATCGAGGAGGCGCAGCCCTATTTCAAGCTCTTCCCCTACAACAACGGCTGATCGCGATGCTGCATGATCCCGCCCAGCTCGACCTGATGTTTCAGGCCCTCGCCGATCCGGCGCGACGGCGGATGGTCGACCGGCTGTCACGCGGCCCCTCCTGGCCGAGAGCTAGACAGGGCGGGTACCGCGGCTAAAGCGCGTCGCGTCGAAAGGAAACTTGCGACGCGCCTCAGGTCTTTGCCCGATGCATGTCGTTGTCGCAAAACCGAGATCACTTTTGCGCGACATGCACTAGAAATAATCAGGCTTCCCAGAATTGATCGAGCCAGATGTTGAGTCTCAGGAAGCCGGCATTGCTCACCGTATAGACACGCCTCGTGCCTTCAGCCTTGGCGTTGACCAGTCCGGCATCGAGCAACACTTTCAGATGCTGTGACACGGCCGGACGGGAGACCGGCAGCCCGGCCGCCAATTCGTTGACGGTCTTCGGACCGCGTCGAAGTTCTTCCAGAAGATGGCGCCGATTGGGGTCGGCGATCGCCATGAAGGCGTCGGAAAACATCATGCCTCATTTGTGAGGCAAAGTTTTTCAAATCTCAACTGTTTGCTTCTGCTTTTCTTCTCGGGTCAAGCCGCAATGCTTCGGGGGTCACCGAACGGTCGGCCGGCTGCGTCTTGAAGGCATCGCGATCCTCGATAGGCACCGGAGCGCGGCGGCTGATGCGCAGCAGCGTGTAGCCAGCCAGGGACAGATGCGCCAAGGCGGTCGCCAGGAACAGGCCCTCCGGGCGCATCCAGCCCATCAGGGCCGCCGCCAGCAAAGGCCCGATCATGGTGCCGAAGCCGTAAAGCAGCAGCAGGCCGCCCGATACCTTGACGAAATCCTCGGAGCGCGCGTGGTCGTTGGCATGCGCCACGGCAATCGAATAGAGCGTGTAGGCGAAAGCGCCGTAGGCGGCGGTGAAGACGAGGACGAAGACTGCGGAGCGCGGCTCGAACAGGAAGATGAGAAGCGCAAACAGCGCCGCGCCGAAAGCGGCACCCGCCAGCACGAAACGCCGGTCGGTCTTGTCGGAGAGGCGCCCGGCCGGAAGCTGCATGGCGGCACCGGCGACGACCACAAGGCTCATCATCAAGGCGATCTCGGCAGTAGGGATGCCGATGCGGGCTCCGTAAACCGCGCCAAGCGTGCCCCAGGCGCCATTGGCGATGCCGATCAAAAGGCAGGCAATCGCCGACACCGGAGAGTTGGCGTAGAGTCCCCTGACGTCGAGCTTGACGTCCTGCAGCGGCTTCGGATGCGAGGCCGTCGAGACCGCGGTCGGAATGAGCGACAGGCAGAACAGGATGCCCGTGATCATGAACAGCGACGCCGATTTCACGTCACCGCCGGCGACGATCATCTGTCCGCCCATGATCGAGGCATAGGTGACCATCATGTAGAGGCCGAAGACGGTGCCGCGGTTCTCGTTGGTGGCCTTCTCGTTCAGCCAGCTCTCGATGACCATGAAGGCGCCGGCCATGGTAAAACCGGTGAAGGCCCGTAGCAGGATCCAGACATACTCGTCGATGACAAGGCCCGTCAGCAGCGCCACGATGGCGCCGGACGCCGCAAAGGCGCCGAAGGCGCGCACATGTCCGGCGCGGCGCACGATGCGCGGCGCAAAGAAACAGCCGGTGACGAAGCCGCCGGCCCAGGCCGTGCCCATCAGGCCAAGCGACGCGGTCGAGAATCCTTCCACCTGGCCGCGCAGAGGCAACAGCAGCCCGTGCAGTCCCGATGCCGCCAGAAGGAAGGCGGTGCCGCGAAGCAGGGAAAGGATCGGTCTGTAGGCTGCGAGCATTTTTTGATCCGGCTGCACTGGGAGGGACGCAGGTTTGAAGACAGTCGCATTCGGGCTTTTCGGCGGCGGACGATTACCTCAGCGAATTATCCGCGACGGAACAGCGCCTCGGCGGCCGACTTGGTGTTGTCCTTGGTCTTGAGTTCGGCCTCCAGCCGGGCGATCTCGTCGCGCAGGATGCCGATGCGCTCGGACAGTTCACCGACGGAAAGCAGCGACAGGTCCTGCCCGATCTCGTGCGGGCGCGCCTTCTTTTTGGGTTCGTCGTCGAAGATCGCCATCGTTGCTCCTCCTCCGCCAGACCAGATTGGCCATTTGCCTGATTTGGCAATGAGCATACATAGGGCAGGGGTGTCGATGCAAACAGCCGGCAAGAGTGCGGCGAGGAAAGACGGGAAACTTCATGGCGAGCGGACAGAAAATTCCGGCACGGATGACGGCGATCGCGATCTCGGAGCCGGGCGGCCCCCGGGTGTTGAAGCCGGAAACGCGCGACGTGCCGCTGCCCGGCCCCGGAGAAATCCTGATCAAGGTCCATGCCGCCGGTGTCAACCGGCCCGATGTCCAGCAGCGCAAGGGCGCCTATCCGCCACCGCCCGGCGCATCGGACCTGCCGGGCCTCGAGGTGTCGGGAGAAGTGGCCGCTCTTGGCGACGAGATATCGCGCTGGCGCATCGGCGACCGGGTCTGCGCGCTCACGCCCGGCGGCGGCTATGCCGAATATGCTAGGGTTCATGCAGGCAGCGTTCTGCCGCTGCCGGCGGGTTTCACCCACACGGAAGCGGCGGCGGTGCCGGAGAACTACTTCACCGTCTGGCACAATGTGTTCGAGCGCGGCGGGCTGAAGAAGGGTGAGACACTGCTCGTCCATGGCGGCTCGTCCGGCATCGGCACCACGGCGATCCAGCTCGCCTCGGCCTTCGGCGCCTATGTCATCACCACCGCCGGATCCCAGGAGAAATGCGACGCCTGCCTGAAGCTCGGTGCCGACCGCGCGATCAATTACCGCGAGCAGGATTTCGTCGCCGCAGTCAAAGAGGCGACCGAAGGCCGGGGCGCCAACGTCATCCTCGACATGGTCGGTGGCGATTATATCCAGCGAAACTACGAGGCCGCCGCTGTCGAGGGCCGCATCGTGCAGATCGCCGTCCAGGCCGGCGCGGTGGCGAGTGCCGACTTTTCCAAGGTCATGGTCAAGCGGCTGACCCATACGGGTTCGACGCTGAGGCCGCGCAGCGTCGAATTCAAGGCTGCGATCGCGGCGGCGCTGGAGGCGCAGATCTGGCCTCTGCTGGGCACGCGCAAGGTGGCGCCCGTCATGGACATGATCTATCCGCTCACCGACGCCTGGCGCGCGCACGAGCGGATGGAGGAGGGCGATCATATCGGCAAGATCGTGCTCGACGTCGGTTAAACCGGCATCACCTCAATCGCGACACGTCCCCGGTGCGCGCCCTTGCTTACAAGATGAACAGAAGCTTAATGGTGCAATGCAGCATTTGCATCATTGCTATGCAAAATCGGCCGTTCAAGTCCTGCTCGATGATCACTATTTGAGCATCATCGAAACGAACCCAATTCAGGAGGACTACCATGAACCCGATCCGCGCTTTCCGTAACTGGCGCATGTACAACGAGACCGTTCGTGAACTGAACCGCCTCAATGCACGTCAGCTGAGCGACCTCGGCATCAACCGTGCCGACATTGAGAGGATCGCCCGCCAGGCGATCTGATTGCAAGCGCGGCCCCGCTGCAAGGCAGGGGTCGCAATGCAGAGCCGATGTAGACGCTTGTCGTCGCCGGTTCCAAACCCGCTGGACCCTGTCCGGCGGGTTTTGTCTTTTGGGGGCAGAATAGCGGCGGAGGCAAATCGCGCCTGCCAGTTCGCGGTTTCCGGTGAGCTTCTCCAAAAACATTGCGAAACAGGCAGGGAACGGTTATACACACCGCGAATTTCCCATTTTGGTGGCTCTAAACCACCGCCCGCGCGGGAACGCGGGCGAACGAGAAGGATTTTGCATATGGCCAATACGCTGCTGATGCCCAAGGCGACCGCCGTCTGGCTGGTCGACAATACCGCGCTTTCCTTCGAGCAGATCGCGCAGTTCTGCGGGCTGCATCCGCTCGAGGTCAAGGCGATCGCCGACGGCGAATCGGCGCAAGGCATCAAGGGCATGGACCCGATCATGACCGGACAGCTGACCCGCGACGAGATCGCGCGCGCCGAGAAAGACCCGAACCAGCGCCTGAAGCTTTCCGACCCCAAGGTCCGGGTGCCGGAATCCAAGCGCAAGGGTCCGCGCTACACACCGCTGTCGAAGCGCCAGGATCGGCCGAACGCCATCCTGTGGCTGGTGCGCAACCATCCCGAACTCAAGGACGCACAGATTTCGCGTCTCGTCGGCACCACCAAGTCGACGATCGAGCAAATCCGCGAACGCAAGCACTGGAATTCGGCCAACCTTCAGCCGATGGACCCGGTGACGCTGGGTCTAGCCTCGCAGATCGACCTCGACATGGAAGTCAACCGCGCCTCGCGTGGCCGCGAGCAGGCGCAACCGGTCGGTGACACGCTGCTGCCGGCGGCCTTGACCGAGCGGCTGGTGCCGGCGCCGGAGAAGCCGAAGGACGAGGATGCGGAGCTCGATGCCAACGCCGTGTTCGCCAAGCTGTCGGCGCTGAAGTCGAAGGATACCGACACGGACGACGAGGAATAGGCGTCGGCTCTTCCTTCTCCCCTTGTGGGAGAAGGTGGCCGAGCGAAGCTCGGTCGGATGAGGGGTGTTCCAGGGAACGCCGACGCCTCACTCCGCTGGAACACCCCTCAACCGTCTCGGCGCTGCGCGCCGATCCCCCTTCTCCCACAAGGGGAGAAGGAAGAAACCGTCAGCTTCGCGCCGCGCGGTCCGGCGCCATGCCGTAATCCTCGCTGCGCTCCACCGCCCGGTAGAAATCGGCAAGCTGCTTGCCGCGTTCCGGCTTGAAGATGCGCCCTGCGATGACCACCGAGGCGATGCGATCGATGCGGAAGGCGCGGAAATCGTCGCGCATCTCGCACCAGGCGACCAGCGTCCACACCTTGCCCCAGAACCACAGGCCGAGCGGCCTGATATCGCGCGCGGTGCCGCGGCCGGCTTCGTCGGAGTACTCGATGGTCAGCACCTGGCGCTTTTCGACCGCGCGTTCGATCAGGTCGATCGCCTCGCGGGCTGCGTCGCTGACGACCCACATCGGCGTGTGGATCTCGGTGCGGGCGATGCGGTCCTTTTCGGCATCGGGCAGCACGGCACCGATCTTGACCAGCGCTTCGTCGGCGGCCCGCGCCATGGCAGCCCCGCCAAAGGCGCGAACCATGCGGGCGCCGGCAACCAGCGCCACGATCTCGTCACGCGTGAACATCAGCGGCGGAAGGTCGAAACCCTCCCTCATCATGTAGCCCACGCCGGCCTCGCCATCGATCGGCACGCCCGTCGACTGCAGGTCGGCTATGTCGCGATAGATGGTTCGCTCGGAAACCTCGAGCCATGTGCCTAGCTTCTGGGCGGTGACCAGACGGCCACCACGCAGATGCTGCACGATCTGAAAGAGCCTGTCGGCGCGGCGCATCGTTTGCTTCCCCAGTGTTCTTCCCATGCATGCCGTGGCTCCCGGACCGGATCCACTTCCACGTGACATGCAGCATTACGGTTTCAGCCCTTCGCGCTTGCGCTGCGCGGCAACAAATTCCGCGCCGAAGGACAGTTTCCTCGTTGTCGGCGTCTTCGCATCGAGCACGCGCCAGAAGGGAGCGATGTCGCGGAGCGTCATGCCGCGCTCGAAATCCTCCTTGGCCGCCTCGGCGACCGTGCGCAGATGATAGCCTATGGTGACCGGGCATGTCACTTCGGCGCCGTGCTCGATGGCAAGCGCCGTGCGTAGCGCACGAACGTCCATCCCGACGCCTTCAGGGATAGAGCGGATGAAATCATCGACCTGGCGCGCGGTCGGCACCAGCATCGGCTGGCCTTCGACAACGTCGCCCACCGTGCACGGCGCGGGCTTCACGCCGCTGATGCCAGGCGTATTCAGCCTGTCGTTCCAGTTCTTCATTGATCGTCCTCTCGGCCGGCCATGCGCATCATCCCACCATCGCACGCGCCTCCTGACAGCATACTGTCAGGAGGCTTCAGCATACTCCTTGGCGAAGAGCGTCCGCATCTGTGCGAGATCGCCGCCTTTTTCCGGGTAAAGCGTCTGCAGAAAGGCAAGGGCGAAAGTGCCGTGCGCCGAACCCGGCGCGGACACGATCCTGCCGTCGGCCACGGCATAAGGCACATCCTGATAATTGCCCTCGCCGGCATAGCCGGTCTCGTGGTGCTTGATCCAGTCACGGCCATTGCTGGTATGCCTGGCATTCTCGAACATGCCGGCTCGAGCCAGCGCAAGCGTCCCGGCGCAAATCCCGCCAACGACACCGCCGCGCCTGGCGACGGCCGCCAGCAGTTCGGATATATCCGGCGGCGCCTTGCCCGCCCACTGGTCGGAACCGATGACGGCCACGGCATCGAGATCGGTATTCTCATCGACGCTGGCCGACCGGTCTGGTGTCAGCCGAAAACCGCTGATTCCGGTCACCGGCTTGCCTCCGGGCGTAACCGAGACGGCGCGAGCGCCGAACCATTCGACCGCCGACGCCGCCAGCAGCCCATATTCCCAGTCGGCAAAACCCTCGATGAACAGAAAGCCGATTGTCTTCCGATCGGGCATAAGCTCGCTCCATCCCTCGCGCGCCGGACCTAATATCTGGGTGCTGACGCGCCAGCCTCCAACTGCTGCGTTGAAAATTTCGTCTCAATTGCCGTGATGGCGACGCTCGGCATACATGTCGGGCCAGCCGATATCCTTGCGAATGTCGGCGGGCAGCGCATTCATGAACCGCTGGGTCCGGATCTCGTTGCGCATCGTGCGGATCTTGCCGACATAATGCTGCATGCCGCGCAGAATGGTAAAACCGTTCATGACCAATCTCCTCTCTCTAACTGGAGACAGTATCGCACACCCCTGCTGACAGCAGTCTGTCAGGAGGATGGCAGGTCGTGCGACGACAGTTCCGTTCTTGCCGTGACAGGTCATGCGGCTGCGGATCGTTCACCAGGATCAGGCTAGTCGGGGCCGTATTGTTCATCGCCTGGTGACGAACTGTCGGGATAGGCGGCCTTCAGCGAGGTGACCGGAGTTCTGATATGAAAGGAGAAAATTCTTCCCCCAAAAACAGGGAGACGACCATGAGCTTGCAACTGACAGGAATTCACCATCTGACCGCCATCACCGCCAATGCGCCCGGCAATCTTCATTTCTACACGAAGGTGCTGGGGCTCCGGCTGGTCAAGAAAACGGTGAACCAGGACGATACGTCGGCCTACCATCTCTTTTATGCCGACGGCGAGGCAACGCCGGGTACCGACCTCACCTTCTTCGACTGGCCGGTCGGCCGCGAACGGCGTGGCACGCGCAGCATCGCGCGGACCAGCCTCAGGGTCGGCAGCCGGGAGAGCCTTGCCTGGTGGAAGCAGCACCTTGCCAGCGAAGGCATCGCGACAGGAGAGATTGCCGATATCGGCGGTTACCCCAGCCTGGATTTCGAGGACCCCGAAGGCCAGCGCTTGCGGCTCGTCAGCGATGGCGGCGAGGGCGGCAGCCGTCCCTGGGTGCAAAGCCCGGTGCCGGCCGAGCATCAGATCCGTGGGCTCGGGCCGATCGTGATCAGTGTCCCCGACATCACCAACACCGAGGCGGTGCTGACCGAGGTGATGAACATGCGCAAGGCGCGTGATTATGCCTCGCCGGACGGCGAGGGCCAGGTCCACGTCTTCGAGATGGGCGCGAGCGGGCCGGCGGCGGAGCTTCATGTGGCCGTGCAGCCTGGGCTGGCGCCCGCAAGCCAAGGCGCCGGTGCGGTTCACCACGTCGCCTTCAGGGCGCCGGACCAGGAGACGTTGCATCAATGGACGGCGCGCCTGGCCGAATTCCGGCTGCCGTCGAGCGGCGAGGTCGAGCGCTACTACTTCCGCTCGCTCTATTTCCGCGAGCCGAACGGCATCCTGTTCGAGATCGCCACCGACGGGCCGGGGTTCACCGCCGATGAGCCGCTGGAGACGCTCGGCGAAAGCCTTGCCCTGCCGCCGTTCCTGGAGGCAAAACGCGCCTCGATCGAGGCCGGCCTCAAGCCGCTGAAATAGATCGCTGCGCGGTCAAGGCGGGCGCCGCGTTCCGGTTCGGGATCGTGGCGCCTTTTCTTTCCCCGAGACGGAACGAACCGCTTTGACAGGTGCCAGCGTTGCTGGTCAAAGGCTACATGACGAAACTCCTCGCCCTTGTCATTGTCGGGTTCATGGTGATTCAGATCATCAAGCCGCTCGGTTGGCCCGGGCTCAGACGTCGCGGCGATTTCTGGAAATTGGCATTGCTTGCCATGGCGGCAATTTCGCTGGCGGCCGTGCTCGGGCATTTGACATAGGCCCTCGCGACACCTGCCGTCGGCTTCAGTCCGCAAGCACTGGGCCGACGAGATGTTCTGCCCAGGCCCGGTAACCGGCCTCCGAGGCATGAAACCCGTCGGAGGCAAAGCCGGCCTCGGGATTGGTGATCGGCAGGCGCGGCGCCGGCACCGCGCCGCGTTCCAGGCAGAGCCGTTCGCCCATCCGGTTCATCGCGGTGGCGCGGATCTCGAGGATCTTGCCGAGCAGCGACGGCATGGCCGGCGCACGCGTGAACTCCAGCACCGGCGACCATACCACGCGCGCCTCCGGCCATTTGGCGCGCAATGCATAGAGCAGGCCGCCGAACTCTCTCTTGAAACGCGGTGCGGAATGAAAATTCTTGGTGTCGTTGGTGCCGATGGCAAGCACGATATGCGTCCACGCATCGGCCGACAAATTGGGCAGGACGTGGTCGCGGATCTGGCCCGACGTCGCCGAATTGAAGCCGGCGGCACGCCAGCGCACAGCGCTGCCGGTGCGCTGCGCAATCATGACGGCAAGCTGCGCGGCAAGGCCGTTTTCGGAATTGCCGATGCCGACCGACGCGGCGGAGGAATCACCCAGCACCAGCAGCGAGATCGCCGGCTCGTTGCCAGCGAGATCGTGCATGACCGGGCCTTGCGCCGGCAGCATGCGCGAGGTGCGGCGGCGCACGCCCAATCCCTGCCAGACATAGACAGGGAAGGCGAGCCAGGTGAGGATGGTCGGAAAACCCATGGCAATACCGTGCAACAATCCGTGGCAGCCTTAGCGCAAGTTTTGGCCGGCGTGAACGGATCCCTGCTTCATCGGCCCATGCCCTGGAGCGGCTCAGCGATTGGTAGAATCGCTGGAACTGCTCTAACTCTTTGTTTTCACGCAATTCCTCAGGGGAAAGGCTACGCGCTTTTCCCTACGCGCTTGCGCTAGGGGCAGGCGTCGTCCTGCCGCGACCTGTTCCCATAGTCGTCGTGCAACCGCACCCAGTCCATCGAAGTCCCATAAGGACCGGTCTCGCCACGGCCTTTCGGCGCCATGTCGAGATATTGATAAGCGCCGATGAATTGCTCGCTGCCCCGGGCGCGCGACATGAAGGTCAGAAAGATGTCGCCGGCTTCCTCCCTGTAGAAGACAGTGGTGCCGGGCAGGTCCTTCGACGTCGACACGGGTGTTTCGAAATTGTAGACGGCTTCGCCGGAGGCGATCTGCCTGTCGGTGAAGGAGACTTGCATGTCGAAGTTGAAGTCCGAGGCGTAAGAGGACACCCAGTCGAACTTCCAGCCCATGCGCTGCTTGTAAGGCTGCAGCTCGGCGAGCGGCGCGCGCGCGATCACGACAAGCGACACGTCATGATGCCTGAGATGTTGGTTGGCGCCGTCGATGTGATCGGCGACGAAGGCACAGCTCTCGCAGTGATGCGTTGAGCCTGGCGCGAACACGAAGTGGTAGACGATCAACTGGCTGCGGCCGGCGAAGAGATCGGCCAGTTTCTTCGGTCCCTGTTCCGTCTCGAAGACATAATCCTTCCGCACCTTCAGCCAAGGGAGCTTCCGCCGCTCGGCCGCGATGCGTTCGCGAAGCCGCGTCAGTTCCTTCTCGCGGGCCAGATGTGCCTTATGAGCCTCGAACCATTCTTCGCGCGAAACGACCTTGTTGCGATGCATGAACTTCTCCCTGTCTGCACCCCAAGGACGTACGGGATGGGCGCAAGCCGACATCGCCGCTGCCAGGAATGCCCAGAGGAAATAAGAATGCGAATGCCTTGCCCCAAGGCCGGTGCGACAAAACGAAAAACCCGGGCATGTCGGCCCGGGTTTGAAGGGAAGGGACAGCAGGGGGTCTTCAGGCAGCCTGTTCCAGGCTCGCCTTCCATTTACCGAGTGCCGCCAGGTGGTTCATGTGGGCGCGGTGGGTGAAGGCGGCCTGGCCGGCGGCGACGTTCGAGGCCTTGCCGCTCCAGGCCTTCTGCGGGGCGGCCTGCAGCGCGCGGCCGTAGGAGAAGGTCAGCTTCCACGGATGCGGGCCGATGGCGTTGATGGCATTGAGGTTGGCGGTCGCCTCCTCGTCCTCCTGGCCGCCGGAAAGGAAGGCGATGCCCGGCACCGCCGCCGGCACCGTCTCGCGAAACAGTTTTATGGTCTTTGCCGCGACTTCCTCGGGGCTGTCCACCGTGCCCGACTTTTTGCCAGAGAGCACCATGTTGGGCTTCAGAATCGTACCTTCGAGCACGACACGGGCGGCATAGAGCTCGTCATAGAGCTTCGTCAGCGTGGCCTTCGAGACCTCGTAGCATGTGCCGATGTCGTGGGCGCCGTCCATCAACACTTCAGGCTCGACGATCGGCACGATGCCGGCTTCCTGGCAAAGGGCGGCATAGCGGGCGAGCGCATGGGTGTTCGCGCCGATCGAGGTGGCCGAGGGCACGCCCCTGGTCGCGTCGATGTCGATCACCGCGCGCCATTTGGCGAAGCGGGCGCCGAGCTTGTAATAGTCGGCCAGGCGCTCTCGCAACCCGTCGAGGCCCTCGGTGATGGTGTCGCCGGGAAAGCCGGCCAGCTGCTTGGCGCCGGCATCGACCTTGATGCCGGGAATGGCACCTGATGCCTTGATGATGTCGACCAGCGGCGTCCCGTCGGCGGCTTTCTGGCGGATGGTCTCGTCATAGAGGATGACGCCGGAAATGTACCTGGTCATCGCGTCCTTGGCGCGGAACATCATTTCGCGATAGTCGCGACGGCTGTCGGCGGTCGATTCGACGCCGATGACGTCGAAGCGCTTCTTGATGGTGCCGGAGCTTTCGTCGGCGGCCAGCAGGCCCTTGCCGTTGGCCACGATCGCGGCGGCAATGTCTTCGAGACGTTGGCTCATCATGCTTCTCCTGAACCGGTTGATCTGCGCCTAGCAGAACACTACCGCCAAAGGAATGACGCCGGAAAGCTCGAATCGATTGAAAGTCGCCGGCGCCGCCGCCGGCTCTCCTCGAGTTGATCGGATTGTTGGCGAGCCGCCGGACGCCTCAGCGCTTGAGCACGTCGACGCCGGGCAACGGCTTGCCTTCCATCCACTCCAGGAAGGCGCCGCCGGCGGTCGAGACATAAGTGAAATCGTCGGCGACACTGGCATGGTTGAGCGCCGCCACCGTATCGCCGCCGCCGGCGACCGAAACCAGCTTGCCGGCCTTTGTGCGCGCGGCCGCATGCCTGGCCGCCGCCACCGTGGCGTGATCGAACGGCTCGATCTCGAAGGCACCGAGCGGACCGTTCCAGACCAGCGTCGCCGCGCGATCGATCCACTCGCCGATCGTCGTGACGGTCTTGGCGCCGACATCGAGGATCATGCCGTCGGCTGGCACGTCGGAGATGGCGACGGTTTCGCAGGCGGCACCCGCCTTGAATTCCTTGGCGACGACGCCGTCGACCGGCAGGATGATGGCGCAGCCGGCTTCGGCGGCCTCGATCATGATCTGCTTGGCGGTCGGGGCCAGGTCATGCTCGCACAGCGACTTGCCGACATCGGTGCCGCGCGCGGCGAGGAAGGTGTTGGCCATGCCGCCGCCGATGACCAGCGCGTCGACTTTCTTCACCAGGTTCATCAACAGGTCGATCTTGGTCGAGACCTTGGCGCCGCCGACGATGGCGACAACCGGACGCACCGGGTTTCCCAGTCCTTTCTCCAGCGCCTCAAGCTCGGCCTGCATGGTGCGGCCGGCGAAGGAGGGCAACAGGTGTGCCAGCCCTTCAGTCGAGGCATGAGCGCGGTGGGCGGCGGAAAAGGCATCGTTGACGAAGATGTCGCCATTGGCGGCGAGCCGTTCGGTAAAGGCGGGATCGTTCTTCTCCTCGGCCTTGTAGAAGCGGGTGTTTTCGAGCAGCAGCACGTCGCCCTTGTCCATGGCGGCGACAGCGCTTCCCGCCGTGTCGCCGACGCAATCGCTGGCGAAGCCGACGGGGCGGCCGAGCACCTGCGCGGTCGCCCTGGCGATCGGCTCCAGCGAGAATTCGGGCGAAGGACCATCCTTGGGTCGGCCGAAATGGGCGAGCAGGATGACCTTGGCGCCCTTGCCGGACAATTCGGCGATGGTCGGCGCGATGCGTTCGATGCGGGTTGCGTCGGTGACCTTGCCGTCGGCGACGGGAACGTTGAGGTCGACGCGCACCAGCACGCGCTTGCCGCTGATGTTGCCGATATCGTCCAGTGTCTTGAAGGCAGCCATGCCGGTCCCTTTCGTCTGAAAATCGCCGGGACCATACCCCGCATCGGCGGCGATGCAAGGCTTTGGCCGGGGTCGGATGCGAAATTTTGAGACGGGCGGGGACATAGTCGGTGAAGACCGCCCGCCGTATGTCGGGGCGGTGCGAACGGTCTGCCGTGTCAGCTTTCGGCCGATGCCTTCTCGACCGGCGGCTCGGGGGCGTCATCCGCCCGCGCCGCCACCTGCGCCTCAGCCGGCTTGCGCCAGTCGCGGATAAAGGCGATGAGACGGTCGCCGATCTCACCGGCGCTGAGGAAGACAGGCACGCGCGCCACCGGCGCGGTCGGCTCGAAAGACAGGCCGAGACCGGTGATTTTGCCCTTGTCGTCGACGTCGCGCACGATCAATTCGATAGGGCCGAGCAGCACGCGGTCGGCATATTCGGCATGGCCGCCGAGCCGCGCCGTGACCAACGCACCGACGGTTTGCTTCTGCTCGGCCTCGGTGAGACCGGGCGCATAGGCGGCTTCCAGTTCGGCCGCGGAACGCGCCGGATCGACGGCGAAGGCACCGAAGAAATCGGCATCCTCCGGATCGACCACGGCGCGGCTGGCGAACAGCTTGTCGAGTAGGCGCGGATAGCGGTCGGGCACGAAGATGTAGACCTGGTCGCCGGCGGCGAGCCGGCCCATGTCCTGGAAACGCATCGAGCGACCGTCACGCAGCACCAGCGAGGGCCGCGCCCAGCGCGGGATGCGCTCGCCGCGCGCCACCGGACTGCCCGGCGCCACACGATAGGCAAGGAGCTCGTGATGCGCGGAGCCGGGCAGTTCCAGCTCGACCTTGTCCAGCGGTCCGAGCCGCGCCGGCACGATCAGGCCCAGGCGACGCGCCAGTGGGCCGACGGTCCAGCCCTGGATGACCAGCGACACCAGAACGATGATGAAGGCGGCGTTGAAGATGGTGCGGCCGTTCTCCAGCCCACCGAGCAGCGGTGTAATGGCGAGCAGGATGGATACGGCGCCGCGCAGGCCGACCCAGGAGACGAAGGCGACTTCGGGACGCGGCAGGCGGAACGGGATCAGGCAGAGCCAGACCGCGACAGGGCGGGCGACGAACATCAGGAACAGGCCAAGCAGCACCGCAGGCACCATGATGGCCGGAAATTGCGAGGGCGTGGCGAACAGGCCGAGGATCAGGAACATGATGATCTGCGCCAGCCACGACATGCCGTCCTGGAAGCGCTTCAGGATGGTGACGGCGCGGATGTCGGAGTTGCCGGCAATCAGGCCTGCGATATACACCGCCAGGAAGCCCGATCCGCCGATCGCGCCGGCGGCTGCGAAGACCATCAGCGACAGGGTCAGCACGAAGATCGGCAACAGGCCATGGTCGAGGTTGAGCCGGTCGACCAGGCGTACGATGGCGAGGCCGCCAAGCACGCCGACGATGGCGCCGAGGCCCATGTTGACGAGGAAGCCGAGCATCAGATTGGTGACCAGGACATTGGCTTCGGGATTGGCGTGGGCGGCTATGATCTCGACCAGCGTGATTGTCAGGAAGATGGCGATCGGATCATTGGTGCCGGATTCCACCTCGAGCGTGGAGCGCACGCGCTCGCGCAGGTTGATCTCGCCGGCGCGCAGCAGGAAGAACACCGCCGCCGCGTCGGTCGAGGCGACGGCGGCGCCGAGCAGGAAGGATTCCAGCCAGCTGAGGTCGAGCAGATAATAGGCGGCGGCGCCGAACAGGCCGGTGGTGAGAAGCACGCCGAAGGTCGCCAGCGACAGGGCTGGTCCCGCCGCCTGCCGCAAAGCGTTGAGCGGCGTGCCGAAACCGGAATCGAACAGGATGACGGCGAGCGCCAGTGAGCCGGCAAAATAGGCGACGCGGGCGTTGTCGAACTGGATGCCGAGGCCGTCGGTTCCGGTGGCGAGCCCGATGCACAGAAACAGGAGCAGGAGCGGGGCGCCGAAGCGGAAGGCGATCAGGCTCGAAAACGCGGCGGCGACAACAAGCGCCGTGCCGACCAGCGTGACGAGATAGATCGCATGCTCCATCCGTGATTTGCCCCTCGAATTCCTCTGCTTGCTGGCTTTACGGCAGAGTGGGGCGAAGGCGTGACCAGTGCAAGGCGGGAGGGTGGTTTTTTGCCCCGCGCCGCTGATTTTCGCGTTGCTGCCCCGGCAAACGAAAACGCCCGGACGAAGCCGGGCGTTTGGAGTGTCGAGAAGACGGATCTTCGATCAGGCGATGGTCTTGCCGAAAGCGACGGCGGTATCGCCCATGCGGTTGGAAAAGCCCCATTCATTGTCGTACCACGACAGCACCGAAACGAAGTTGCCGTCCATCACCTTGGTCTGGTCGAGCGCCATGATCGAGGAGCGCGGATCGTGGTTGAAATCGATCGACACGTTCGGGTGATGGGTGACGCCGAGGATGCCCTTCAGCTTGCCGTTGGAGGCGGCGATCACCGCCTCGTTGATTTCCTGCACCGTGGTCGACCGCTTGGCGATGAACTTGAAGTCGACGACCGACACATTCGGCGTCGGCACGCGGATCGAGATGCCGTCGAGCTTGCCCTTGAGGTCGGGCAGGACGAGGCCGATGGCCTTGGCGGCACCGGTCGAGGTCGGGATCTGCGACAGGGCGGCGGCGCGGGCGCGGTAGAGATCCTTGTGCATGGTGTCCAGCGTCGGCTGGTCGCCAGTGTAGGAATGGATCGTCGTCATCATGCCCTTTTCGATGCCGACCGTCTCGTGCAGGACGGCCGCGAGCGGCGCCAGGCAGTTGGTGGTGCAGGACGCATTCGAGATGACGATGTGGTCCTTGGTCAGCTTGTCGTGGTTGATGCCGTAGACGACGGTCAAGTCAGCGCCGTCGGCAGGTGCCGAGACCAGCACGCGCTTGGCGCCGGCGGTCAGGTGCGCGGCGGCCTTGTCGCGGGCGGTGAAGATGCCGGTGCATTCGAGCGCGATGTCGACGCCGAGTTCCTTCCATGGCAATTGCGTCGGGTCCTTGATCGCCGTGACCTTGAACTTCTCCTTGCCGACGGTGATCTGGTCGCCGTCGACCGACACTTCATGCGGGAAACGGCCGTGCACGCTGTCAAAGCGCAGCAGGTGGGCGTTGGTCTCGACGGGGCCGAGATCGTTGACGGCGACGACATCGATGTCCCTGCGGCCGGACTCATGGATGGCGCGCAGGATGTTGCGGCCGATGCGGCCAAACCCGTTGATGGCAACTCTGACGGTCATTGTTCTCTCCCTGGGAGCTGGAAGGCAGACGATTGGTCCGCAGCTTCATAGCGGCGGACGGGCGAAGAATCCAGCCGCAGCGGGCCGGATTTAAATCGATTAGGTTAGGCCAGTTCGGCAAAACCGCTTTTCACGCGATCTCGCCGGACCCCCAAAAGTCATTTACCGTGCAAGCGAGCTTCCGCTGCCTTGGCGGCCGCCTCGGCGGTGATACCGAAATGCGGATAGAGCTGCTCGATGGTGCCCGAGGCGCCGAAGCCGGTCATGCCGATGAAGATGCCATCGGAGCCGATAAGATGATCCCAGCCCTGGCGGATGCCGGCCTCGATCGCCATCTTGATCGGCGCGTCGCCGATCGTCTTCTTGCGGTAGGCGTCGCTCTGCTTATCGAATAGTTCGAAGCAAGGCACCGAGACGACACGGGTCGGGTGGCCATGCTTTTCCAGAAGTTCGCGGGCGCCGAGCGCGATCTCGACCTCGGAACCGGTGGCGAAGATCGTCACCGCGGCGTCACCGCTGGCGCCGGCGAGTTCATAGGCGCCCAGGCTGCTCAGGTTGTTTTCGGTGAACTCGGTGCGCACGGTCGGCAGGTTCTGACGGGTCAGCGCCAGCGTCGACGGCGTCTTTTCGGATTCGAGCGCGATCTGCCAGCATTCGGCGGTCTCCACGGCGTCGGCCGGACGGAACACATTGTGATTGGGAATGGCGCGCAGGGCCGCCATGTGCTCGACCGGCTGGTGGGTCGGGCCGTCTTCGCCCAGACCAATGGAATCATGGGTCATGACGAAGATCGAGCGGATGCCCATCAGCGAGGCAAGCCGCATCGACGGACGGGCATAGTCGGAGAAACACAGAAAGGTGCCGCCATAGGCGATGAGGCCGCCATGCAGTGTCAACCCATTGATAGCAGCGGCCATGCCATGCTCGCGAACGCCGTAGTGAACGTAGCGCTGGCCGTAATCGTCCGGCGTGATGTTCTTGGTCTGGCTGGTCTTGGTGTTGTTGGAGCCGGTCAGATCGGCCGAGCCGCCGATGGTCTCGGGCACCGCGCCGTTGATGATTTCCAGCGCCATCTCGGACGATTTGCGGGTGGCGACCTTCGGCTTGTCGGCCGTAAGCTTCTTCTTGTAGTCGGCGATGACGGCGTCGAAATTCGCCGGCAGCTTGCCCGCGGTGCGGCGCTCGAACTCGGCCTTCAGCTTCGGATCGGCCTTGGCGAGGCGGCCTTCCCAGTCGGTGCGCGCCTTGACGCCGGCCTTACCGGCGGTGCGCCAGGCGTCGAGGATGTCGGCTGGAATCTCGAAGGGCGGCGAGTCCCAGCTGAAGAACTTGCGCGCGCCGGCGATCTCGTCGGCGCCCAGCGGCGAGCCATGCGCCTTGTTGGTGCCGGCCTTGGTCGGGGCGCCGAAACCGATCGTCGTCTTGCAGGCGATCATCGTCGGCTTGTCCGAGTGGCGTGCGGCCTCGATGGCGTAGGCGATCGCTTCCGGATCGGTGCCGTCGATATGGCTGGCATTCCAGCCGGATGCCTGGAAGCGGGCAACCTGGTCGGTGTTGTCGGCGAGCGAGACCGGGCCGTCGATCGAGATGTTGTTGTTGTCCCAGAAGACGATCAGCTTGTTGAGCTTGAGGTGGCCAGCAAGCGCGATGGCTTCCTGGGAAACACCTTCCATCAGGCAGCCGTCGCCGGCCAGCACATAGGTGTAGTGGTTGACGAGGTCGTTGCCGAAGGCGGCGTTCATGATGCGCTCACCAAGCGCGAAGCCGACCGAATTGGCGAGGCCCTGGCCGAGCGGACCGGTCGTGGTCTCGATGCCGGTGGCATGGCCGTATTCGGGATGGCCCGCTGTCTTCGAGCCCAGCTGGCGGAAGTGCTTGATCTGGTCGATGGTCATGTCTTCGTAACCGGTCAGATGCAGCAACGAGTAGAGCAGCATCGAGCCATGGCCCGCCGACAGGATGAAGCGGTCGCGGTCGGCCCAGTGCGGGGCCTTGGGATCGTATTTCAGGAAGCGGGTGAACAGCACCGTGGCGATGTCGGCGCAGCCCATGGGCAGGCCAGGATGGCCGGAATTCGCCTTCTCGACGGCGTCCATGGAGAGAAAACGGATCGCATTGGCCATCCGGTCATGTTGTTCACGCGACGTCATGGTACCTCCAGGGTGGGGGTTTGGGGGCTTTGGGAGAGCCCTTGAAAAAGGGTGCGCGACACATAGCAGGCGCGGGCTTTTAGTCAACAAATCGGGTGCACATTTGCCGGTCTTGTGATGCCGCAGGCGGGACTACTTTAGCGTTAGCGGGGGACAGTCGCGAGAGCTTTGTTGACGTGGCCTTCACCCGGTGCCTAATGTTTCAGACATAACGCGTTCTGAACGCGAACGATTCGGTGATGGGCAGGGCACAGGACGAAGGCCATGACCGGGGAAACCACGCTCAAGGAAGTAATCGCCAGGCTGAGCAAGGCCATCGAGGGGCTGGAAAACGCCGTCGCGGCCAAGCTCGAGCACGAACGCGACTATTCGGAAGCCGAGGCAGAAGTGCAGCGGATGAATGCCGATCGCTCGCGGCTGGCGCAGGAGCTCGACAATTCCGAAGCTCGCGCCGAACGGCTGGAAGACGCCAACAAGGAAGTCTCGCGACGGCTGGTGACCGCGATGGAAACCATCCGCGCCGTGTTGGACAGATAGGAGCTGGCCCGATGGCACAGGTCACGGTTTCAATCGACGGCAAGCAGTACCGCATGGCCTGCGACGAGGGCCAGGAAGAGCATCTGATCGATCTCGCCGAACGCTTCGATCGTTATGTCTCGCATCTGAAGGATTCTTTTGGCGAGATCGGCGACCAGCGGCTGACCGTCATGGCCGGCATCATGGTGATGGACGAGCTTTCCGAACTGCAGAAGCGGGTCAAAGGCATGGAGAGCGAAGTGCTGACCTTGCGCAAGACGCGTGACGAGGCGCTGACCAAGGCCGACAAGAGCGACAGCGTGCTGACCAACGCGCTCGGCGCCCTGGCGCAGCGTATGGAAGACCTAGCGACGTCGCTGGCGATCACCAAGGCCTGAGGCGCCTCGCCGATCCCTGGCGTTTGTCTCATGCCCAATGTCACGCTTTATTTTCGCCCCGATCCGAAGGCGCGGAAAAATTTTTGCCCGTCGGGTGAATAGCCGTCATCTCCACCGTTTAATCAGTCACGTAGCGGTGCTAGGAATAGGTGCCGGCGCCGGTCGGCGATAGAATGCAGGCTAGATTTCACCAGGGGTAGGGATAGGTCATGAGTCTTCGTATCAACGACATCGCGCCGGACTTCACCGCCGAGACCACGCAAGGGACCATCAAGTTCCATGACTGGATCGGCGACGGTTGGGCGATCCTGTTCAGCCATCCGAAGAATTTCACGCCGGTCTGCACGACCGAGCTTGGCACGATGGCGGGGCTCGAGGGCGAGTTCAAGAAGCGCAACGTCAAGATCATCGGCATTTCGGTCGACCCGGTCGAAAGCCACGGCAAATGGCAGGACGACATCAAGACGGCGACGGGCCATTCGGTGCATTATCCACTGATCGGCGACAAGGACCTCAAGGTCGCCAAGCTCTACGACATGCTGCCAGGCGGCGCCGGCGAAACCTCGGAAGGCCGCACGCCCGCCGACAACGCCACCGTGCGCTCGGTCTACGTCATCGGACCGGACAAGAAGATCAAGCTGGTGCTGACCTATCCGATGACGACGGGGCGCAACTTCGACGAGATCCTGCGCGCGGTCGATTCCATGCAGCTCACCGCCAAGCACCAGGTGGCGACGCCGGCGAACTGGAAGCAGGGCGAGGACGTCATCATCACGGCCGCCGTTTCCAACGAGGATGCGATCAAGCGCTTCGGCGCCTACGAGACCATCCTGCCCTATCTCAGGAAGACCAAACAACCTTCCGCCTGAGCCGGCGCGTCGGAACAGTTTTTGGTTTTTCCGCTCCTGCGAGCCAAGTCATGCTTGACTGGCTCGACGGGGCGGACAACCATGCTCGCGGCGGGTTCCGGCGGAGAAAATCGTTCCTGCCGGCTGTGAGCGATGGAGCCGGAAGTGGATGTAGCTTTGGCCAGGCCTTTGGTCAGCGGCTTCTATGACAAGCCGACCGGAGCCATCCAGTATGTCGTCGCGGACCCGACGACGAAGCGCTGCGCCATCATCGATCCGATCCTGGATTTCGACGAGAAATCCGGCGCAACGGGGACGAGGAGCGCGGATGCGCTGCTCGCTTTCATCGGGGAAAATGGGCTGGAGCTCGAGTGGATCCTCGACACCCATCCCCACGCCGACCATTTCTCGGCGGCGCACTATCTGAAACAGAAGACCGAAGCGCCGATGGCGATCGGCGACAGGATCGTCGACGTCCAGGCACTATGGAAGGTCATCTACAACTGGCCCGATTTTCCCGCCGACGGTTCGCAGTGGGACAGGCTGTTTACCGAAGGCGAGACGTTTCGGATCGGAACCCTTCCAGTCAAGGTGCTGTTCTCACCCGGACATACGCTGGCCTCGATCACCTATGTGGTCGGTGACGCCGCCTTCGTGCATGACACGCTGTTCATGCCCGACAGCGGCACGGCAAGGACGGATTTTCCCGGCGGCAGCGCCGCGCGGCTCTGGCGTTCGATCCGGGGCATCCTGGCCTTGCCGGAGGAAACCCGGCTGTTCGTCGGCCATGATTACCAGGCCGGCGGGCGCGAGCCGATGTGGGAAAGCACGGTCGGGGCGCAAAAGGCGACCAACATCCATCTTGTCGCTGCCCGCAGCGAGGCCGAGTTCGTCGCCCTGCGCGAGGCGCGTGACCGGACATTGCCGATGCCGCGGCTGATCCTGCATGCGCTGCAGGTCAACATGAATGGCGGACGGCTGCCGGAGCCGGAAGCCAATGGCCGGCGGTACCTCAAGTTTCCGCTTGATGGGCTTTGAGGGTACGCTCCGGCTTCTTGTACACAAAAAGGGCGGCGCCAGTTTCCTGAGGCCGCCCTCCATTTCGTAATCGGTCCCGGCTTTAAGCCGCCGGCTGTGCCTCGATGGTGCGCAGCGCCTGCATCTGGCGCTTGGCGGCGGCCTTGACGGCATCCTGCACCTTCTCGAAAGCGCGCACCTCGATCTGGCGCACGCGCTCGCGGCTGATGTCGAACTCGGCCGAAAGCTCTTCCAGGGTGAGCGGCTCCTCGGCGAGGCGACGCGCCTCGAAGATGCGCCGCTCGCGATCGTTGAGCACAGCCAGAGCGCCCGACAGCATGCCGCGCCGGTTTTCCAGTTCGTCCTGCTCGATCAGCATCTCTTCCTGGCTTTCGTGGTCGTCGACCAGCCAGTCCTGCCATTCGCCGGACTCGCCTTCCGTCGCCCGGATCGGCGCGTTGAGTGACGCGTCGCCGGACAGGCGGCGGTTCATCGACACCACTTCGGCCTCGGAAACGTTCAGCCGCGTGGCGATTTCGGCGATCTGGTCGGGCTTGAGATCGCCGTCGTCCAGCGCCTGAATCTTGCCCTTCACCTTGCGGAGATTGAAGAACAGGCGCTTCTGGTTGGCGGTCGTGCCCATCTTGACCAGGCTCCACGAGCGCAGGATGTATTCCTGGATCGAGGCCTTGATCCACCACATGGCGTAGGTGGCGAGGCGGAAACCGCGCTCGGGTTCGAATTTCTTGACGGCCTGCATCAGGCCGACATTGCCTTCCGAGATCACCTCGCCGATCGGCAAGCCGTAGCCGCGATAGCCCATGGCGATCTTGGCGACGAGCCTCAAATGGCTGGTGACGAGCTTATGCGCGGCCGTGGTGTCTTCATGCTCGGCATAACGCTTGGCGAGCATGTACTCTTCTTGCGGCTGAAGCATGGGAAAGCGGCGGATTTCTTCCAGATAGCGGCTGAGGCCGCCTTCGCCGGAAACGATACTGGGTAATGACTGGGCCATGATAGCGCCCCCTCTCTATTGGAGTAATGCCCCCGAAACGCGGCGGGCATGTGACGCGAGCACCAAAAGGCTCGCCCGCGACATCAGATCTTATACAGGAACAAAACCAGAAAAGACAGGCATTTGTTCAACACGAAACAGTGTGTCACGCTGAAGTGAACAATGACAGTCAGGTTTTTTGATGGTTGGTTCAGAGTTTGCGGAAGCCGTCGACGAGTTCCTCCATGTCCTCCGGTATCGGCGCCTCGAACCTCATCGTTAGATGGGTAGTGGGGTGCCGAAATGCAAGGAGCCAGGCATGCAAAGCTTGCCGGGAAAATGCCTTGACCTGAGTTTTCAGGGGCTCCGGCAGCCGATTGGCCTTGGTGCGGAACGCCAAGCCGTAATCGGGATCGCCGATAACGGGATGGCCGATATGGGCCATGTGGACGCGGATCTGGTGGGTGCGGCCGGTTTCCAGCCGGCATTCCACGAGGCTCGCGGTGGCGAATTCCCGCTGGCCTTCGCCGAAGCGCTCTTGCACGGCAAAGCGGGTGACGGCGTGGCGCGCGTCGTCGCGGCCTTCCGGCACGACGGCGCGGCGCACCCGGTCGGCGGCGCGGCCAAGCGGCGCATCGATCGTGCCGGTCGGCCTTTGCGGTGTGCCCCAAACCAAAGCCAGGTAGGCGCGTTCGAGGTCGCCGGTCAGGCCGTGGTCGGCGAAGGCTTCCGACAGCGACTTGTGGGCGCGGTCGGTCTTGGCGACCACCATGACGCCGCTGGTCTCCTTGTCGAGGCGGTGGACGATGCCCGGGCGGCGTACCCCGCCAATGCCCGACAGGCTGTCGCCGCAATGGTGGATGAGCGCATTGACCAGCGTGCCGGTCCAGTTGCCGGCGCCGGGGTGCACGACAAGCCCCGCCGGCTTGTTGATGACGATCAACTCGTTGTCTTCGTAGAGCACGTCGAGCGCGATGTTCTCGCCCTGCGGCAGCGCCGGTTCCGGTTCCGGCATGGCGACCGACACATTTTCGCCAGCGCTCATCTTGCGCTTGGTTTCGTCGACCGGCTTGCCGTCGATGACGACGCCGCCTTGCCTGATCAGCATCTGCACGCGACTGCGTGACATGTCCGGGCCAAGCGCTGCCGCCAGCCACTGGTCGAGGCGTTGGCCGGCCGCATCCGCGCCGGCGACCAGCAAGGTGGGCGCGGCCTCTATCAATTCAGGGGCCTCTTCGCTATGAGCGCTCATCGAAAAACCATTCCGGAATATTTGCCATGGCCCGGCCCGATGCCGATGAAGAGCAGGAAAAGCCGCTTGACCCCGCGGTCGACAAGCTGCGCGGCAGACTCATGCGCTTCATGGCCATCAATCTCGGCCTGCTCTTTCTGGCTCTTATGGTGGTGATCGCGGCGATTGTCTACAAATCACGCAAGGCAACGCCGGTGAGCCCGCCGCTGGCCGGCGACGTCCAGGTGCCCGCCGGCGAACCGCTCAGCGGGGACATCGTGCTGCCGGTAGGCTCCCGGGTGGTCGGTCAGTCACTGTCGGGCAGCCGCCTGTCTATCGACGCCGAGCTTGCCGACGGCAGCCGTGCGATCTTCGTCTATGATATCGCCGAGCGCCGCCTGATCGGCCGTTTTGCAATCCGCAACAAATAGGCAGGCGGCAATGCAGCAAACAAGTTTGCGCCGGACATGACCGGGTTTGCCGAACATCGCCGTGTCGCGACCGTGACGCTGGTCGTCGCCGATTATGACGAGGCGATCGCCTGGTATGTCGAGCGGCTGGGTTTTACCCTGACCGAGGATGTCGGTCTCGGCGGCGGCAAGCGCTGGGTGACCGTCGCGCCGGCCAACGGACAGGGTGCCAGGCTGCTGCTTGCCGAGGCGTCCGACGAGGCGCAGAGGAAAAGCATCGGCAACCAGACCGGCGGCCGGGTCTTCCTGTTCCTCGAAACCGACGATTTTGCCCGCGATCACGCCGCTATGCTGGACAAAGGCGTCGAATTCCGCGAGGCGCCGCGCTTCGAGCCCTACGGCACCGTGGCCGTTTTCGCCGATCTCCACGGCAATCTCTGGGACCTGATCGAGCCGAAACGCTAGCTTGTGGGCGGTTTTTCGTTCGATGCTGCAAAGCCGCCAAACCCCAGTTGCTTTTTCCCAGCCGCCAGCCTATATCGCCCCTTCTTGAACGCGCCCATCGTCTAGCGGTCAGGACACCGCCCTCTCACGGCGGGAACAGGGGTTCGATTCCCCTTGGGCGTACCAAGCAACGGCCCGGTCGTTGCCCTCCTGACAAGCTACAAGTTCGGACCAGTACCTGCATGGGCTCGGCATGCCTCGAAAAGAGCGCGCGATGCCCCGTGAAAAACCGGCTCGTCCGTATGCCCGAATCCACCTGCCGGAAGCCGAGTTCAGGGCGGGCGCCTGGACCATCCTACCGCAAGATGATGGCCTTCAGGGCTATCGAATCCTGACTTAGTGCGTGGGACGGCAGGCACGTTAAGGTTTGGTTTACCAATAGCCTGTCTACTGGAGACAATTCGCTTTCGGCCCGCGACCACGGATGTACTGGCGCAACTGCCGAGGCGGAAAGGAAAGGTCGGCTCAGTGCCGGCCTTTTTGTTTTTCGGCATTGGCTCGCATCGGTCTCGGTCAGTCGCCCGGGCGGCTTCGCAGTCCGCTCTCTCCGAACAACTTTTCGGCGAGGGATATTGCCATTGCCTGTATCGGCCCTACCATCGATTCCGGCAGTCCGCGCGGATTGCCGGCTGGTCGTGACGATGAGGCGTGCGATGAAAGGCGTTGCAAAGCTGGTGATTGCGGGCGTGATGTCGACGGGTGTCGTATGCGCATCGGTTGCCGCAACGCTCAACACCATGGACGCTGTCGGGGCCGCGATCCAGTCGTGCTGGACGCCGCCCGCCGACGCCGGGAATTCGACTGTAACCCTGAGCTTCAGTTTCAAGCGCGACGGTACTCTGATCGGCGCGCCGCGACCAACCGCCGTCAAGGTGGCCGGCGACGACAAGGCGCGTCAGTCGTTCATCGAGGCGGCAATAGCGGCGGTGAAGAATTGTACACCGCTGAGTTTATCGCCGGAGCTGTCACGAGGAATTGCCGGCAACGTGTTCACACAGCAATTCGTTTCGCCCAAGCAGTAGCGGCACGCCCAAAAAAATCTGCCATGGAACGGGCATCAAGGTGGCTGGTTCGTCTGAATCGGAAAGCTGCGTCGGGCGTCTTTCCCTGGTTGGCGCAAATCAACGGCTCAGGCGCCGTACTTCGGCATGCCGTGCCAGATCCGGTGTCTCAAAGACATAGTCGCTCCAGGCCGATTCAGGAATCTGCCCGGCCAGATAGCACTCGAGCAACAGGTTTTGCTCGGGGTTGAGCGGCCGTGGGCCACGCTCGTGATCCCGCCCGAGAGAGTGAAAAAGGTTTCTTGTCAGTTCCGACACCGTGAAGTGGATCGACATCTGCGTTCTCCTTCGCCCCTCAACGCAGAAGCACGAGCAAAGGTTTCAAGGCAGAGACCGGTAACGCCCGGTTGATCGCATGGCTCGACGCAGGCCTGCCGGCGGACGCGGATCTGTCTCCGTTGCTTCCCGGTTCGTCTCAATCTTGATAAAAATGTAATATGGAATTTACATGCAGGACTATATTACACTAGATGAAGGTCTGTTCAGGTCAGAAGTCTTAAAATATTAGGTATAGCTCATTTAGTGGAAGTTTGCCCAAGTCGAAAGAGCCTAGTTCCGGACTATTCGGCAACAAGGATCATGACGTTCAGATGACCCGTTTCTGTCTTTCCATGATGATCGCGCTGGCAACGGTCGCTGCGTTTGCGTCCGGCACGACACCTTCCTACGCGGACAGTTGTGGTGCGATCAAAAGTCAATTGCTGTCCGCTGGCCGCGGCGGAGGCGTGAGCCCGGCACTGGCTCAGCTTCGTCGCCAGCTCGCGGCAATCCAGGGCCTGGAGAGGCAGCGCAAGTGCACCGCGCAAAGTGCTGCGGGCGGCTTCTTCAACGCTTGTGCCGACCTCGCTCGAAACCGGACGGAGGTGCAGCGCCAGATCGCGGCTGTGTCCAATTCCGACCGTGACAATTCGGGCCTGCAGGCGCGGTTCGCGGCGCTCGGCTGTTCATCGGGGGTAAAGCAGGAGCGCCCGGCGCCGAAGGCGAAATCCGCGATGGCAGCGGCCGGGGGCACGACCGGCGGCAATGCGATGCTGTTTTGCGTCCGCCTTTCGGATGGGTATTTCTTCCCCGCGCCAAAGTCGCAATTCGCCGGCAACCGCGATCTCAAGGAAATGGCCGATCAATGCCGTTACATCTGCGATGACCCGGCGGTCGATCTCTACACGCTGAGCGATATCAGCCAGGAAACCGACAGCATGGTGGCGCTCGACACGCGCAAACCATACACCGAGTTGCCGGCCGCTTTCCGGTATCGTGACGATGCCAATTTCAAGGCCTGCGACGTCAAGCGTTATTATCAGCGGGTTGCCGAACTGAAGGCTAGGACGGTGACGCCCACGAACATGACCAATGCAATCATCCCTTTGCCTCAGGCAAAGCCGGACCTCGGCAGCGTCGCGGCAATTCCGGAAACCGACATCGAGGCTCCGGGCGCCGCTCAGCTGCAGTCGATCGAGCCCGGCAAGCGCACCGTGCGTGTGGTCGGGCCCGCCTTCTTCCCGGCTGAATGACAGGCTGGAGCCAAGCAACCGAGGAAGGGCGCGGCGTCGCTGTAGGACATTGTTCCGGGAGCGGTCTGGCGACACTGTCAAACGCCGAACCGTTCTATTCGCAGACCATGCGAACCCTTTGGCCGGGCGCGCTGACGTTCCTGCATGCCAATTGCTTTTCGGAGTCCGATGACGGGGAAGGCGGCGGTGACGCCCTGGCCTGATGCCGTCTGTGCGGCGCAGGTTTCAGGGCCTTGCGCTCGGAGAGCCGTCCGGGGGGTTGTGGCGGCCCCGGAAAGGCGCCGTTGTCGACCTGCGGCTGGTAATCGACATTGGGCGGTGGCCGGTCCCAGATCCGCCTGGCGTCGAGCGGCCGCGGGATGATGACCGTGCCGTCATAGCTGCGCGAGCAGCCGCCGCCGAAAAGCAGCGCCGCGCCCAGCAAGAAAGGCCCTATTCGTCCATACATTAGCAACACCCCTGCGCATGCTTATAGCGCGGCCTTGCCGCGCGCCACAACCGGACGGAATAACGCAGCAGGAACAGGCCGGTTGCGCCGTTAAGGTTAGCGGATCGTTAATGCTTCTGCGGCACATTCCGCCGACGAACCGCGGAGGGAGGGTTCGGCCTTGATTTTCGGGGTGGGGACAGCATGGCGGAATCGAACGAAGCAATCGACGCGCGCGGCAAGCGTGAGCCCGGCAAGGCAGCCGCGCATGGCGGCGATGGATCGTCCGGCGTAGACATGGATCGCGCCGGCGCGCTTCGCCAGCTCGTCGAAGCGGCTTCGGACTGGACCTGGGAAACCGACGCGGAACTTCGCTTTTCCTGGCTTTCTCAAGACTACCAAGCTGCGACGGGCATCGATCCGGCTGATGTGCTTGGCCGGTTCCGGTTCGATTTTCTCAATCAGGTCAGGAAGGGCAACCGCAGCGCGGCAGCCCATCTGGAGGACTTGCAGGCGCACCGGCCGTTCCGCGACTTCGTCTACGAACTGAAGGGTGGCCGTCCCGACTGCCGCTGGGTGCTGACGTCAGGTTTCCCGCGTTTCGACAGTGACGGAAAATTTGCCGGCTATCGCGGCATAGGCCGCAACGTCACCGGGCTGGCCAGCGCCTTCGAGGACATCGAGCCGCCGGCTGGCGGCGAGCCCGTCCAGCATCTTGCCGACCTCGAGCGGACGATGGACGCCATGCATATGGGCGTCGTGCTTCTGGATGCCGGGCTCGACACGCTGATCGTCAACAAGGCCTATCGCGACCTCTCCAGGATTCCGGATGGGGCCGTGACGGTTGGAGCGCCGTTCAGCCTTTTGATGGAACTCAACCGCCGCAACGGCATCTATGGCGACATCGACGAAGAGCAATGGCAGCGCTACCTCGCCACTCGCATCGAGGAGATCAGGGGCGGTACCGTCGCACCTCGGGAGTTTGTCCACACCGACGGGCGGACCATGATGTTCTCGGTCACGGCTCTGTCGGGAGGCAAGCGGCTGCTGACCTACTATGAGGTCACCGAGGTCAAGCGTCGTGACGCGGAGATCGAGAATGCCAACGCCAAGATCGCCGAGACATTCGCCAATCTTCGCACCATGGTCGATCAGATGCCGATCGGTGTCCTCGTCCTCGATGCCGACATGCGTGCCGAGGTCATCAACCGCGCCTTTTACGATTTCTGGCAGATCGACGCCCGGCGCGCCAAGATCGGCTGCAGCTTCCGCAATCTGATGGACGCGAGCCGCGACATAGACCCCTATGGTTCGGACGACGCGACATGGCAGCGACATGTCGCCGAACGCGAGGCTGAAATCAGAGCCGGCACAGCCGGATCGCGGCAGTTCCCGCGCAATGACGGCCGGACGCTGATCTCGTCGATGGCGGCGCTGGCCGGCGGCAAGCGGTTCATTTCCTACGTCGATATCACCGACATGAAGGACCGAGAGGCTGAACTTGCCGAAGCACTGGAGAAGGCGCGGCTGGCGGAGGCCGTGATCAACGGCGTCAAGGATCCGATCTTCGTCAAGGACGACAATCTGCGATTCGTCTTCGTCAACGAAGCCTTCGCGGCGCTGTTCAAGCAGGCGCCGCAAGCCATGCTTGGCAGGCCGGGGGGCGATTTCCTCGGGCCGGCCGACGTCGCGCTGTTCGAAAGCAGCGAACGTGAGGTGCTGGCCGGCGGGCGGCAATATGAAGTGGAAGAAAGCTTCGAGGCCGACGGCGCCAGCCGTTCGCGCATTGTCAGGAAGAACCGCGTCCGCATGGCAAGCGGCCGCGACTATGTCGCCGGCTTTCTCTTCGACATCTCCGACATGAAGCGGCGCGAGACCGAAGCCGAAGATGCGCGCAAGCATCTCGCCAGCGTGCTGGAATCGCTGCCGGCAGGCGTTATCATCTACGACCGGGACGACAAGTTCGTCTTCGCCAACCACAGGCTGCAGGATTCGCTGCCGGCGCTGAAGCCCTTCTGGCAGCCCGGCCGCACTTTCCGCGAAGCGCTGGAGTTCGGCCATTCGGTCGGCTATTTCCGGTCGAGCGGCGATCCTGGAATCGACAGCCTTTACGAAGTCGATTCCGAACGCTGGCTTGATGGCATCCTGGCGCGTTACCGCCTGCCGAATTCCTCCTATGAGCGCCCCAATGGGGATGGACGCTGGTATCAGGTCTACGACATGCGCACCGGAGACGGCACCTTCATCGGCGTGCGCGTCGACATCACCGACCTGAAGAGCCGCGAGGCTGCGCTTCATCACTCGATGCGCCGGCTCGATCTCTTCCGGCATGTCATGGACGAGTTGCCGGTAGCCGCCTTCATCAAGGCGCAGGACCTGAGCATCGAATTCGTCAACAAGGCCTGGTGCGCGCTGACCGGTCTCGCCAAGGACGATGTCATCGGCCGGACCGACCGCCAGCTGTTCAGCGGCGAGGAAGCAGAGGGCTTCAGCCAGGACGACACCGATGTCGTGACGAACGGCAATGTGCGTGAGGTCGAGGAGCCCGTCACCCATCGTGACGGAACGGTGCGGCAGTTGGTGACGCGCAAGAGCCGCCTGGTGGCCACGGACGGATCGGTGCATCTGGTCGGCTCCA
Organism: Mesorhizobium salmacidum (SeqCode); assembly: GCF_037179605.1. Classification (NCBI taxonomy): domain Bacteria; kingdom Pseudomonadati; phylum Pseudomonadota; class Alphaproteobacteria; order Hyphomicrobiales; family Phyllobacteriaceae; genus Mesorhizobium; species Mesorhizobium salmacidum (SeqCode). The sequence goes on from NZ_JAPYKS010000004.1 coordinate 296,051, forward strand.
GCACCGACATCACCGACGTCAAGGCACGCGAGCAAGCTCTGGAAGAGAGCATGCGCGAGAACGAGGTGTTCCGCAGCCTGATCGACAATGTACCGGTGTCGATCTACGCCAAGCGCTCCGATCTCAGGCAGTTCTATGTCAACAAGGGCTGGTGCGACCTCACCGGCTTCAGCAAGCAGGAGGCGATCGGCAACACCGACGTCGAGATCTTCGGGCCGGATGGCGAGGCCTTCGTGGCCAGCGATCTCGCCGTGCTGCGTACCGGCGAGACCCAGGAAATCGAGGAGACGGTGCGCCTTCCCGACGGCAGCGTCAGGCATCAGTTCGCCCGCAAGGGCGCAATGATCGCCTCCGACGGTTCGCTCTATTTGATCGGTTCGACGACCGACATCACGGAACTGAAGCAGCGCGAGGCTGAGCTCAGCGAAGCGCGCCAGCGCGCCGTGCTCGCCGACCGCGCCAAGTCGGAATTCCTCGCCAATATGAGCCACGAGATCCGCACGCCGATGAATGGCGTGCTGGGCATGGCTGAACTGCTGGCCAAATCCAATCTCGACCCGAAGCAGAAGACATTCACCGACATCATCGTCAAATCGGGCAATGCGCTGTTGACCATCATCAACGACATCCTGGATTTCTCCAAGATCGATGCCGGCCAGCTGGTGCTCGACCCGGCGCCCTTCAATCTCGCCGAGGCGATCGAGGACGTGGCGACGCTGGTGTCTACGCGGGCCAAGGAAAAGGACCTCGAGCTCATCGTGCGCATCGAGCCGCGGCTCGAAAGCCTGTTCATCGGCGATGTCGGCCGCATCCGGCAAATCGTCACCAACCTGCTCGGCAATGCGGTGAAGTTCACCGAAGAAGGCCACGTGCTGGTCGATGTGACCGGCGAACGGGTTCCGACGGGAACCAGGCTGACAATCTCGGTCACCGACACCGGCATCGGCATCCCCGAGGAAAAACAGAAACTGGTGTTCGAGAAATTCAGCCAGGTCGACACGTCGTCGACAAGGCGCCACGAGGGCACCGGGCTTGGCCTTGCCATCACCTCGCGGCTGGTCGACCTGATGGGTGGCGACATCGGCGTCGAGAGCGCCGAAGGCAAGGGGTCGACCTTCTGGTTCACGGTGACGCTGCCGGGGGCCGGGCAGCAGAACGGCCAGCGCATCACGCCGGTGGACGTGACGGGCGCACGCGTGCTGATCGTCGACGACAATGCCGTCAACCGCGCCATCCTGACCGAGCAGATGACCTCGTGGACGTTCGATTCCTGCGCGGCTGAAAGCGGCGCCGAAGGTCTCAAGGTGCTGATCGCCGCGGCAGCCTATGGCGTGGCGGTGGATTGTGTCGTGCTCGACTATCAGATGCCTGAGATGAGCGGCGCCGAAATGGCGCGCATCGTGCGCAACACCGAGGGCCTCGCGGACACGCCGATCATCATGCTGACCTCGGTCGACCAGTCGCTTGCCAACACCAGCTACCGCGATCTCGGCATCGACGCGCAGTTGATAAAGCCGGCACGCTCCTCGGTACTCCTGGAGACCTTGGTCGCGACCATCCAGCGCCATCGCCACGCCACCAACGATCAGGCCGTTCAGCCGCCAGCGAGCGAGGCGCTCGAGATTACCCCGCGGTCGCCTCTGGCGCTTTCCGAGCAGCGCGCGCAGCTGCAGCCGCCGCCGGTTCGTCCCAGACTGCCTGCCACCGGGGGCGGGCACAGGCTGGATATCCTGGTGGCCGAGGACAATGAGGTGAACCAGATGGTCTTCACCCAGATCCTCGGCGAGACTGGGTACGGTTTCGAGATCGTCGGCAACGGCCGCAAGGCACTCGACGCCTTCGGCACGCTCAATCCGTGCATGATCCTGATGGATGTCTCAATGCCGGAGATGAGCGGTCTCGAAGCGACGGCCGCGATCCGCCTGCTGGAGCAGGAAACCGGTACGCATGTGCCGATCGTCGGGGTCACCGCGCATGCGCTCAAGGGTGACCGCGAACGCTGCCTGGAGGCGGGCATGGACGACTATCTGCCCAAGCCGATCAGCCCCAAGGCCCTGCTCGAGAAGGTCGAGCGCTGGGTCGGCGCCGGCCGTCAGGTCCATCGCAACGCGGGATAGCGCCCGCGTCGCCTTGATTTAGGATCCGGTGAGGCAAATCGAGGGAATCAGCAGGGGATTTGCCGCTACTTCCGCGTGCAGTGACTATGGTGCGATCGCGCCATATCAAAGACGGTGTCCAGCCGGAACAATAGCAAAATCGAATTCCGCTCTTCTCAGTTACGGGCGGGAGCAGCGACCGCCTGCAAGAAACAGTGTCACTCTACCCCAACGGACCTGTTTTTGGCGATGGCCCGGCCATGACACGCTCTGGCTGCGAGCAACGCGCTCCCGTCCGGATTTTCTTCACTTGGGAAAGCCCCGTCGAATCCCGGGTGCTTCCAGCCGTCGAACGGCTCAAGCCCCTGATTCCGGCGGTAAACTCGGACCGCGCCGCGAAGCGCCCGACACCGGTGCTTTTCCCGGTGCCGGCGACGCGTTACCGGGCTGACATGAAACTGTCATGCGACTGTTATAATCCAAGGCTATTGGCCTCAGCGGGCGCCGGAAAGAAGTGGCGCCGAGAGACCATCTTCCGAACAGGAGCAGGCCACATGAGACATTTCATCCGCTCGGCGGCCGTTGCGATTGCAATGGCTGCGGCGTCCACCCTCACCCTTTCCGCAGCAATGGCAGCTGATCTTTCCGGCGCCGGCTCGACCTTCATCTATCCGGTGTTCGCCAAATGGGCCGACACCTACAAGAAGGACACCGGCATCGGCCTCAACTACCAGTCGATCGGCTCCGGCGGCGGCATCAAGCAGGTCATCGCCAAGACCGTGACCTTCGGCGCCACCGACAAGCCGATGTCCGACGCAGACCTCGAAAAGAACGGCCTCGTGCAGTTCCCGATGGTGATGGGCGGCATCGTGCCGATCGTCAACCTCACGGGCATCAAGCCGGGCGAACTCGTCCTCGACGGCAAGACGCTGGCCCAGATCTATCTCGGCGCCATCACCACCTGGGACGACGCCGCGATCAAGGCGCTGAACCCCTCGCTCACCCTGCCGTCGACCGCGATCGCGGTCGTGCATCGCTCGGACGGTTCGGGCACGACCTTCAACTTCACCGACTACCTGGTGAAACTGTCGCCCGACTGGAAGGACGAGGTTGGTTCGGACACGGCCGTCGAATGGCCGACCGGCGTCGGCGCCAAAGGCAGCGAAGGCGTTGCCAACACCGTCAAGCAAACCGACGGCGGCATCGGCTACGTCGAATATGCCTATGCCAAGCAGAACAAGCTGTCCTATTCCAAGATGGTGAATGCAGCCGGCAAGGTCGTCGAGCCGTCGCTCGAATCCTTCGGCGCCGCCGCTTCGAATGCCGACTTCAAGGGCGCGAAGAACTTCAACGTCATCATCACCAACGAGCCCGGCGACGCCACCTGGCCGATCGCCGCCTCGACCTGGGTGCTGATCCACAAGGCTCCGGACGATGCCGCTGCCACCGGCGAAGCGCTGAAGTTCTTTGCCTGGGCCTACAAGGACGGCAAGGAAACCGCCAAGGCGCTCGACTATGTGTCGATCCCCGACAGTGTCGTCGACCTGATCAAGGCTTCGTGGAAGGCCGACATCCAGGCCGGCGGCAAGCCGGTCTACGCTGGCGAGTAACATCACCCGAAGGAGCGCCGCTTCACGCGGCGCTCCTTTTTCTCAACACAAAGAGCCGAGCTTGACATGAGTGCTGTCCAGGAAGCCTTGCCGGCCATCAAGGGCTCGCGCGACGCCATCGTCAGACGTTTCGCGTTAACCGATTCGATCTTCCATGGGCTGACCCGCGCCGCCGCCATTCTCGTGCTGGTGCTGCTTGGCGGCGTCGCCATCTCGTTGTTTGCCGGTTCCTGGCAGGCACTGTCGACCTTCGGCTTCTCGTTTCTGACCAGCGAGAGCTGGAACCCGGTGACGGAGAAATTCGGCGCCCTGGCGCCTATCTATGGCACCATTGTCACATCGGCCATCGCCATCCTGATCGCCGTGCCGCTCGGCATCGGCATTGCCATTTTTCTCACCGAGCTTTGCCCGCGCCCACTTCGGCGCCCAATCGGCATGGCGGTGGAACTGCTGGCCGGCATTCCTTCGATCATCTACGGCATCTGGGGCCTGTTCGTCCTGGCGCCGTTCCTGCAGACGACGGTGCAACCCTTCATCATCAGCGTTTTCCATGGCGTTCCCGGCCTTGGCAGCCTGTTTGCCGGTCCGCCCTACGGCATCGGCCTGCTGACCTCGTCGCTGATCCTCGCCATCATGGTGCTGCCCTTCATCACCTCGATCACCAAGGACGTGTTCGACACGGTGCCGCCGGTGCTGAAGGAGTCCGCCTACGGCATTGGCTGCACGACCTGGGAAGTGACACGTCGCGTCGTCATCCCTTACACCCGCATCGGCATCATGGGCGGCGTCATGCTCGGCCTTGGCCGCGCGCTCGGCGAAACCATGGCGGTGACCTTCGTGATCGGTAATGCGCACCGCATCTCGACCTCGCTGTTCGCGCCGGCAACGACAATCTCCGCGACCATCGCCAATGAATTCACCGAAGCCGTCGGCGACCTCTACACGTCCTCGCTGGTGGCGCTCGGCCTGATCCTGTTCGTCATCACCTTCCTCATCCTTGCCATCGCACGCTACATGCTGATGCGCATCGACGCCCGCACCGGAGCCTGACCGATGTCGACAGCCTCGTCGCTTCACCGCCGCCGCAAGACCAGAAACTCGGTGATGATGACGCTGTGCGTCGCCGCCGCGGGCATCGGGCTTGCCTGGCTGGCACTGATCCTCGGCGCATTGGTCTACAAAGGCGCAGCCGGGCTCTCCCTTGATGTGTTCACGCAGATGACGCCGCCCCCCGGCGATGCCGGCGGCCTGCTGAACGCTATCTATGGCAGCGTGGTGATGACGATCATCGCCGTTATCGTCGGCACGCCAATCGGTGTTCTGGCCGGCACCTACATGGCCGAATACGGCCGCTTCTCGAAACTCACCACCGTGGTGCGCTTCATCAACGACATCCTGCTGTCGGCGCCGTCGATCATCATCGGCCTGTTCGTCTACGAATTGATGGTGCGGCCGATGGGGCATTTCTCGGCGATCGCCGGCGCCGTCGCGCTGGCCATCCTGGTCATCCCCGTGGTCGTGCGCACCACCGAGGACATGCTCAACCTGGTGCCGAACGCCTTGCGCGAAGCCGGCACCGCGATCGGCGCGCCGCGCTGGGTGGTCATCAAATCAGTGGCTTACCGTGCAGCACTTTCCGGCATCGTCACCGGCATACTGCTGTCGATCGCCCGCATCTCCGGCGAGACGGCGCCGCTGCTCTTCACCGCGCTCAACAACCAGTTCTGGTCGAGCAATCTCAACGCGCCGATGGCCAGCCTGCCGGTCACCATCTTCCAGTTCGCTCTCAGCCCCTATGAGGAATGGCAGCAACTGGCCTGGACCGGCGCACTCATAATCACATTGACGGTTCTCGCGCTCAGCATCTTTGCGCGCAGCCTGACCGGACGCAGAGAGGACAAATGAGCCAGATGTTGTCTCCAGACATGACCATTGCCACCGAGGCAGCCGCCAAGGCGAAGATCGAGGTCAAGAACCTCAATTTCTACTACGGCCAGTCGAAGGCGCTGAAGGACATCACGTTGTCGCTGCCCGAGCGCAGCGTGACGGCCTTCATCGGACCGTCGGGTTGCGGAAAGTCGACGCTGCTGCGCGTCTTCAACCGCATCTACGAACTCTACCCCAAGCAAACCGCCGAGGGCCAGGTGCTGCTCGACGGCCAGAACGTTCTCGATCGTTCGCAGGATCTCAACCTGCTGCGGACCAAGGTCGGCATGGTGTTCCAGAAGCCGACGCCGTTCCCGATGTCGATCTATGAGAACATCGCTTTCGGCGTCAGGCTCTATGAGAAGATCAGCAAGGCCGAGATGGACGGCCGTGTCGAGCAGGCGCTGAAGCGCGCCGCATTGTGGACCGAGGTCAAGGACAAGCTGAACGCCAGCGGCCTCAGCCTGTCGGGCGGCCAGCAGCAGCGTCTTTGCATCGCCCGCACCGTGGCGGTGAAGCCGGAGGTCATCCTGCTCGACGAGCCGGCCTCGGCGCTCGATCCGCTGTCGACCGCCAAGATCGAGGAACTGATCGACGAGTTGCAGGCCGACTACACGATCGTCATCGTCACCCACAATATGCAGCAGGCGGCGCGCGTGTCACGCCAGACGGCTTTCATGTATCTGGGCGAACTGGTCGAATTCGACAAGACCGAGAAGATCTTCACGTCGCCTCGCGAGAAGCGCACGCAGGACTACATCACCGGCCGCTTCGGCTGATATCACGCATACGAGGACCAGGATCATGGCCGAACATACAGTCGCAGCCTTCGACGAGGATCTCGGACAGATCAGCAGGCTGATCAGTGACATGGGCGATCTCGCCGGCACGATGGTCGGCGGCGCCACCAAGGCGCTGCTGAATTCCGACAACGCGCTGGCACAGCGCGTCGTCTCCGACGACGCCATCATGGACGCGCGCCAGCGCGAACTCGACGACCGCGCCATCACCCTCATCGCCAAGCGTCAGCCGATGGCCGACGATCTGCGTCATGTCGTCGGCTCGATCCGGATGGCGGGCGATCTCGAGCGCATCGGCGACCTTGCCAAGAACATCGCCAAGCGCGTCGGCTCCGTCGGCCTCTCCGCCACGCCGCGCGACCTGTCGCATTCGATCGACTCCATGGCGCAGCTGGTGCTGATCCAGGTGCAGGGCGTGGTCGAGGAATATGCGGCCGGCGATGCCGCCGCACTCGCCAAGCTCAGGAATGACGACGAACGCATCGATGTCAAATACACATCGGTGTTCCGCGAACTCCTGACCTACATGATGGAAGATCCGCGCAACATCACGGCTTGCACGCATCTTTTGTTCTGCGCCAAGAATCTCGAACGCATCGGCGACCACGTGACCAACATTGCCGAGAATGCATATTATGTGCTGACCGGCACGCAACTGCCCGCCAACCGTCCGAAGCAGGACGAGACGGCGATGTCGGTGCCGGCGGCTTGACGGCAGGGATGATCAATCGATGATCGCGCCACGCATCATGGTGGTGGAGGACGAGGAGCCGCTCGGCGTGCTCCTCCGCTACAATCTGGAATCGGAAGGCTACCAGGTCGAGGTGGTGACACGCGGCGACGAAGCCGAGATCCGCCTCCAGGAGAACGTGCCCGACCTCCTGGTGCTCGACTGGATGGTGCCGGCGGTTTCCGGCATCGAACTCTGTCGGCGCCTGCGAATGCGGCCCGAGACCGAGAGGCTGCCGATCATCATGCTGACGGCGCGCGGCGAGGAGAGCGACCGTGTGCGCGGCCTCTCGACCGGTGCCGACGACTATCTGGTCAAGCCGTTCTCGACACCGGAATTCATGGCCCGGGTCAAGGCGCTGCTGCGCCGCGCCAAGCCGGAAGTGCTGTCCAGCGTGCTCAAGGTCGGCGACATCGTGCTCGACCGGGAATCGCACCGGGTCTATCGCAAGAAGAGCGAGATCCGGCTCGGACCGACCGAGTTCCGCCTGCTGGAATTCATGATGCGCCATCCCGGCCGCGTGTTCTCGCGCAGCCAGTTGCTCGACAATGTCTGGGGCGAGACGATCTACATCGATGAACGCACCGTGGACGTGCATGTCGGCCGGCTGCGCAAGGCGGTCAACAACGGCCGCATGCCGGACGTGATCCGCACCATTCGCGGCGCGGGCTACGCGATCCGCGAAGACTGAAATCAGGCTACATTCTTGCCCGAAACGCCGGGCCTCGCCAGCACGCCCGGCGCGAAAATCTCCTGGTCGACGAAGGTCAATGCGCGCATGGCGCAACCTTCGCGGATGAGCGGCAGCTCGTTCGGCTCGGTGTCGAAGGAAATCGATTCCGAATGCTGGCCGCCGGCGGTCTGGGCGATGGCCTCGCGCAAGGCCGGCTCGATCAGGTCGAAGGCGGCGGCGCTGACGCCGACCATGGCGACGGGTGCGGGATCGATCAGCGCGAACAGGCTGCCCAGTCCATAGCCCAGCGCCTCGCCGGCCTTGCGATAGGCTTCGCGCTCCGGTCCGTCTTTCTCCCTTGCCGTCGCGGCGAGTGTCCGCATCTGCGCATCGCTGACATCTGCGACCGGTTCGGCGTCCTCGCCAAGCTGCCTGGCGTTGCGCCAGATGGCGTAGTTGCCGGCATAGGCCTCGACGCAGCCGCGCCGTCCGCAGCGGCAGAGCGCGCCTCCCGGGCGATGGATCATGTGGCCGAACTCGCCTCCCGATGAATGCGTGCCGGTGAACAGCTCGCCCTTCAGCACCAGGCCCATGCCGATGCCGTGCGAGAGCAGGATGGCGATGAAGTCGTCGCGGTAGCGTTCGGGGTCGCGCCAGCGCAGCGCCACCGCCATCATGTTGCAGTCGTTCTCCATGGTGGCGGGGATGCCGAACTCGGCTTCAAGTATGTCGGCGAAGGGAATGTCCGTCTGCGGCGTGATCGGCGACCACAGCATCGCACGCGCTTCGGTGTCGGTGATGCCCTGGATCGCCAGCGCGATGCGGGCAATACTGCGGACGTCGAGATCGGGGTCCTCGAGGCGCCGCCGCACTATTGCCGTGCATTCGCCGATCAGCGCCTCGCGCGACATGGTCAGCGTGTCCAGCCGGCGCTGTTCCTCGGCGACCACCTGGCCGGAATAATCGATGACGGCGACGGACAGGAAATTCAGCGACAGCACCACGGTCATCACAGCCGCGGCCTCGGGGTTGAGGCCAAGACCGACCTGCGGCCGGCCGCGTTTCAATGAACCAGCCTCGTTCGGCTTGCCTTCGGTCAGGATACCCTCGCCGATCAGGTCGGCTGATATTGCCGAGATGGTCGAGTGGCTGAGGCCGGTGGTGGCGGCGATCTCGGTGCGCGAGGGCTGACCACCCTGACGCACGGCTGCAATCACCATGGCGCGGTTGCGCCGGCGCAGATCGTCGTGGCGGATTCCGACCGACATGCTTCCCACATCCTCCCCGTCGCCGCGGTTCTTGACACCCCCTCGAACCTCTCCGGCAATGGGCCGAATACTGGCAGATGCGGCAGGAGCTGTCATTTATTTATTGCGGGACTCGAAAAAAGCTTCCCGGCACCTCAAAATCCATCAGGATCGATGTTGACAGTGTTCCGACGATGGATCAGTGTTTTTTCGAGGCTCGAAAAAATAGGGCCTTTGTGCGGGCCTTCGGGCCAGTTTGGTCGCGCCATACGCGGCGCAGGGAGGATATATCATGAAGAGATTCACAGTCGCCATCCTGGCGGGTGTCGCCATGTCGCTGACGCTGGCGTCGGTGGCGCAGGCGAAGGACAAGGTCATCGGCGTTTCGTGGTCGAATTTCCAGGAAGAGCGCTGGAAGACCGACGAGGCCGCCATGAAGAAGGCGATCGAGGCCGCGGGCGACAAGTACATTTCCGCCGATGCGCAGTCCAATCCCGGCAAGCAGCTGACCGATGTCGAAAGCCTGATTTCGCAGGGCGCCAATTCGCTGATCATCCTTGCGCAGGATGCTTCGGCCATCGGCCCGGCGGTGCAGAAGGCGCTCGACGAGGGCATTCCGGTCGTCGGCTATGACCGCCTGATCGAGAACAAGGACGTCTTCTACCTGACCTTCGACAACAAGGAAGTCGGCCGCATGCAGGCCCGCGAGGTGTTCAAGGTGAAGCCTGAAGGCAATTACGTCTTCATCAAGGGCTCGGGTGCCGATCCGAATGCCGACTTCCTGTTCTCGGGCTCGATGGAAGTGCTGAAGGAAGCCATCGACAGCGGCAAGATCAAGAATGTCGGCGAAGCCTATACGGACGGCTGGCTGCCCGCCAACGCCCAGAAGAACATGGAGCAGTTCCTCACCGCCAACGACAATAAGGTCGACGCCGTGGTCGCGGCCAATGACGGCACCGCCGGCGGAGTCGTCGCGGCGCTGACGGCGCAGGGGCTCGCCGGCACCGTGCCGGTCTCTGGCCAGGACGGCGACCACGCCGCGCTCAACCGCATCGCGCTCGGCACCCAGACCGTGTCGGTGTGGAAGGATGCGCGTGAACTCGGCAAGAACGCCGCCGAGATCGCCTCGCAGCTCGCCGACGGCAAGAAGATGACCGACATCGCCGGCGCGAAGGACTTCACGACGCCTGGCGGCAACACCGTCAAGTCGCTGTTCCTGACCCCGGTCGCCATCACCAAGGACAATCTCAACCTCGTCATCGACGCCGGCTGGATCAATAAGGACGAAGTCTGCGCGGGCGTCGCCGCCGGCAGCGTCGCGGCCTGCAACTGAGTTTGACCGCTTGAAGAATGAAGGCGCCGCGGCCCCCAAGCCGCGGCGTTTTCTCAAAAAGATTTGTGTTTCCGCATCGCGCGGATAGCTTCTAGGCTGGTTCGGCATCCGCGTCAGACGGCCAGCCGGTTGGAGGAAATCATGACCGACACGACGTCCAACCTGCAGGCCGATACCGCGCGCGCCTCGGAACTCGGCGCGGTTGCCCGGTTCCTGAAAGCGACCGAGATCGACACCCGTATGCTCGGCATGATCGGCGCCCTGCTGCTGATCTGGGTCGCGCTGCATGTGATTTCGAGCTTGCGTCTTGGCGTCAATCCGTTCGATTTCGACAGCCGCACGTTTCTGACGCCGCGCAATCTGTGGAATCTGTCGGTGCAGACGTCCGCGGTCGCAATCATGGCCTGCGGCATGGTGCTGGTCATCGTCATGCGCAACATCGACCTGTCCGTCGGTTCCGCCGAGGGCCTGATCGGCATGGTCATGGGCTTTGCCCAGGTGCACTTCCTGGTCCGGTTCGTGGGGCTTGAACTCGGCAATCCATGGATCTGGGTGCTGGCACTGGTCATCGGCCTGGCGCTCGGCCTGTTGATCGGCGCCTTCCAGGGCTTCGTCATCGCCTATCTCGAAGTGCCGGCCTTCATCGTCACGCTGGGCGGCCTGCTGGTCTGGCGCGGTGCCGCCTGGTGGGTCACCAGCGGCCAGACGGTGGCACCGCTCGACGCCACCTTCCAGTTGATGGGCGGCGGACCGGCCGGATCGATCGGTGCGACCTGGAGCTGGGTCGTAGGCATCGTCGCCTGCCTGGCCGTCGTGTTTGCGCTGTTCAACGGGCGGGTGCAACGAAAGCGGTTCCGCTTCCCGCTGCGGCCGATCTGGGCCGAGACGCTGCTCGGCGTCGTCACCTGTGCCGTCATCATGGGCGCGGTGTGGCTGGCCAACTCCTATCCGTGGCCGATCGGCATCGTGAACCGGTACGCGGCCGCCAACAACATCACCGTGCCGGAGGGCGGGCTATTCATCGCCCACGGCATCGCCATACCGGTACTGATGGCCGTCGCCGTCGGTCTGGTCATGACCTTCATCACAAAACGCACCCGTTTCGGCCGTTATGTCTTTGCCATCGGCGGCAATCCGGAAGCGGCCAACCTCGCCGGCATCAACACGCGCTGGATCACCATGAAGGTGTTCATGATCATGGGCGTGCTGGCCACGATTGCCGCCGCCATTTCGTCGGCCCGGCAGAACTCGGCCACCAATGTGCTTGGAACATTGGATGAACTGCTCGTCATTGCCGCGGCCGTCATCGGCGGCACGTCGCTTGCCGGCGGCTCGGGAACGATCATCGGCGCCATGCTCGGCGCGTTGCTGATGCAGTCGCTGCAGTCGGGCATGGTGCTGCTCGGCGTCGATTCGCCGCTGCAGAGCATTGTCGTCGGCGCCGTGCTGGTCATCGCGGTGTGGCTCGACACCGTTTACCGCAAGCGCGTTTAGGGAGGCATCGCCGTGATTGACAAGACTGCTCCTGCAGCCACCGCGCTGGTCGACATGCGTAATATCTCGATCGCATTCGGCGGCATCCGTGCCGTCGACGATGCCTCGATCGATCTTTTCCCCGGCGAGGTCGTGGCGCTGCTCGGCCACAACGGCGCCGGCAAGTCGACGCTGATCAAGATACTGTCCGGCGCCTACAAGCGCGACTCCGGCCAGATATTCGTCAATGGCGAGGAGGCACCGATCTCCAACCCGCGCGAGGCCAAGAAATACGGGATCGAGACAATCTACCAGACGCTGGCGTTGGCAGACAATGTCGATGCCGCCGCCAATCTGTTCCTCGGCCGCGAGCTGATGACCGTCTGGGGCACGCTCGACGACGTCGCCATGGAGGCCGAGGCGCGCAAGGTGATGGGGCGGCTCAATCCTCGCTTCCAGCGTTTCAAGGAACCGGTGATCAAACTGTCGGGCGGACAGCGCCAGTCGGTGGCGATCGCACGCGCCATCCTGTTCAACGCCCGCATCCTGATCATGGACGAGCCGACGGCGGCACTCGGGCCCCAGGAAACGGCACAGGTCGGCGAACTGGTCAGGCAGCTCAAGTCCGAGGGCATCGGCATCTTCCTGATCAGCCACGACATCCACGACGTGTTCGAGCTTGCCGACCGGGTCTGCGTGATGAAGAACGGCCAGGTCGTCGGCACGGCACGCACCACGGATGTCACCCAGGACGAGGTGCTGGGCATGATCATCCTGGGTAAATGTCCTCCAGGTGCCATACCGGGGCCGGGTGCGCTGAAGATCGCCGCCTGAGGCCGGCCAGGCTGTTCTGGCACGCCCCGTTGCCGTTCACATGATATGCCAGTGATCACGATGGCTTGGCCTGACCATTGTGTTGGCCCGGCGACTTGCCCATAAAGGTCCTGTTTGATCGTGGACCGCATCATCCGTTGAAGAAGCTTTTTCCAATCGTCGCGTTCATTGCCGTTGCATTGATCAGCATGACCATGGCGGGATTCGCTTATTTCGCGACGCAGGAAGCCGCCCGCATCAAGTTCGAAGGGGCGGCCGATGACGCCCTCAATCGGATCGAGAGCCGCATCGACCTGCATCTGTCGCTGCTGCGCTCGACGCAGGCCCTGTTCGACGCCCGCAACGGCGATATTTCCCAGAACGAGTTCAAGGCCTTCTTCAAGGCGCTGGATCTCGACAGCAATTTCGGCGGCCTGCGCGGCATCGGCTTCCTGCGGCTGGTCAAGACGGGCGACGAGAAAACGGTCGAACGCGACATCCTCCACGATTTCGGCGCCAGCCATCCGGTCTATCCGGATACGACGCAGCCCTGGCGCACGCCGATTGCGCTTTTCGAGCCGCTGGATCCGTCCAACCAGGCCAGCATCGGCTACGACATGTTCAGCGAGCCGGTGCGGCGCGCGGCGATCGAAAAGGCGATGGCCGACGACCAACAGCATGCAAGCGGGCTGGTGCAGCTCGGCCAGGGCACGGGTGCCGCGCAGACCTTCACCGGCTTCCTGGTCTTCGTGCGGCTCAACGTCGAAACGGCGCCGGAGGTCATCAACGCATCGCGCACCTCGACCGCCGGCTTTCTCTATGCCGCCTTCCGCGCCCGGGATCTGTTCCAGATCGCGCTGAGCCGCGCGCCGCTGCTGCCGGTCAACACAGAGATCTATGACGGAGCGGTAAACAGCGACAATCTGTTGTTCCGCTCGGAGACGCCACCGGCTTCATCCTTAGGAGACCGGCTGCTGGTCACCCGCAAGATGACCGTGGCGGGGCGCCCTTGGACCGTGTTGTTCAGGCCGACCAGTGCCTTCTCGCAACCCTCGTCGCGCGCCATCCCTGTCATGCTGGGACTGTTCGGCCTGCTCCTGGCCGGCGCCATCGCGCTGGTGGCGCGCTATCAGGAGCGGGCCTATGACGCGGTGTCGGCCTTGCACGAAACAACGGAAAAGAGCCTGCTCGAAAAGGACCTGATGCTGCAGGAGATGAAGCATCGCATCAAGAACTCGATCACCAGGGTGCTGGCGATCGCCCGGCAGACGGCGTCGCGGGCAACCGACGTCAATGAGTTCTCCGCTTCCTTCTCGGCCAGGCTGCAGGCGATGGCCGCCTCGCAGGACATGTTGACGCGCTCGCGCTGGCAGAAAGCCGACCTTGCCGACCTGCTGCGCATCGAGCTCGGCCAGGTGTTCGGCAAGGAGTTGCCGGAGGGGCTCCTGTCAGGCCCGGAGGTGCTGCTCGATGAAACCACGACGCAGGCACTTGGCCTGACCTTTCATGAACTCGCCACCAATGCGCTGAAATATGGTGAAGCCGGCAATTCCGCGAATTCGTCCAAGGGGGATTGGGCGCTGAAAGTGGACTGGTCGCTGGAAGGGCGTGGACGCGAGCGGATCCTGGCGCTGAACTGGCGGGAAGCTGGAAAAAACAAGATCGAGGCGCCGGCCGTGACCGGATTCGGTACGAAACTGATCGACCTCAACGTCACCCGCGAATTGCGCGGCACGATCACGCGGGATTTCCAGGCTGACGGCTTGAAGGTGGAAATCAGAATTCCGTTGGTCGGCTGAAATCCTGCCGATCGGCAACGGCCAAGAAAATCCGGAGGCCGGATATGGCCCCCGGTTTTGTATTCCATTAGAGCGGTTCAGCGTTTGATAGAAATCGCCGAGCCGCTCCTGATTGCTCTAATCGCTGAATTAGTTGCAGCGGGCCGTATAGATACGGCCGCGATGATCGCGATACTGGCAGTAGCCGTTGCGCAGGTTGCGAACCAGCAGGCCGGACCCGGCACCGACGGCCGCGCCGATCAGCGCGCCCTTGCCGCCGCCGACCAACCCGCCTACGCCCGCACCGATCAAGCCGCCGCCGACGACGTCCTGCTCGGTCGTGGTGCAGCCGCTGACGGCGACCACCGCAACCATGGCAATAAGTATTTTCCGCATAGAGTCACTCCTCACTTGTGTCCACACTTTAGTAAGCTCCAACCGCCGTTTAGCACGAAACGACGGCCTTTGCTGCTGCAATTTATTGTTGATTAACGTCGTCTTTTCCTGGGCTGAGGTCGGAAATGGTCAACGAAGCGTTAAGGCTACCGTCTGGCCGCATCTTGCAGACAATTTGATCGTACTCGTCCTCCGACGCAGGATCGACCGCGAGGCATTCGGTGACGACATGCTGCGCCTGCCCCTGTACGTCGCCCATCGCGAAGGGGCGCTCAGCGTGGCATTCGTCAGCAGTCGCAAAAACACTGACAGGGACCTGCAGTTCCCGGCATTCGGCCAACGCGGTTATGTGTTGCATGACAGATGTTCCTCTGGCCGCAATAACGACCAACATCATCAAAAAGTTCCTGTCATTCCAACGGGGCTCTCACGGTCGAAGGTGCCCCCGCGTTGACCGATCGGCGATTTCAACAGCGCGCACGGTGAGGAGAGCAGGACCTAAGTCAGGTCAACTGCCAAAGAACGGCCAGCGACATTATCGCGGCCAGCGCAAGAACGAGCCCCTTCATCAAACCCTTGCCTGCTTCAGGGAGTGTTCTTGCGGAGGATTCGGATTCCTGAAATTCGCCCATCGAAATCCGGGCGGCTTGTTCCAGTCTGTTCATGTCGGCAACCGTCAAGACGTTCCTCCCGTACCGCGCTGCAAGCCTGCCAACAATGTCCGAAAAAGGGGTGGGTTCCGGCGATGTCTGGGAAAAACAATATTCGCTCTTATGGTGAACAGCCGGTTAAGAATCGCTGCTTGCCGGGCTCTCACTGCGTCTCGAAATTGCTGTGCGGAACGACCAGGCGGTATTCGAGGTGGCCGTCGCCGATATCGAGGTTCGCGGTTCCGTTCAGGGACGCTGGCACCACCCGCTCCAACGCGACGCTGCCGAATCGCTTTTGACCGCCCCCATCGTCGTCGGTCCCTATCGTTTCGGCCCATGTCAAAGACAAGGCCACGTCCCCCGTGGCGGCGGCGTTGAGGTCGGCGGTGACCTCGACGAAACCGTCCGGCCGGGACAGGGCGCCGTAGCTGACGGAGTTGACGGCGAGTTCATGCATCGCCAGGCCAATATGCAGCGCGGCGTTGGGATTGAGGTAGGGATTGGCGCCACGGAAGCGAAGGCTGTGCGATGGGTTCGCTCCGTAGCGGCCGACCTGGCTCGCCACCAGTTCATGAAGGGCTGCCCCTCGCCAGTTGGAGGATGTCACCAGATCCTGGGAGGAGGCCAGCGACTGCAGCCGGCCGCGGAAGCGCTTCAGGAAATCGCCGACGCCGTCGGAATAACGACCGGTCTGGGTCGCGATGCTCTGGATGATCGCCAGCAGGTTCTTCGAGCGGTGGCTGACTTCACGCAGCAACGTCGTCAATGTCTGTTCGCGCCGCTTCTGCTCGGTCGTCTCGACCATAGTGGTGACGACGCCTTGTACATCGCCATCGTCGCCTCGGTCGGCATCGACCCAGATTTGAAACCAGCGAACGCCGTTCTCGACCGGGACACTGATTTCAAGGCGCTGGGCATCGCCGGTCGCGACCACCTCGCGCTTGGCGGCGGCGATGCGGTCGGCCTGCGGCATCGGCAGGATGCCATTCCCCTCGACCTCATCGGAGACCCAGGGCGCGCGCATGTTGCGGGCCCATACGGTTTTCATCTCGCGATCCTGATAAAGAACGGAAATCCCGGCATTGTGCAGGGCGTGAAGAAGGGCACGGCCAAGCTGCATGCCGCTTTCAGCGGGGTGCATGGCGATGACTTCATCGCTCCGTGCGCCTTCCGTCTTATCTGAAGTCCTGGAGCGCATAGGTCAATCTGTTCACCCAACTCCGGCTGAACGGCTCACTGTCGAATGGGTTCCCCTAAAAGCGGTCCGCCGGACGGTATCCATTGAAGGACGCCGCCCGGCGGTGGCTGGAAACCGTTTGAGGGGTGCGGCTTCCAGTGTTCGCCTGATAGCTCGCCGCGCTCACGCCCGCCTGAACAGGCCGGCCAGAAGCGAAATGATCAGGAAAGCCAGGAAGATGAAGAACAATATCTGCGCGATACCGGCGGAGGTGCCGGCAATGCCGCCGAAACCAAGCGCGCCGGCGATAATCGCCACGACGAGAAATACGAGCGCCCAGTAAAGCATGGCTCATCTCCTTCCAATGATGCGACAAAAACGTGGGTGGATGCGGTTTGTTCCACCCTTCGCCGAAAAAGACGGTGCTTGCAAATCGTTCCGGGCGGCGCGGGCCGGAAAGTCGCCGGTGGCCGATCCGGCTTGTCAAAAGACCGCCGGAAACAATCGCATCCCCCGCCTTGATGTCTCTGCCTGCGTCCGAGTCAGCGATCTATGCGGCAGCCTTGGCCTGCCGGTCGAAGAACAACGCCTGGCTGATCAGCGCCTTGACCATGTCGGGATTGAACGGTTTGGTCACGAGGAAGGCGGGTTCGGGGCGCTCTCCGGTCAGGAGACGTTCGGGAAAGGCGGTGATGAAGATCACCGGCACCGATGTCGAAGAGAGGATTTCGTTCACGGCCTCGATGCCTGAACTGCCGTCGGCGAGCTGGATATCGGCCAGGACCATCTTCGGCCGGGTCTTGCCGAACATCGTCACCGCTTCGGCATGGGTGCGCGCCGTTCCCACGACCCGATGACCGAGGCTTTCGACCATCTCCTCTATGTCCATGGCGATCAGCGGCTCATCCTCGATGATCAGCACGTCGGTCGCCACCTGACGGGAAATCTCGTTGCTTGCCTGGGCGAGCAGATCGGAGAACTGCTGGTCGCCGACGTCGAGGATTTCGGCCGCCTCGTCCTCGCTGAAACCTTCGACGGCAACCAGCAGGAAGGCCTGGCGGGGAAGCGGCGCGATCGCATTGAGATTGGCGGCCGCGCGCTGCTCCCAGGCCGATTGTGACTGCTCCTGCGGAACGCGGATGGCAACGGATGTGAAGAGCTTGGCAAAAACCTTGTACAAGGCGATCCGGTCACTCGACGCCTCCGGGAAGATGTCGACATCGGCAATGATGGCCTCCAGCATCGCGGCGACCAGCGCGTCGCCGCTCTCCTGCGATCCCGAGACGGCACGCGAGAAGCGCCGCAGGAACGGCAGATGCGGAGCGATGGTGGCGGACAAGCTCATGATGGACGTCTCCCTCAGATGACGCGGTTGGATGCATTGCGGGTCACGCTGATTGCAAGCCCCGTGGAAATAACGCCGCTTTTCCGAAAAAGTTCCGCCGATATGGAACGAATCAGTGGCAATGGCGTTTGCACGTCGGGTTGGGGAAACCAGACGAGGGCGGCGCTTGCCTTGTGTTGCGTATGAGCGGCTTGAGTTCTGGGAATAAAAGGGCGAAATGAAGGATATGACGAAAGATATTCTGGCTGGCGCCGCGGGCAGGCGCCGGAACGGCGTCGGCGACCCTCTTGGGCCGAACTCCGAAATCGGGCGCAAACTCAAACAATATTATGACGAGCTGGTCTCCGACAATGTGCCGGATCGCTTCGCCCGGTTGCTCAGCCAACTGGAACAGGCCGAACCCGCACAGAAGAAGGACTGAGGCATGGCAGCGGTCTCCCAAGGCTTCAAGACCGATTTGCTTGGAGCAATCCCAAGCTTGCGGGCTTTTGCCGTGTCGCTGACGCAGAATGCCGACAAGGCCGACGATCTCGTTCAGGAAACGCTGGTCAAGGCCTGGGACAAGCATGAGAGCTTTCAGCCCGGCACCAACCTCAAGGCGTGGCTTTTTACGATCCTGCGCAATGAATTCTATTCGCAAATGCGCAAACGCGGCCGCGAGGTGCAGGACAGCGACGGCATCATGACGGCCCGGCTTGCAGTGCACCCTGCCCAGCACGGCCAACTCGACCTCAAGGATTTTCGCGGCGCTCTCGAGCAATTGCCGGAGGACCAGCGCGAAGCCATCATCCTGATCGGCGCATCGGGCTTCTCCTATGAGGAGGCCGCCGAAATCTGCGGTTGCGCGGTCGGAACGATCAAGAGCCGCGTCAGCAGGGCCCGCACGCGCCTGCAGGAAATCCTGAAAATCTCCGGCGAGGACGAGTATGGTCCCGATGCGATCTCGGCTCAGGTCACGGGGACGGCGGCGCATTGAATGCGGGCCGAATAACGGCGATGCGGACGTGTCGCGTCAGTCTCTGCCAGGGAAGCCGCGACCGTAGGCCAGCGCCACGGCTTCGACGAGGTCTTCGCCTGAATAGGGCTTGGTGACCAGCCTCACTCCGGGGAATGACGCCTTGATCTCGTCCGCATCCGAATAGCCGGACGCGAATACGAACGGGACGCCGGCTTCACGCAGGCCCGCGGCGAATTCGAGCGTCGAGGCACCGCCCAGCACTAGATCGACAATGGCCGCGTCGAAATCCGTCGCGACCTTCCGGCCATCGACCTCGGCCAGGTCGCGGGCCACCACCACCTCGCTTGCACCGTGGTCGCGGCAGAGTTGCTCGACATCCATGGCTATGAGGTATTCATCCTCCAGGACAAGAATGCGCAATCCGTCAAGTAATTGAGGCACAGGCAATTGCTCCTTGAAACGTCGGGAGTCATGATCGCAATTCGGTGTGTTGTCATTTAAAAAAGATATGCGCCTCCGATGAAAGGCCAATCTCAGGCAGGCGCGTAGAACGGACCTGCTGGCGGCAGGCATTTGCAAGGGGCGAATGCCAAGCAAGACCGAGCGCGTTTTTTCAAGCCGGCAATATCCTTGCGAGGAATGGCCGTTACGGCCGCTGATCTGACGCAGCGCTTCTTACCAGAGTTGGGGGATCGGGTGCGCATGACCTGGTTTTCGCCTAGTTTGCCCCGGCATCGGAACCTTGAGACGCGTATCGCGTTTGAAATCGAGCAATCACAAGGAGTTAAGCAATGGCAACCGCCGCAGGGAAAACCGCCAACGAAGCGCGGACGAATTCAGATCTTGAAGCCGACATCAGGCAGTTGAAGGCCGATATCGACAAGCTCACCAAACAGTTGGCCCAGATCGGTGAACACGGCTACGGCACGGCCCGCCGGGCGGCGGTCGAAGGCGTCGAGCAGTTGCGCGCCCAAGGGGAGGCCGCCTTCGACAGCCTGCGCGGCAACGCCAGGGATATCGAGGCGCAAATGGTGGCAAGCGTACGCGAAAAGCCGGTAACGTCGCTGGCAATCGCCGCTGGCATCGGCTTCCTGTTCGCGCTGCTCGCGCGTCGCTAGTTTCGCCGAGATGGGACTGCTGGCTTCCCTGCTCTCGGGTTTCGCTTCGGGTGAAACAATGGCTGTGGTGCGCCGCGCGCGCACGGCGGCCATCGTCTATGCGCTTGCAGCGCTGGCGGCATTCTGCGGCCTCGGCTTCCTGGTCGGGGCGGCTTACATCTGGACATCGGCGCGCTATGGATCGCTGGCTGCCGCGGTTGGCTTCGGTGTCGGCTTCCTGGTGATCGCGGGCCTTATTGTTCTGATCCATCGGCTGGTGTCGGGCGCCCAGGTCCGCCGCGAAGCAAGGCGGCGCAAGGCCGACATGAAGGCGATCGGCATTACGGCCGCGCTTGCGGTGCTACCGACATTGCTCAAGGGAAAAGGTGGGCTCGGGATTATTCTTGGTCCGGCCGTGGCACTCGCGGCCTATGCCATCTACCGCGAGAACGTGAAATCCGACGCCGACCGTCCGGATGCCGGCGAAGGATAGCAGCGCCGGCCGGCCCGCCTCGTGTCACTTCGACAGATATTCCAGCGCCATCGATATCTCGGCGAAGACGCCGTCGCGCTGGACACTGTTTCCACCCTGCTATCCAACCAGGTCTCCAACGGGCTTGCCGTGATGTCCTTGCCCCCGCCGGCCCGAGACAGCCTTGCAGCCGGAACCATCCTTGCGAGGGACCGTTACCCGAGCGTGATTTGCCGATCGGGCCAGCCAACACGAAGCCAGACGAGGAACCGCCATGACCAAGAACATTCCCGAAAACAAAGCGCGTCAGGGGCGATGGGGTTGGCATGGGTTCCAAATCCTGATCGCCGGACTGCTCCTTGCGCTCATCGCCTGGGGTGTCGTCGAGATTTACGGCGAGCTGATCAAAGCACCGAACACAGGCGAACAACACGTCCCCGCTCCGCCGGATTCCGGCCCGGCGCCCTCCGGCTAAATCGCGGCTCCCGTGGCTTCACACCGCATCAGGCGGCCTTCGCCTGGGCCACGCTGGCCGGCACCAGCACATTGAGCGCTCCGGGTTTGATTTCGATTGTCGTCTCACGATCGAGCCTGACCAGTTCGCCATCCATCACGGCGCGAAATTTTCTGCCGCCGGAATGGATTTTCAGCACTGCACGGTCGGCCTGATGGATTTCGACGTGCTCGTTGTCGCGCCATTTGCCGCGCGCCATGTTGAAGAAGAACTTGACCAGTTCAGCGCGCTGTTGCGCCACCGTGACGTAGATGCCAAGCACGCCGCCCGCAGGGTTGTCGGCATAAGGCAAATGGCCTTCGCCGAACAGATTGTTGGTGACGCCGATGCCCGATATGCGCGCCGTCACCTCGGCGTCGCCAATGCCGAGCGTAACGTTCATTGCCGGGGGGTTCTTGATCGTCGCCCAGGCGGCCTTGGCTGAAGCACCGATCTTACCCAGGCGCGACCGGAATTCCATCTTCTGGCGCAGTTGCACCATCTTGGCATGCATGCCGATCGAGAACTGATGAACGAATGGCTGGCCATTGGCCGTGGCCATGTCGACGGCGATGATTTCGCCGTCGGCGAAGGATTCCAGCGCGGTATCGAGCGACTGCGGAATGCCGAGGCCGCGCGCGAACAGGTTCATCGTGCCGGCCGGCAATATGGCGAGCGCCTTTTTCTTGCCCATCAGCCTGGCAGCCGCGGCTGAGATGGTTCCGTCGCCGCCGCCGGCGAGCACGACGTCGACGGTGCGGCGCGAGACGGCGCTGTCGAGGGTTTCAGCGATATCCCGGCCGGCAACGATGTCGATGCTGAGAGAATGGCCCGCCGATTCCAGCGTCTGACGCATCCGGTCGGAAAAGGCCATGAGATCGGTGGTGCGCAAGGTGCCGCCGTCCCGGTTCAGCACCGCTGCAAAATTCATGCCCGGCTCCGCTGTTCAATCAAAACTGGCCCAGGCTGCCTAGCCCGAGGCCAAACGCAGCGGACCAGGAAAGGTTCCGGTTGTGCTGGAATCCAGGCCGATATCCAAGGTCGGAATTCAGGGGTTGCGTCGGCTGGCGGTTAGGCATCCACTTGGTGGTTTTGGTCTCGGATGCCGCGGTTTTTTGTCGGAACAACAGCATGGTCACGACGTTGTGAACCTGTAGAGATGCCGCGCCCGATCTACGCGGCGTGCACGAAATCAGGCACGAGGAGAGATTATCATGATCCGCACCCTTTTAGCGACAACCGCCCTTGCAACAATGGTTGCAACCGGTGCCTTCGCGCAAAACGCAACCCCAGCCCCCGCGAATCCACCGGCCGCCCAGGAGCCGGCAGCGCCAGTGATCCGGGCGGAAGGCAGCATCGTCACCAATATCATCGGCGAAACCGTCTATAACGGCACTGGTGACAATGCCGAGAATATCGGCAAGGTCACTGACGTCGTCTTCGACAAGGACGGCATGGCGAAATCCGTCGTCATCGGCGTCGGCGGCTTCCTTGGCGTCGGAACCAAGAACGTCGCCTTCGACTATGACAAGCTGCAATGGGCCGAGAAGAACGGCGACCGCTGGCTCGTGGCCCAGACAACCAAGGACGAGCTGAAGGCGCATCCGGAGTTCGACAGCAAAGCTTATGCGCCGGCCCCGGCCGCACCGACGACTGCCCAGGCGCCGGCTACGTCGACCGACGCAGCACAGAAGCCCGCAGAGGCGAACGCGGAACCGGTGAAACAGGCTGATGGCAACCTGGCCACAAACATCATCGGCGAAAATGTCTACAACGGCACAGGCGATGACGCCCAGAAGATCGGCGACGTGAACGACATCGTACTGACCAAGGAAGGCAAGGCGCAGTCGCTGATTATTGGCGTGGGCGGCTTCCTCGGCATGGGCGAAAAGAACGTCGCCTATGATTTCGCCAAGGCGCAGTGGGCACAGAAGAATGGCGACCGCTGGCTGGTGGCGCAGACCACCAAGGAAGAGCTGCAGGCGCAGCCGGACTTCAACCGCAAGGCCTATGATCCGGCGCCGGCCACGACGGCATCGAACGCGCCGGCGGCCACCGCTCCCGCCGCGACAGCTCCCGCTGCCGCTCCGGCGGACAAGACGGCGGCGGCGCCGGCTGACGCCACGGCTCCCGACCAGACAAAGACCGCGGCCATCGACAAGTCGAAGCTGACGGAGATGCCGGTCGGCGAGATCAGGGGTGACGATCTGAAGGGCACGACGGTCTATGGCGCCAACGACGCCAAGGTCGGCGAGATCGGCGATGTCGTGCTGACGCCCGACAAGAAAACCGATGCCGTGATCGTCGATGTCGGCGGCTTCCTCGGCATCGGCTCGAAGGAGGTCGCGGTCGGCATGGATAATTTGAAGTTCATGACCGACAAGAACGGCAAGAAGTACCTTTATACGACCTTCACCAAGGAGCAGCTTGAGAAGCAAGCGGCTTACAATAAGGGCTCCTACGCCCAGAAGCGCGACGAGCAGCGCCTCGTCGTCCGGTAGGCAAGGAATGCGGGCGGTAGGGGAAATCCCTTACCGCCCTGCTTGCTACCTGGCATACCCAGCCACCCCGTTTTCTGTCAGTTCCCAGAGTGCAAGCGACTGGTCGAGATGTTCGGCCCGCCAGGCAAGCAGCCTTTCGGCGAATTCCAGCCGGGTGGAACGGTGTGCCGGACTGCTGGCGAGGTTCTTCAGTTCGCCAGGGTCGTCCTCCATGTCGAAAAGCAGGGGCGGCAAGACGCCACCAAAATGCACATATTTGAATTTCTGTGTGCGGATGACAGCGAGGTTGCACTGGCGCGAGGTAATACCGAAGTGCTGTTCGGCTTCACCGGCCGCGACCGAGCGGAAGTCGAACTCCCAGTGCGCGGCGTCGCGCCAAACGGCTGGAGTTCCACCGCTCAAGAAGGGTTTCAGCGAGCACCCGTCAAGATGCGGCTCGGGAGCCACGCCGAGCAGGTCGATGAGCGTAGGCAAAATGTCCACCGCTTCGGTGAAGCGATCGATCTTGCTGGCGGCGGCCTTACGGTGGCGTGGATCGCGGATGATCAGCGGGATATGGTAGCTGCCGTCGAAATAGCCGCCCTTGCCCAGCATGAAATGGTCGCCCATCATTTCGGCGTGGTCGGAGGTGAGCACGATGATGGTGTTGTCCCACGCGCCTTCGGTCTTCAGCGCTTGCCATAGGCGGCCGAGCTGCGCGTCGACCTCCGAGATCATGCCGTAATAGATTGCCCGGATACGGCGGAAATCGTCCTCGCTCCAGTCGTGTACCTTGCCCGTGGCGCCGGGGCGGAACTTCGCGCGTTCTTGCCGGCCAAGATCATAGGCGATGTAGGGGTGGCCCTGAGATTCGGCACGCCAACTTTCCGCGCGGTGAAAAGCGGGGCCGTCCGCCGGATCGTATTGGATGTTGTACGGTTCCGGCACGATGAAGGGCGGATGCGGGCTGATAAAGGAAAGATGCGCAAACCATGGCGTGGCTTCCTCTTGCTCGCTCAGCCAGCGGATGAATTCGCCGGCGAGGAAGGCCGTTGGGGTCTGATCCTTCGAGTAGATGGGTGGCGCCTCAGTCACCGCGCCGTCCGCCTCGCCAACGGGACGATGGATATCAGGACTTCCAGCGCTGGCATCGATGCCCTGCTGCTTCAGCCAGGACAACCACTGCTTCTGATGTTCGGGCAGCAATTGGCGCACAGTGAAGCCGGGCAGCACGCCTTCGTAGCTGTGCGACCGCGGATCGGCCGGTGCAAGCTGGCGCGGATCGAGCGACACATCGGTATAGCCGAACAAGGTCGGATCGTAACCGACGCTGCGCG
The DNA here is from genome assembly GCF_037179605.1 of Mesorhizobium salmacidum (SeqCode). Lineage (NCBI taxonomy): Bacteria > Pseudomonadati > Pseudomonadota > Alphaproteobacteria > Hyphomicrobiales > Phyllobacteriaceae > Mesorhizobium > Mesorhizobium salmacidum (SeqCode). Next base: position 320,935 of record NZ_JAPYKS010000004.1, read on the forward strand.
CGGCAAGCGCAATATTGCCGTGGCGGGCATCGAGCGGTGTGCCGTTACGACAGACACGGTTGTTCATCTGGTAGAGGCCCGTATAGAGGCAGGCACGCGCGGGCGAGCACGGAGCCGCACCGCCGTAATGGCGCTTGAACAGCACACCTTCGGCGGCCAGCGCATCGGCATTCGGTGTCTTCACCTGGGCATGGCCGGCAGCCGACAGGCAATCACCGCGCCACTGGTCGCAAGTGATGAGGAGGACATTCGGCCGCCTGCCTTTTCCAGTCACTTGCGCTACCCCTTCCCAGTATATTCGAATGCGCACATGGAACCGATTTCCATCAACCGCGCAAGACCAAGGCTGTTGGCTGGATGGTGAACAAGCGCCTTCTCATTGTTCACTTTTGAAGCACAGTCCATTCTGTGTTTGCCGCCTTTGCCACAATCGATCGCGTCCTCATATTGGCGTGGACAGCGGCGAGGCCGCACAAGCACCAAGGGAAGGAGCAAAGACCATGCTCGACCAGATCAAGGGCCTGCATCACGTCACCTCGATGGCCAGGGATGCACGGCAGAACAATGATTTCTTCACCCACAAGCTGGGCCTGCGCCGGGTCAAGAAGACGGTCAATTTCGATGCGCCCGACGTCTACCATCTCTACTATGCCGACGAGGTCGGAACGCCGGGTTCGGTGATGACCTATTTCCCCTTTCCCAATATTGGCAAAGGCCGCCATGGCGTCGGCGAAGTCGGCACCACGGTCTACTCCGTGCCGGAAGGCACGCTTGCCTATTGGGAAAAACGCTTCACCGACGAAGGCGTAACCAATGTCGCCCGCGAGGACAGCTTTGGCGAGAAGCGGCTCGGATTTGCCGGCCCGGACGGCGATGGATTTGCCCTCGTCGAGGACAAGGCCGACAGCAGAGCGCCCTGGGTGAAAGGCGGCATTGCCGCGGACGAGGCGATCCGCGGCTTTCACTCGGTTTCGCTCAGGCTGAAGGATGGCGGCGCCACCGAGGAGCTGTTGAAGTTCATGGGCTACGAGGAGGTCGACAAGTCGGGCAATGTCAGGCGGCTCGCCGTCAGGAACGGCAACGGCGCCGATGTCGTCGACATCGAATCGCTGCCGACTGCCCCTTTCGCCGACCTCGGCGCGGGCTCCGTCCATCATGTCGCCTTCTCCGTCGAGAACCGCGCCAAGCAGCTCGAAGTGCGCAAAGCGCTGATGGATACGGGCTATGGCGTGACGCCGGTGATCGACCGCGACTATTTCTGGGCGATCTATTTCCGCACCCCTGGCGGCGTGCTGTTCGAAGTCGCCACCAACGAGCCGGGCTTCGACCGTGATGAGGACACCGCCCATCTCGGCGAGGCACTGAAGCTGCCCACCCAGCATCAGCACCTGCGGCCCTATCTCGAACAGCATCTGCAGAAGCTGGAGGGCTGAGCGATGAGCAAGGACGCTTTCATCCACAAGGTGCTGCCCGGTTCGCCGGGCGGTTCGCTGCTCTTCGTCTTTCATGGCACGGGCGGCGACGAGAGCCAGCTTGTTTCGCTGGGGCGTGATCTCGCGCCCCAGGCCACCATCATCTCGCCGCGCGGCGATGTTTCCGAACAAGGTGCGGCGCGTTTCTTCCGCCGCACCGGCGAGGGCGTCTACGACATGGACGACCTGGCGCGGGCGACGGGCAAGATGGCTGAATTCGTCAAGGCCCATGTCGAGGCTGCGACGCCGTCGGCCGTGCTGGGCCTCGGCTATTCCAACGGCGCCAACATCCTGGCCTCGCTGGTGTTCGAAGCCCCTGACCTGTTCGACGCTTCGGTGCTGATGCATCCGCTGATCCCGTTCGAACCGGAGGTGAAAGGCAGCCTTGCCGGCCGTCACATCCTGGTGACCGCCGGCAGGCGCGATCCGATCTGCCCGCCGAACGTGACCGCGCGGCTGGAAGCCTATTTGCGTGCCGATGGCGCCGATGTCACAGTGGAGTGGCACGACGGCGGGCACGAGGTGCGGCCAAACGAAATCGAGGCGGCGCGGCGGCTTTTTGCCGGTGTCGCCCAAGGAGTGTAGAGATGCCCGATCAACTGCCAGAGATCGAACTTGAAGATCGCGGATCCAAGGGTCGCTACTTCCTGCGCGGCCCCGGCGGCGCCGAGGCCGAGATGACCTTCACCAAGATCGGCGAGCACCAGCTCATCATCGACCACACGGAAGTGCCGGACGCCTTTCGCGGCCAGGGCGCCGGGCTTCGGCTCGTCACCCGCGCCGTCGAGGACGCGCGGGCAGCGGGCAAGAAGATCATCCCGCTCTGCCCGTTCGCCAACGCCCAGTTCCGTCGCCATCCGGAATGGGCCGACGTGCTGAAGCAATAGGTCGGACAGGCTTTGTCATTTGCGCGGGTAGCACATCGTGCCTAAGTGGGTATGATATATCGCTCCCGCGCCGATGAACGAACCGAATGACCCCCATGACAGACTCCGACCTCGTCCCCGTCTTCGACGGCCATAACGACACGCTGCTGAGGCTCTATCAGTCCAAGGACAGCGACGTCGAAAAGCTGTTCATCGACGGGAAATCGGGCGGCCATATCGACCTGCCGCGTGCGAGGGCCGGCGGATTCGCCGGCGGCATGTTCGCCATCTTCCCGCCGCCGGTCGAGAAAGCGCGGCGCAGCGCCGTGCCTTCGGCGCCGAGCGACAGCGAGCCGCTGCCGCCCGAGGTTCCGCGCGCCGATGCGCTCAACTCGACGATCGCCATGGCGTCCATCCTGTTCCGGCTTGAGCGCGCCGGCGCATTGGCGATCTGCCGCAGTGCCGGCGACGTGCGCAACGCCATGGCACAAGGCACGATTGCCGCGGTGTTCCACATCGAGGGCGTCGAGGCGATCGATCCCGAACTCACCATGCTCGACGTTCTGCATGCCGCGGGCCTGCGTTCGCTCGGCATCGTCTGGAGCCGGCCGAATGCGTTCGGTAATGGCGTGCCGTTCCGCTTTCCGTCCTCGCCCGACACCGGACCTGGCCTGACCGATGCCGGCAAGGCGCTGGTCAAGGCCTGCAATGAACTGAAGATCATGATCGACCTCTCGCATCTCAACGAGAAGGGCTTCCGCGATGTTGCAGCACTTAGCGATGCGCCGCTGGTCGCCACCCACTCCAACGTGCACGCGATCTGCGGCCATTCGCGCAATCTGACGGACTGGCAGCTCGGAGCGATCCGCGAGTCCGGCGGCATGGTCGGCCTCAACTTCGCCACCGGCTTCCTGCGCGAGGACGGCCGCATGAATGCCGACACCAGCCTCGACATCATGGTGCGCCATATCGATTCCCTGCTGCAGGCTTTGGGCGAGGACGGCGTCGGTCTCGGCTCGGATTTCGACGGTGCCATGATCCCGGCCGTCATCGGCGACGTCGCTGGCCTGCCGAAACTCATCGATGCGGTGGCGGCACGCGGTTTCGGCCGCGCGCTGATCGAAAAGATCGCCTACCGCAACTGGCTGAGCATGCTGCAAAGAACGATAGGTTAGAATGGTTTATTCGAAGCCCATGCGCTTCAGCCAGTCCTTGCCGACGCCACGATCCCTGATGATCGGCAGCGGATTTTCCGCATCGAGCCGCGCGCAGATGCGATAGACTTCGAGCGTCTCGGCGCTCATCTCGCCCTGCTTGTAGAAGAACATGGCGGCGGCATAGCGCGTGCGGCCGGACCATTTCTCGCCGAGCGGCGTGTTGACCAGCTCCCACTGCTCGGCGGCTTCGCCTTCTTCCTGGTGCTTGCCCGCTTCCTCGGTCATGCTCAGAAATCCGATGGCGGGTTGGCGGTGCGGCGGTCGAGCTTTATGAAAGGCCGCGCCACGACCTTGGCCCGTTTCATCAGCTTCTGGTACTGCAGCTCGCGCATGGCGTAGATCTCGACCCAGAGGTCCTCCACGACAGTATCACCATAGGGCCGCGCCAGCGAGGCGATGGCGATGTTGCGCTTGGCCGTCGGCGACCACATGGCGGCGCTGACCAGGCCGACATCCTTTGACTTCTTGTGGTAGACGATCGCGTGTTCGGCCGGGATGTTGCCCTCGATCTCCAGCCCGACCAGGACATGGCGCAGCTTGCGTTTCGCCCTCGCTTCGAGGATGGCACGACGGCCGTTGAAATGGCCTTTTTCCAGATCGATCATGAAGCCGAGCCCGACCTCGTCGGGCATGCGCCGGCGGTCGGCGCGAATGGCGTGTTCGGCGGTGGTGAAATCGGCATTGGCGACGATCAGCCCGGCTTCGAGCCTAGCCCGATTAAGCGCGGTGTAGCCGATGGCGCGGATGCCGCGAAGTTCGCCCGCGGCCATCAACCGGTCCCACAGGCTGAGCGCCTTGTCGACCGGCACGAACAGCTCGTAGCCGAGATCGCCGGTAAAGCCGGTGCGCGAGATGGTGGCCGTGTCGCCGTCATGCGGGAATTCGGCAAGGCCGAATATCTTCAGCTTCTCGACACCGGCGAAACCGGCATCGCGCAGCACGGCGAAGGCGGTTGGGCCCTGCAAGGCGAGCCCGGCGACGGCCTCGGTTTCGTCCTCGACAATGACGTGGACGCCAAGGGCACTGTCCAGCAGCCACGGCAGATGCCGCTCCTGCGAACACAGCCGGAAGCGTGTCGGCGACAAGCGAAAAAGCGTACCATCGTCCAGGACAAAACCTTCGTCGTCACACCACGCGGTGTAATGAACACGGCCGGGCCTGAGCTTGGTGACATCGCGCAAGGTGACGCGGTCGAGGAAGGCTTCGGCATCCGGTCCCTCGATCCGGTATTTGGTCATCGGCGAGATGTCGAACAGTGCTGCCTGGCTGCGGATGGCGAAATATTCGAGCTCCTCGTCCCAAAGCGAATGCGGCGCGCGGCAGCCGGCCCAATTGTACCAGTCCTGGGTCCTGGCTAGCGCGTCGATACGTGGCTGGAACGGCGTGCCAAGGCGCGGCGTTCGGAAGTGGGATTGCGCCAGGGTGCGGGCCGCGTTGTCGAGCTGACTGGTCATGGCAGCGTTCCTTCGCAGTGGAAGGCGGTGTTGGCCAACTGAGACATCCCGTCACGCTTTCATCGCGATGATGTGCCGTGCCGCGTTCAAGCCGGGCGCACCCGAAACACCACCACCGGGATGCGAACCCGCACCGGCCAGGAACAGCTCGTCGAGCGGCGTGTCGTAGCCCGACCGGCCGGAGACGGGGCGCGAGATCAGCATCTGATCGGCCTGCAGTTCACCATGGTGCCAGTGGCCGCCTGGCATGCGGAAGCGCTTCTCAATGTCGGCAGGGGTGAGCAGTTCGGCTTGAACCACCGTCTTGCCTATGCCAGGTGCGTAGGCCTCCAACTGAGCCATGATAGCCTCGAGGAATTTCGGCTTGCCGGCATCCCAGCCTTGCTTCAGTGCATAAGGCGCATATTGCACCACGGCCGACAGCACGCAGGCACCGTCCGGCGCCAGGGATGGGTCCGCAAGGCTGGGCAAGGTGATTTCCATCACCGGCTCGGACGAGAACTCGCCATATTTGGATGGATTGAAGGCACGCTCGACATGGTTTGGGGAGGGCGCAATGACCAGCCGCCCCTTGCTGCCGGCAGCATCGACCCCGGAAAATTGCGGCGGCCGGTCGAGCGCCAAATGGAGCTTGGCGGTATTGCCCTTCATGCGGATATTTCTGACCTTGCGCATGAAGCCGGTGTCGATCCCGCGCGGCCCGACAAGATCGAGGAAGGTGGTCGCCGGATTGATGGCGGAGACGATCGTCCTAGCGCGAAGCTCCTCGCTATTGTCGAGGACGACGCCGACGGCGCGGCCTTTCTCGGCAATGATCCTTGCGACGGGCACCGACGTGCGGATCGTGACGCCAGCCTTTTCGGCAGCGGCGCGGAGGGTGGCGACCACCGCGCCCATGCCGCCCTGTGGCAGTATCTGCGCTCCGGCCGCACCGCCGATCTCTCCGGCCAGATGATAATAGAGGCCGAGCAGCGAGGTCGGCGAGCGCGGGCCAAGATGGCTCCCGAGCGTGGCATCGAAGGCGAGCAGGCCTTTCAGCCTGTCGTCGGCGAGCTGCTCGTCAAGCAGGTCGGCAACGTTCATCAAAAGCACGCGCAGGAAGTCGCGCATGTCTTCCTTGCCGAGCTTCTTCAGCGCCAGCGCGGTCTGGCCAAGTGCCGCGCCTTCGAACAGCGACATGCCGCCGAGATCGGGCGGGCGTCGAGAGAGGAAGGGCTTCAGGATGCCTGCGTAGCGCAGCAGTTGCGCGCGCAATTCCTTCCAGGCGGACTGTTCCGACGAACTGGCGCCGGTCAGCACCTCGCCATAGGCGCCATGCAGGACAAGCGGCGGTCCATCTTTCGACAAAGCGACCGACGGGGCGAAGTCGGCGCGAGCGATTTGCAGCCCGTGTTTTTCCAGCTCCAGCGTCTTCACCACATCGGGATGCAGCCGGTTCAGCACATGCGCGACCGACGAGATGCGAAAGCCGGGCGCGAATTCCTCGGTGCGCGCGGCGCCGCCGAGATCGGCTCCGGCTTCCAGCACCAGCGCCTTGCGGCCGGCCTTTGCCAGCGTGGCGGCGGCGACAAGCCCGTTGTGGCCGCCTCCAATGACAAGCACATCCCATTTTGGCGCATCAAATGACGTCATGGGCCGGGCTCATATGCGAGGTGGACTTTGCGAGGTCGCGCAGAATTTCGGCCGCGGCGTTGCGTCCGGGCGCACCCATGACGCCGCCGCCGGGATGGGTCGAGGAGCCGCACATATAGAGCCCACTGAGCGGTGACCGATACTGCGCGTAGCCCGGCACCGGGCGGTTGAACAGCAGCTGGTCGAAGGTGAGTTCGCCCTGAAAGATGTTGCCTTCGGTGAGGCCGACCTCGGCTTCGATCTCGCGCGGCGTGCGCACCTCCATGTGGACGATGCGCTCGCGGAAACCCGGCGAATACTCAGCGATCTGCGCGACCACGCTTTCGGCAAAACCGTCGCGATCGGCGTCCGTCCACTCGCGACCAGCGATCTTGGGCGGCGCGTACTGCACGAAGCAGCTCATGAAATGCTTGCCAGGCGGCGCCATGGTCGGGTCGAGCGTCGTCGGGATGACCATGTCGAGGAAGGGATCGGCGGACCAGCGGCCGGCCTTCCAGTCGTCATAGGCGCGCTCCATGCGCTCCATCGAATCGGTGAAATGCATGTCGCCGCGGTAGACTGGCGAGTCCTTTGGCAGCGCGGGAAATTCCGGCAGCGAATCGAGTGCGATGTTGACCTTGCCTGAGGAGCCCCGGATCTTGAAATTCTTGACCCGGCGCAGGAAGATGTCGGGCAGTTCCTTCTCCTCGACCAGCTTCAGGAAGGTGCGCTTCACGTCGGCATTGGAGACGACCAGCTTGCCGTAAATCTCCTCGCCGCCGGCCAGAACGACGCCTTTCGCCTTGCCTCTGTTTACCAGCACGTGGTCGACCTCGGCGCCGGTGCGGATGGTTCCACCCGCGGCCTTGAAGGAAGCGGCCAGTGCCTTGGTGACCGAGCCCATGCCGCCGCGCGCATAGCCCCAGGCACCGACCGAACCGTCGACCTCGCCCATATAGTGGTGCAGCAGGACGTAAGCCGTGCCGGGCGACATCGGCCCGAGTGCCGTGCCAATGATGCCGGACAGCGCGAAGTTCGCCTTGATGACATCGGTCTCGAAATATTCGTCGAGGAAGTCCGAGATGGACATGGTCCAGAAGCGCAGGGTCAGCGCCATTTCCTCGGCGGAGAGACCGGTGAATTTCTTGCCGAGATAGAGCAGTTCGCCGAGATCGCGCGGACGCAGGCTGGTCGGATCCGGCGCCGTGCGCATCAGCAGCGGCTGGATGAAGCGGCACTGTCGCGTCACGTCGCGGGAGTAGCGGTCATAGGCCTCGGCATCCCTTTTGGAGAAGCGGGCGAATTCGCGCCGGTGCGCGTCGTGGTCGCGGTAGTTGGCGAGATAATCGCCATCCCGGGTGAAGACCGCGCCGCCTTCATAGGAAATCACCTGCAGGCCGAAGCGCGGCAGCTCGAGATCACGCATGATCTCGGGCCGGAACAGCGAGCAGACATAAGAGCAGTTGGAATAGAGGAAGCCCGGCGTCAGCTCGCGGCTGGTGGCGGCACCGCCGACCCAGTCGTTCTTCTCCACCACCAGCACGTCGAGCCCGGCGCGCTGCAGGTAACAGGCGTTGACCAGACCGTTGTGTCCGCCGCCGATGATGATCGCGTCCCAAGCTTTCATTTTGGCCCAGTTCTCATCTGCGACCCGCTCTTCATTTTCGCGTGATCTGTTCCCGAATACGTGGAATTTGGCATGGTGTCAGCCATTCTGTCCAGCCATTCTGAATGAATGTTCAACAAATGATGTTGCGTTTTTCCAGACATGGATTACGCTTTGCCGGCGTTCGAAACAGGCGTTCGTCCATTGGGGACCGAGGGCTGATGATCGAAACGGCGGAGGCCGAGCCGGAGTATGACTACACCGCCATCCGCTCCTCGATGCGCTATGGGGTTGAAGGGATCGCTATTCGGCCGTTGCTGCCGTGGTCGGTCGGCCTGTTGTGTCGACAACATTCGAACCTGGGAAGCCATGCAGAAGGTGCTTGACAGTGGCGAGCACCGTCCCACTCATCTTCGCGGGTGGAAGCCGGACGCAAAGGGATAGCCGGCGATGCTGGAGACCATCATACGCATGAAGACGGCAGACGCCAGGGACGCGCTCCTTGAACCCGTACGGAAGGCTGAATCCGAAAAGCGCGGGCGCAAGGCCGCGAAGGAGGTCAGGCAGCTTCAGCTTATCGAGGCGACGATCGATTCGCTGGCCAAGCGCGGCTATTCGGAAACGACGATGGCCGATGTCGCCGATGGCGCCGGTCTGTCGCGCGGCATCGTCAATTTCCATTTCGAGAGCAAGGAAAAGCTGCTCATCGCGACCTTGCAGTACATGTATGACGAATACTCGGCGCATTGGCGCAATGCGCTGCACAAGGCAGGTGACAATCCTGCCGACCAGCTCCAGGCGCTGGTCGCGGCCGATTTCGACCGCTCGATCTGCAACAAGCGCAAGCTTGCCGCCTGGTGCGCCTTCTGGGGCGAGGCCAAATCGCGGCCGACCTACCAGGCGCTGAGCAGTGCGCGGGATGCCGTTTACCAGAACATTTTCATCGACCTCTGCACGGCGCTCAAGCAAAACGGCGGCTATGCCTACGAGCCGCAGGTCATGGCGCTGGCTCTAAGCGCCATGCTGGAAGGCTTGTGGCTGCGGTTGATGATGGGCACCGAGGACACGACCCGCGAGACGGCCTTGCAGGCGGCCAATGAATTCCTGTCGGCGGCTTTCCCGAAACATTACCCGCGGAAGGCGGCCAGCCCAACGAAATCATAAGAAAACCACAGAGGATGGAGCAGCAATGAAGACACTGACAAGACGCCTGACACTGACGCTTGCACTGGCCGGTGCACTGGCGGCTTCCGCCGCCGCCCTGGCGATCGCCGCCGACAAGGATCTTATCGTGTTTGACTGGTCCGGCTACGAGGCCCCGGGCTTCCACCCGAAATACGTCGAGAAGAACGGCGATTCGCCGACCTTCGCCTTCTTCGGCGATGAGGACGAGGCGTTCGAGAAGGTCCGTTCCGGCTTCAAGGCCGACCTTGGCCATCCCTGCTCGCAGAGCGTGGTGAAGTGGCGCGAGGCTGGCCTGCTGCAGCCGCTCGACACCTCTAGGATCACGGGCTGGAAGGACCTCAATCCCGGCATCATGGCGATGAAGAATCTCGCCACGACCGATGACGGAAAAGCCTGGTTCATGCCCTGGGACTGGGGCAATACGCAGCTTACCTACAATTCCTCCAAGATCGACGAGAAGGACGTGCAGTCGCTGAAGGCGTTTGCCGATCCGAAGTTCAAGGGCCGGGTCTCGATCGGCGACAATGTCGACGATGCCTATGCGCTGGCGAGCCTCGCCATCGGCCTGAGGGACTGGACCAAGATGACCGACGATCAGTTCAAGCAGGCCTCCGACTTCCTGCGCCAAGTACACAAGAACGTGCGCTCCTACTGGACCGACACCACCGACGTCGTCCAGCTTCTGAGCGGCGGCGAGGTCGATCTCGCCTGGGCCTGGAACGATGCGACCGTGCAGTCGGCCGCCGCCGGCGTGCCGATCAAGTCGAAGAAGGACACGGCGGAAGGCATCTCGACCTGGGTCTGCGGCTATGTGCTGTTCAAGGACTCACCCGGCAATACCGACAAGGCCTATGATTATCTCAACGCAGTCAACGATCCGGAGATCGCCAAGGTGCTGGTCAAGGATTGGGGCTACGGCCAGGCCAATGCCAAGGGCATGGCCGGCGTCGATCAGGCCGTCCTGAAGGAAAAGGGCTATGACGACGTGCAGAAATTCGTCGACAAGACGCTGTTCCAGCAGCCGCTGCCGTCGGATCTCAAGCTCAAGATGATCGCCGAGTTCGAGAAGATCAAAGCGGGCTATTAAGCCTTTGCCTGGCGGACCCGTCCGTGCGCCGGCAGGAGCGGCGGATGGGCTCGCCAAAGCGCTTGAATTTGCCTAACCTCGCTCTCGGCATCTTTCGCGATGGGGGAGTTTTTCGCACCATGAATTCCGTGCTTCGCCGGCTTGTCATCGCCGCTGCCTGCACGTTCGGTGCCGGCGCGGTTTACGCGCTCGCCGAGGGCGGCGGCGACCTCGTCGTGTTCGACTGGTCGGGCTATGAGGACCCGCTGCTACACCCGGCGTACACGACCAAATACGGCGCCGAGCCGACCTTTGCTTTCTTCGGCGACGAGGACGAGGCGTTCGAGAAGATGCGGGCGGGTTTCAAGGCCGATATCGCGCATCCCTGCTCGCAAAGCGTGGTGAAGTGGCGCGAAGCCGGCATGCTGCAGCCGCTCGACACGTCCAGGATAGAAGGCTGGAAGGATCTCAATCCCGGTATCATGGCGATGAAGGATCTCGCCGTCACCGCCGACGGCAAGGCCTGGTTCATGCCATTCGACTGGGGCAACACCTCGCTGCTCTACCGCACCGACAAGGTGACGGCCGAACAGGCACAGTCGCTCAAGATTTTCGCCGATCCGCGGTTCAAGGGCCGCGTCACCATCGGCGACAATGTCGATGACGCCTATGCCTTGGCCAGTTTGGTCATCGGTCTCAAGGACTGGACCAAGATGACCGACGACCAGTTCAAGCAGGCGTCCGCTTTCCTACGCGACGTGCACAAGAACATCCGTTTCTACTGGACCGACGACACCGACCTCAACCAGGCTTTTATCGGCAACGAGGTCGATCTCGTCTGGGGCTGGAACGAGACCTTCGTGACGCTGAAGGGACAGGGCCTGCCGATCGCCATGAACCGAGAGACCAAGGAAGGGATTTCGACCTGGGTATGCGGCTATGTGCTGATGAAGGACGCGCCAGGCAAGCTCGACGAGGCCTATGATTTCCTCAGCGCCGTCAACGCGCCCGGCGTGTCGGACTATTTGGTCAAGACCTTCGGCTACGGCCACGGCAATGGCGCCGGGATGGCTGAAATCGACCACAAGGTGCTGGCCGACCGCGGCTTCGACAATCTCGACAAGTTCCTCGACAAGACCCTGTTCCAGCAGCCGGTACCGCCGGAGCTGAAGAAGCGCATGATCGACGAGTTCGAGAAGATCAAGGCTGGCTATTGAACGACAAGATCGAAAGAACCGACGTCGTCATCGTCGGCGCCGGCTTCACCGGCCTATCGGCCGCGATTGAATTGAAGCGCGCCGGCGTCGACTTCGTGCTTGTGGAGGCCCGCGATCGTGTCGGCGGCCGCGTCGAGACCGTGCGAAATGGACTTGGCGAGCGCATCGACAGCGGCGGCCAATTCCTGTGCGAGGACATGCCGCAGTTGATGGAACTGGCCCGGGCTCGCGGCAAGACATTCGTCGAGACTTACGTCGAGGGTGATTTCATCACCCACCCGTCAATGTCGGTCGGCAAAGCCGAGCGGACCTATCACGCCGCTATGGCAATCCGCGAGCGCATGAACAGGATCGAGCCCAACGATCCTGCCATTGCGGGATTGACCGTTGCCGGTTGGCTGGAGACGCAGGATGACGCGGGCGAGGCCAAGGCGGCCTTCCGGTCGATGATCGAAGGCCTGTGGTGCCTGGCATTGGAGAAGGTGCCACTGTGGTATCTCATCGACAATGACCGGCGCATCACCAACGAGGTGCCGGAGCTGCAATATTCCCTGCGCGAGACCATGCAGTCGATGGCCGATGATCTGGCCGAGGACCTCGGCGGCCGTGTAAGGCTCGGTGAACCGGTGACCCGCATCGAATACGGTCCGCCAGGGGTTCGGGTTGTCTCGATCAATGGCGTGGTCGAAGCGTGCGAAGTCCTGGTCGCCGTGCCGCCGGCGACAGCCGCGACGCTCGATTTTACGCCCACCTTGCCAGCAGCCCTGGAAACGGCGCTCGGCGCCTGGGAAAGCGGCGCGGCGATCAAGATCCTGGTGCGCTATCCCAAGCCATTCTGGCGAGAGCGGAATTTGAGCGGGATGGTGATGTGGCGGGATCTGCCGGGGCTGTTTGCCTGCGACGCCAGCAGGGATTCCGAGCACGCGGCGCTAGTTGTCTTCGTTGGCGGGCCGCTGGCGCTGCGCTGGCACGAACTCGGCGAGGCGGACCTGCGGGCGCAGGTGACGACGAGGCTTGTGGAGGCTCTTGGTTCGGAGGCTGCCGATAGTCTCGATTTCAACCGCCGCGACTGGACGCATGATGGCTGGAGCGGCGGTGCCTATAGCGACCTGATCGTCGATGTGACGGCGAGGGATGCCGAGCGCACCATTCTTGCCGGTGCGCCGCCGGTGCTTTTCGCTTCGTCGGAACTGTCGCCGTCATTCCCGGGCTATGTCGAAGGCGCGATCGTGGCCGGGCGCATCGCGGCGCGCAGGATCATCGCCGATGTTCAGTCGGCCATCGCGACCAGGGCTTCGGGATCGTAAGCGAGGCGGATGGAGGTGCCGACCGGGATATCATCGGCACCGAAATCGTTGGTCTCGGTCACCGATAGCGGCTTTTCCAGCCCGGGGATCTCGACGATGAGATGGGTGATCTCGCCGAAATAGTGGCGCTCGACCACCTTGCCGGCGACCTCGAACTTGGCTGTCGCATTGTTCCATAGCACGCGCAGGCGCTCCGGCCTGATGCCGAGCGTGGCGCCGCCGCCGTTGCGCACGAAAGCCTTGGGCTTGTCGGTCTTGATGCGGCCGAAACCCAGCGTGTCGACGATCAGCGAGGCGCCGTTCTCCTCGACAATCTCGGCCTTGACGAAGTTCATGCCGCCAAGGAAGTCGGCGACCTGGCGGTTGACCGGGCGCTGGTAGATTTCCTTTGGCGAGGCGACCTGGGCGATCCTGCCGCCGAACATCACGGCGATGCGGTCGGACATGGCGAGCGCCTCATACTGGTCGTGGGTGACCAATACGAAGGTAATGCCGACGGCCTGCTGCAGGCGGCGCAGTTCGACCTGCATCTGCTCGCGCAGCTTCTTGTCGAGCGCCGAGAGCGGCTCGTCGAGTAAAAGCACCTTGGGCCGCATCACCAGGGCGCGGGCAAGCGCGACGCGCTGGCGTTGGCCGCCGGAGAGCTCCGTGGCAAGCCGTTTGCCGAGGCCGGTGAGCGAGACCTGCGCCAACGCTTCCTCGACGCGGCGCTTCTCCTCGCCGCCCGGCAGCTTCAGCCGCTTCAGTCCGTAGGCGACGTTCTGCTCGACATTGAGGTGCGGGAAGATCGCATAGCTCTGGAACACCATGTTGGTCGGCCGGCGGTTGGCCGGGATGCCTTCCATCGGCTGGCCGCCAACCGCGATCGAACCGCTGGTCGGATTGTCGAACCCGGCGATCATGCGCAAAAGCGTGGTCTTGCCGCAGCCGGACGGACCAAGCAGCGAGAAGAACTCGCCTTCCCTGATGGTCAGGGAGGCGTCGTCCAGCGCCCTGAAGGCTCCGTAGCTGCGCGTGACGTTGCGGATATCGATCATCGGTCTTTCGGATTGGATCCTGTCCGCGTGAGTGCGCTCGATCCGCGGCTGCTCAGGCATAGAGGCCTCCCTCGTTCTGGGTGCGTCTGGCCGCGCGGCGACGCAGCATTTCGGCGATCGTCATCAGCAGGAAGGAGGCGACCAAGAGCAGCGTGCCCAGCGCCAGCACGCCGGGCAGTTTCGATGCGAAACGCAACTGGCCCCAGATGTAGATCGGCAGCGTCGCCTCGGTGCCGGTGAGGAAGAAGGCGATGATGAATTCATCCAGAGAGATGGTGAAGCAGACCAGCAGGCTGGAAATGATCGCCGGCGCCACCAACGGCAACGTCACGCGCCGGAAAGTGCCGAAGGCGCTCTCGCCGAGATCGGCGGAGGCTTCCTCAAGGCTGCGGTCGAAACCTTCGAAGCCGGAGGTGAGCACTGTCATTGAATAGGGAATGCAGATCAGCACGTGGCCGAGCACGACGGTGAACAGCGACAGGCTCAAGCCAAGCTGCAGCATCACCAGCAGCATGGAGATGGCAACGATCACTTCAGGCAGCACAAGCGGCGCCATGATCAGGCCATTGAGGGCGCGGCGGCCGGGATAGCGGTAGCGGGTGATCGAGCGGGCGGCGAGGATGCCGAGTACGGTCGAGAGGATGGCCGCCGAGACGCCGACGATCAGGCTATTCCAGGCGGCGTCGAGCAGCGCCGGCGTGCGCGGCAGGTCCTCGTACCATTGCAGAGTGAAGCCGGTCAGAGGGAATTTCGGCGTCGCCGCCGTGTTGATCGAGAAGATCGGCAGGAAGATGACGGGCAGATAGAGGAAGACGATATAGAAGAACGCGTAGGCGGACAGCCAGCCGCCCGGCAGGAAGCGCCGCGCCCTCATCGCGCCATCCTTTGCAAAGTGCGGATGATCAGCACCGTGGCGCCGGCCATCAGGGAGACGATCAGCATGGTGGTGACGGAAAGTGCGGCACCGAGCGGCCAGTTGGCTGCCTTGCCGAACTGTGCCTGGATGGCGTTGGCGATCATAACGCCGTCCTTGCCGCCGACGAGCTTTGGCGTGACGTAGTCGCCGACCGTCGGGACCATGACGATCAGCGCCGCGGAAATGATGCCAGGCGCCGACAGCGGCAAAGTTACACGCAGGAACGAGCGCAAGGGGCCATCGCCAAGATCGGTGGCCGCTTCGACCAGGGTGCGGTCGACCTTCTCCAGGGACACGAAGATCGGCAGAATGGCGAAGGCCGCCCAGGCATGGGTAAGGGTGATGATGACGGCGCTCGAATTGTAGAGCAGGGCTGTCGACGGTTCGTCGATGATGCCCAGACCCATCAAGCCGGAATTCAAGACGCCGTTATAGCCCAGGATGACCTTCCACGACATCACGCGCAAGAGATAGCTGGTCCAGAACGGGATGGTGATGAGGAACAGCCACAGGCTCTTGTGACGGCCGCCGCGGAAGGAAATGAAATAAGCGATCGGGTAGGCGAGGACGACGGTGAACAGGCTGACCGTCAGCGAGATATAGAGCGAGCGCCGCAACAGATCGCGGTAAATCGGCTCGGTCAGCGCGACGCGGTAATTCTCCAGCGTGAAGGTGCGGTCGATGGTCAGGTAGTGCTGCGTCCAGAAGGAGTGGGCGATGACCACCAGTATCGGCAGGACCAGTAGGATGAGCGCGTAGAGCAAGGTCGGGCTGATCAGGGCAAAGCCCTGTACGGGCTCGGATTGCAGAAGGGCATTTCGTCTGGCCCGCGTCATGCGCAACGGGGGCGACCCTTCCGCAGCCACCGTCATTGGAGCGCTCCGGGTGTGATCTCGGTTGCTGGCCTGGACTGTCCCGCCATACGGCACCCCATTGGGCTGGTGCCGACTTTTGTTCTCCTTGCCGGCTTTCTTTCATCATGCCCGCATCCGCGGATTGAAATCAAGCGCCATTTCTGCAATGTTGATTGAACGGACATTCAAAATCGTGTGAGCGGGGCGATGATTTCGGCCATAGCGAACCGGATTGATGCCCGGGAAAATTCGGTGATGTGGAGGCGATGATGGCGGCGGTGAGAGATCTGAAGGCAGGCGAAACGGCTGGCCCTGGCGACGACGATGCGGTCGAGCTGGCGAAGCGTCATCTCATCCAGCCCTGGCCTTATGCCGGTTCCGTCGGTTCGGAGGCGCGTGCGCTGATCGGCAAGGGCGATGGCATCTACATCACCGACAACACCGGCAAGCGGCTCATCGACGGCCCGGCCGGCATGTGGTGCGTCAATGTCGGCCACCGTCGCGAGGAACTCGCCAGGGTGATGTACGACCAGGCGATGGCGCTGTCCTACAACACGCCCTGGTACACGATGAACGCGCCATCGGCGGAGCTTGCCAAACGTATCGCCGGCCATGCCCCAGGCGACCTCAGCCATGTCTTCTACACCACGGGCGGCTCATCCGCGGTCGAGACCGCGTTGCGCTTCATGCAGTTCTACAACAATGTACGTGGCCGGCCGGAAAAGAAGCTGATCCTGAGCCGTGGCGGCGCCTACCATGGCTCGACCTATCTTTCGGCCTCGCTCAATGGCCGCCCGCGCGATCGCGACTGGATGGACGGCGCCGACGACGTGGTGGTCAAGCTCTCCTCGCCCGACCCGTTCCGGCGTCCGCAAGGCATGAGCCTTGCCGCCTTCACCGATTTCCTCGTCGACCAGTTCCGCGACACGGTCGCGCGCGTCGGAGCCGACAGAATAGGCGCGTTCGTCGGCGAACCGGTGCAGGCGTCCGGCGGCGTCGTCGTGCCGCCCGACGGCTATCTCAAGTGCATCCGCGAGATCTGCCGTGACAACGACATTCTCTATGTTTCCGACGAGGTGGTGACGGGCTTCGGCCGGCTTGGCCATGTCTTTGCCTCCGGCGACGTCTTCGGCATCGACCCCGACATGATCACCTTTGCCAAGGGCGTCACCTCAGGCTATTTCCCGCTCGGCGGCGTCATCATCTCGGAACGGCTGCTGGAGGAGCTGCGCCGCTCGAACCATCCCGACGCGATGTTCGGCCACGGGCTGACCTACACCAGCCATCCCGTCGGCTGCGCGGTGGCCTTGAAGAACCTCGACCTGCTGGAGGAAAGCGTGCTTGCCCACGCGCAGGCGGTCTCCCCCTATTTCCAGGCGCAGCTGAAGACGCTGGAAGAGCTGCCGCTGGTCGGCGAAGTGCGGGGCGTGGGTCTGATGGGTTGTGTCGAATGCGTCGCCGACCGCGAAAGCAAGGATCCGCTGCAACTCGACAAGAATGTCGGAAAACGCATCGACGCCCACTGCCATGAGCTTGGCCTGCTGGTGCGGCCACTGATCAACATGTGCGTGATGTCGCCGCCGCTCATCATCACGCGCGAGCAGATCGACGATATGGTCGGCATCCTGCGCGAAGGCATTTCGCGCACCATGGATGACCTCAGGAAAGAGGGTGTCTGGCGGGGGTGATAGCCAATCTTCCTCTTGTGGGGGGAGAGCTTCGCGGCTTGCGCCGCTACCCTCGCGATCTCAGCGCATCGTTTAGGTTCCACATGTCCTTTTCTTCCGGCGCTGTTTCCAGGCCGAGCACCGGAAGCTGCTTGCGCAGATGGTCGTGGTGGGTGCGCACCCCATATTCGAGGTCGGAGAAGTAAAAACCCTCGAAGGACTCGGACAGCATGGATTCGTTCGACCAGACCGAAAGCTGCACATCTTCCGACATGGTGTCGCGATCGATACGGAAGGAGAGATAGCGGGCGGCGGCCTGCTCGCGACTTTCGTCGCGGTAGCGATAGATGGCGCCACGCAGCAGCGTCTCACCCGTCGACAGCGGGAACTCTTGATAGAACTGCACCGATTCCGGCATCACCGACAGAACGGCGTTCGGGAAGATTCCGTAATAGACCCAAGCCTTCCTGAGGTGGTCCGGCAGATGCGTCGGCTCCGGCGCGATCTTGACGTAGTTCCTGACGCTCCAGCGACGGCCGGCATGCGGGTTGTAGGTGGCGAAGGAGCGCGAGACGCCGTTGACGAAAGGCTCGTCGAAATAGGTGGCGCCGTAGAGATCCTGCAGGGCCGGATGCGCCATGGCGACGTGATAGCCTTCATTGTCGACGTCGCGCACGGACTTCCAGTTGACCGGTGTTTTCTGGGTCCAGATGCCCCAGGAGGGCACCATATCGGCGGCATTGTAATGCGCGAATTCGGGTTCGATCGGCTTCAACAGCTCGGCGACGGAAGGCTGTGGCCCGCCATTGCGGAAGCGGATGAAGATGAAGCCCATCCAGATTTCGAGATCGAGCGGCATCAGGCCGAACTCGGTCTTGTCGAGATCGGGGAAGGAGCGCGGGCGGGCGGCGCCGCGCAGCGTACCGTCAAGATTGTAGACCCAGCCATGGAACGGGCAGACCAGCGCGTTCTTACAATTGCCCTGGCTGTCGGTCACGACGCGGCTGCCGCGATGGCGGCACATGTTGTTGAAGCCGCGCACGACGCCGTCCTTGCCGCGCACGATCAGAGCGCGCTCGCCAATGACATCCATGGTGAGATAATCGCCGGCATTGGGTATGTCGCAGACATGTCCAGCGATCTGCCAGTGATTGCGGAAGACATGCTCCTTCTCCAGTTCGAGAAGGGCGGCGGAATGGTAACTCCAGCCCGGCAATCCCCGCCGGTCCCAATCGTTCGGGATTGCCACGTCACGGAGGTGCGGGTTCATGAAACGTCTCTTCTTTTTTATTGAATATGCATTCAATATAATCATATTTTGCGTTGAAATGCAATGGTTTGTGGAAATGCGTAGATTTCGCGACAAAAATGTCAGCCCTGGTTCCACCAGAATCCTGCTCCACTGCGGTCTCTGAAAACCCCGGAAAATCCGGGTGTTAGCCAGAGTTCCATAACCTCCACCCGTTGCCGGTTCACGCTGCAAATCGCGCCCTCCGACAAGGTATTCCCGGGGCAAGAAAAAGCCCTGCCGTTCGCGTCGGCCACCAGCAGGGCACGCTGGGCAATCCGCTATCGGATCAAAATAGTCGATGACCGATTTTGACCGTTTCTGCCCGCATTAATGTTTCAATCCGGTTACATTGCCTGGCTCTCGTCACCTTTCCGTCGTTACAAGGCGCGGTTAAATTCGCTTTATCGCAAAAAGAAAATCAACGAAGGGGATGATGATGCATGCGAAAGTCCAGATCACCAGCAGCAACTGCTTTCAGGCTCCAGAGCGCGCTGACCGCCGCCCGAAGCTGGCGCTTCGCCAGCGTGCCAGCGACCACCCGATGGCAATGTTCATGGCGCTGGCTGCTTGCGCCTTCGCCGGTATGGCGTTCACGCCGACGGTCGGCCCAGCCTTCGCTTCGTTGAATCCGCCCGCCAACATCGTCGAAGGTGCGCCGACCACGACCACGACCGCCCGCCTGCCGATGCCCGCGATCGATTTCGCCTGCAAGGGACAGGCTTGGGGCGCCGAGACCGTGGATTGCCTGCGCGCCATTGCCGAGCAGTCCGGAACGAACAAGGCCCGCGCGATCCGCATGATCGCCAACGCCGCGCCGCTGACCAGCACGCCCAACATCTTCTGATTTCTGTCTCTGGATTTGCTGGCATGATCCCGAAAACCGGTTCCCGTTTCGAGATCATGCCCTGATCTACCCGAGCGTCCTCCAGCGCTCCCTTCGGCTCCCGCCGCGATGTCGGCCGGGGCCTCTTTTTTATGCTTTCGACACGGCCTGCTCGGCAATGGTCGAAAGCACGCTACGCACATCCAGCGTGCTGAACGGTTTTTCGAGGATCTTTGGCCGCTGCTGCGCCGGCAAGGCCTCGATTTCCGCCTTCGCGCCGATGAGGTCGCCGGTGACCAGCACGAAGCGCCGCGCCAGGTCGGGCCGCTCGGCAAGCAGTTCGCGGTAGATCGAAATGCCTGATGTGCCGGGCATGCGCAGATCCGAAAAGACGATGTCCGGCGGCATGTGGCCGCTCAAGGTGGTGGCGCCCGATTCCCAGACCGGCGCGATCCGCGACTTGATGCCCATCAATTCGAGAATGTCGGACAAGGAACCGGCGACGTCGGGTTCGTCATCGATGATCAGGGCGTGGCGCAGGCCGCTCGATCGTGGCTGGCTTTCGCCAGCGGCGGCGATGCCCGCCGAGAGAGCCGGTAACTGGACGACGAAACGCGCGCCTCTCGGCTGCACTTCCTCGAACCAGACATTGCCATTGTGCCGCTCGATGATGGACTTCGAAATCGACAGGCCGATACCGGTGCCGACGCCGACCGGCTTGGTGGTGAAATAGGATTCGAAAATGCGCGAACGGATGGCCTCGGGAATGCCGGGTCCGTTGTCCTCGACCGAGAAGCCCGGATTGCCCCGGTCGCTGCGGAAGCTCCGCACCTTGATCAGCCGGTCGCCGGCAATCCCAGCCAGAGCATGCTGGCTGTTGATGAGGAAATTGGCCGCCACCTGCGTCACGTGGTCGGCGTCGGCCATGGCCAGCAGGGGACCCGGCGCGAAATCGGTATCGATGATGATGCCGCTCGAGCGCGCACCGTAGGCGGTCACCTCGAGAGCGGCGCGGATCACCTGGTTGAGATCGGTCTCGGTCTGCGCCGCCGGATGGAGGCGGACCATCGACAGGAAGCTCTTGACGATGCGCCCGCAGCGCTCGGCTGCGGCGCGCACTTTTTCGGCACGGACCTTGGTCTGCGGGTCCGAGGCGAATTCATGCAGCAGCGTCGATTGCGCGACCACCACCGCCAGCGGGTTGTTGAGCTCGTGCGAAACGCCCGCGAGCAGCGAGCCCATCGCCGCCATCTTCTCGTTCTGGTGCAGCTTCTCGCGCTGCCGGTTGATCTCCTCCTCGGCGCGCAGCCTCTCGCGCAGGTCGCGGATGGAGCCGAAGATAAGTCGGCGGTCGGCGACCCGCATCTCGGTCGCCGTCAGCTCGATCGGGAAGACCTCGCCGGCGGCATTTTGCGTCACCGTCTCGAGCCGCTGGCCGACCATCGGCGCGCCGCGGCCGGACATGTAGTCGGCGCCCGAGGCATAACCCTTGCGGTAGTATTCCGGAACGACGGTATCGAGCAGGTCCTTGCCGAGGATATCGCTGCGCTGGAAGCCGAACATCTTTTCCGCGGCCGGATTGAATTCGATGATCGATCCAGCCTCGTCGATGACGATGATGGCATCGAGCGAGGCCTGCAGCATGGTGCGGCGAATCACCTCGCTGGCATGGGCGTCGGAGGGGGAGTGTTCTATGGCGTCGCCGATGGCGAGCGCGATGATGTGCAGCGTCGCCTCTTCCTCGTCGGTCCATTCACGCTCCTCGACGCAATCATTGACGGCGAGCGTGCCCCACAGATGGCCGTGCGCGAAGACGGATACCGACAGGAACGACTTGATGTCCTGCTTTTCGAAATCGGCCCTGAGGAACCCTTCGAGATCGCGGGTGTGCCCGGCGAAGACCTTGCCCTGCCGCTCATCCTCGGCCAGCCGCTCCAGCAGCGGATCCGAATTGACGATCGACTGCATGATGACGGTCGGTGAGGCCAGTTCGCCGCCGAAATCGGGGTCGATCCAGTAGGCGGCGACCGACTGGGCGAAACCTTGGCCGGGCAATTCGCGCAGGCGGAACAGGATACCGCGCTGGCACTCCATGGCGTGGCACAGCGTTTCCAGTATGCCGTCCATTTCGCGCTGCCAGTCGCCGGCCTCGCGCAGCCGGCGCACGACACGCACGGCCGCCATCGCCGCGCCTTGCCTGAAACCCTGCCTATCCGTGCTTGCCGTCTCGCCCGTCATTGTCAGCCGTCATTCCAGAGTCACGTCACTACGATCGGCTGGCAACGGCTGCGGAGCGGAAACCCTGTGGGTTGACGCTCAGTTGCCGTCGCCGGTCGGCAGTGAGAAGATATAGCCTTCGCCGCGCACCGTGCGCAGGAATTTCGGGTTGGCCGGATCAGTCTCGATCTTCTTGCGCAGCCGCATGATGCGGATGTCGACGGCGCGCGATGATTCCGGATCCTCGGTGAAGCCGATCGCCTCGGAGATCGCGGCCCTGGTCAGCAGCCGGTTGGCGCGGGTCAGGAAAACCTCCAGCACGTCGAACTCGCTCTTGGCCATGTCGATCACCGTACCATTGGCGCCGGTGACCAGCCTGCCGTCGAGATCGGCCTGGAAGGGGCCGAAAGCGACGGAGCGGCGGTCGGTCCTGGCTTTCCTGTCCTGCGGCTCCGTCGGCTGCGGGACACGGCGCAGCACGCTGCGCACCCTGGCCAGCACTTCGCGCAGTTCATATGGCTTGACGATATAGTCGTCGGCGCCGAGTTCCAACCCGACGATGCGGTCGAGCGCGGTGCCGGCGGCGGTCGCATAGATGATGCCGATGGGCATTTTCGAGCGCAGCCAGCGGCCGAGCGACAGGCCATCCTCGCCCGGCATGGCGATGTCGAGGATGGCCAGATGGAAGGGCTGCGTCTCGACCAGGCTGCGCGCGGCGGCCGCGGTTTCCGCGGTCGCCACATCATAGCCGGCGGCGCCGAGATATTCGGCGACCGCGTCCCTCAGGTCGGGCTCGTCCTCGACGATGACAATTCTTGCCCGCACGATGCTCTCGCTCCCACTTTCAGTGGAAAGTAGATTGGGTATAAACATGATGTCCAGTACTCATATCCGGTTGCCAGGGAACGGTTGGAAAACATGGCCGCACGAGCCGTCATCGCGCTTGTTTCCGTTGCCGACGTCGTGGCGACCGAGCTTGCCGACCATCTTGAGCGGCGCGGCCATGACGTGCGCCAGGCGCGGCAGCCCTGGGAGGCGGAATCGCTGCTGGCGGGCAGAGGCATCGATGTCGTCGTCGTCGGGGACAGCGTTAGCCAGGCGGAAGGGCGAGATCTGCTCAGGCGTTATGGCGGCCAAAGTGGGGGCGGCGAGCATGGACCGGATTTCATCCTGATATGCCGGCCGGCCGATCTCCTCGACAAGGTGCTGGCGCTCGAGCTTGGCGCCGCCGACGTCGTCGAAAGTCCGCTCAATGTCAGGGAACTCGCCGCGCGTGTCGGCGGCCTGCTTTCGCGGCGCGGCAGGGGCACCCAGGAACTGATCGTGCTGGAGAACGCGACCGTCGATCTGAGATCGGCGATCGTCATGCATCGCTCCGGTACGCAGGAGCAGCTCTCGCCCGGCCAGGTGGCGCTGCTCAGGCTGTTCCTGGCGAGCCCGCGCAAGGTGCTGACGCGTGACGACATTATCGCCGCCGCACCGGCCGAGAATGCCGACGCGTTCGATCGCTCGATCGACTCGCGTATCGTGCGGCTGCGCCGCAAGCTCGACACCGAGACCATCACCACCATACGCGGCGCCGGCTACAGGTTCGATCCGCCACGGCAGTTCGCCGACTGACGGCTGGCTTTTCCAGCTGGCTCCCCGGATGAGCATCGGACTTTCCATTTCCGCGCCGATACCCGCGAGGTTCAGCGCACCACCAGCAATGACGGGCCCGAGGCCATGTCGCCGCCGGCGGCGAACTCGCTTGCATGAGCGCGCTCCTTGAGGAGCACGCTGGCGAGTGCGGCAAAGCCGAGCAGGCCCTGCGCATAGAGCAGTGCGGAAAGCACGGAAGCTGCGAACTTAGTTCTCATGATCGGAATTCCCCAAAAAGATGACTGTATCGCGGGTCGCGTCAGGAAACTCCCGAAGTGCCCGCGCCGCCCACGGAGCCCCCCGTCGCGGCGCGGGCCTTCGGTCCTCTCGGCAGCAAGTTGCCGGAGGGGCCGCGCAATGCCAGCAGCCGAAGGCCAACCCGCCAGAGGGCCTTCAACCGGGCGATGCGCAGGCTGGAAACGATCCAGACCGTGGCGCAAAACAGGGCGACGTGCAGGGTCGAAATCTCACTCGAACTCATCGCCGCCAGCTTCGCCATGGGGTGGCCGGCAATGGTGCCGATGCTGCCGATGGCCGCCGCCGCGATGCTGATCCTGAAGAGCCAGGACCGCGTGTTCGTTTTCGTTCCCATGGTCGTTGCCGTCTGCTTTCGTTGCGTCAACTTTTGCCTCCGGTCCGTATCCGCATCATGCCGCCAAAATCCGCGCTTTGTTGCAGTTTGGTTTCGAAATCGACCTGTATCCTTTCATATGGAGACGTTTCGAACTTTCGTTTCGGGGTGAATACCTTTGTACGTTCATTCTTGACCCCGCGTTTGGGGTGCGGGCAGTGCCGAGTATGCGGGTTGGCCTGTTAACCAGAGGAAACAAATTCGAAACACAAACGAGCATTTCGCGAAATCTGTCCGAAACACGCCGCGAGGATAAGCCGCTCATCGAATTGGAGCCGGCCGGCCGGCAGAGAGAGGGGACATCATGCACACCACCATTTCCGCAAAGCTCATCAACATCACCGTCGCGGCGCTCGTTGGCAGCGCGCTTCTGTTCGGCGCCCACGCCGCCCACGCCGCCAACAGCATCGTGGCGCGCGTTTCGCTGTCGCAGCAGGTCATGGAAGTCTCGGTCGATGGCCGGCCGACTTTCGCCTGGAAGGTTTCCACCGGCGACAGGGCGCATGTCACGCCGACCGGCTCGTTCAAGCCGACGCGCATGCATGAGATGTGGTATTCGAAAAAGTACGACAACGCCCCGATGCCGCATTCGGTCTTTTTCAGCGGCGGTTATGCGGTTCACGCCACCTATGCCATCAAGCGCCTCGGCCGGCCGGCCTCGCATGGCTGCGTGCGGCTGCACCCGGACAATGCCGCCGATTTCTACCAGCTCGTCGAGACCTTCGGCCCGGCCAACACCAGCATCGTCATCGTCAAGTAGCAGGCAGGTTGCCGCATTCGGCCATGTGCCGGAGTTGCCGGAGCGACCGCCAAAAAAAGAGGCCGGAGAAATCCCGGCCTCTTTTTTGTTTCTTGCGCCTTGTGCCTCAGCTCGGCAGCGCCGGCATCAGCTTTGGATCCGGCTTTTCCGCCAGATGCGGCAGGTCCTTGCTGGCGATGAAGGTGTAGAACATGGGCACGACGAACAGGGTGAACATGGTGCCGACCAGGATGCCGGTGAAGATGACCAGGCCCATCGAATAGCGGGCAGCGGCGCCGGCGCCGCTGGAAACGATCAGCGGCACAACGCCCAGCGCCATCGCGGCCGTCGTCATCAGGATCGGCCGCAGGCGCACCTTGGCCGAGGCGATGATGGCGTCACGCCGCCTCATGCCATGCAGTTCGCGCTGCTGGTTGGCGAATTCGACCAGCAGAATGCCGTGCTTGGTGATCAGCCCGATCAGCGTGATCAGGCCGACCTGCGTATAGATGTTGAGCGTGCCGAGGCCCAGATTGAGCGGCACGATCGCGCCGAAGATCGACAATGGCACCGCCATCATGATGATCAGCGGATCGCGGAAGCTTTCAAACTGCGCCGCCAGCACCAGGTAGATGACGATGACGGCCGCGCCGAAAGCGATCAGGATCGTGTTGCCCTGTTCCTTCTCCTGCCGGGATTGGCCGGAATAGTCGATGAAGAAGGTGTCCGGCAGGCTCTCCCTGGCAATGTCCTCGAGGACTTTCAAACCGTCGCCGGTGGTGACGCCGGGCAGCGGCAGCGCCGAGATCGTCGATGAATTCAGCTGGTTGAACTGCTCGATTGCCGCCGGCGACGCATTGTTCGAAATCTTCACCACGGCTGATAGCGGCACCATCTCGCCCGTCACACTGCGCACGAAGTACTCGCCGAGTTTTTCGGGGTTGTCGCGGAATTCCTGCGGCACCTGGGGGATGATGTCATAGCTGTTGGAGTCGCGGTCGAACTGCGCCACTTCCGCGCCGCCGACCAGCAGCGTCAGCGTCCGGCCGATATCGGCGATCGGCAGGTTGAGCGCGGCCGCGCGGTCGCGGTCGATGGTCACCGTCACCTGCGGTGCGTCATAGGCCATCGAATTCTGCACGACGATGAAGCGGCCCGACGCCTGCGCCTTGTTCTTGATCTTCTCGGCTTCCTCGTAGACCTGAGCGGAATCCCCGGTCGAGCGCACCACCATGGATATCGGCAAGCCGCCGCCGGAGCCCGGCAGCGTCGGCGGTGCGAAGACAAACGCCTGGACACCCGCCACCTTGGCGATACGAGCCGTGATGTCGGCCTGCAGCTCCTTCGAATTGCGCTTCCGCTCCGCCCAATCCTTGAAGGCAAAACCGACGAAGGCGCTGTTGGTCGTGCCGCCGAACGCGACGGCCGAGAACTGCGCCCGGGTTTCGGGAATATCCCTCACCAGGCCCAGGATCTGGTTGACGTAGGTCTCGGTGTAATCGGAGGTCGCATAGCGCGGCCCCGTCACCAGCGAGAGCAGGAAGCCCTGGTCTTCTTCCGGCGCCAGTTCCGTCGAGGTCTTGGTGAACATGAAGCCGGTCACGCCGACAAGCGCCAGCACGATGAGCAGCGTCAGCGGGCGATAGTTCAAAGAGCCGGTGACGGCGCGCTCATAGACGTGCTCGACGCGCGAGAAGGTGCCGTCGACGATACGCTGGAAACGGCCGGCATTGCCGGGCTTCAGGAGGCGCGCCGACATCATCGGCGTGATGGTGATGGCAATGACGCCAGACAGCACCACCGATCCGGCGAGCGTCACCGCGAATTCGCGGAACAGGGCGCCGGTCAGGCCGCCGGTGAAGGCCAGCGGCGCGAACACGGCGGCCAGCGTCATCGTCATGGCGACGATGGCCGACGCGATCTCACGCATGCCGCTGAAGGCCGCCTGCATGGGCGGCATGTGGTCTTCTTCCATGTGGCGATGGATGTTTTCCACCACCACGATGGCGTCGTCGACGACAAGGCCGATCGCCAGCACCATGGCCAGCAGCGACAGAAGGTTGATCGAATAGCCCACCGCGAACAAAAGGAAGCAGACGCCGATCAACGACAGCGGAATGGTGATGATCGGCATCATCACCGAGCGGAACGAACCGAGGAACAGGAGGATGACGACGACGACGATGGCGACCGCCTCGCCGATGGTCTTGAACACTTCTTCGATCGAGGCGCTGATCTGCCCGGTCGCGTCGTAGACGACCTCGATCGTCATGCCTTTGGGCAGCGTCTCCTGGATCTGCGGGACGAGCTTGGTGAGCGCTGCCGCGGTGGTCAGCGGATTGGCTGCCGGGGTCGGGAAGATGGCGAGGAAGGTCCCGGGCTTGCCGTTGAAGGAGACCCTGGTGTCGGTGTTCTCGGCGCCGAGTTCGACACGGGCCACGTCGCGCAGGCGCACGACATTGCCGTCGGTCGAGCGCAATGGCAACTCGGCGAAGGCCTGCGGTGTCTGCAGCGTCGAGCGCACGGTGATCGACGAGACGACATATTCGTTCTGGGTGTTGCCGGGCGCCGACAGGAAGTTGGAATTGTTGATCGCCGTCAGCACTTCGGCCGCCGTCACGCCGCGCGCTGCAAGCCTGACCGGGTCGATCCAGACGCGCATCGAATATTCCTGGGCGCCGAAGATCTGCACGTCGGCGACGCCTTCGACCGTCGACATGCGGGGCCTGATGACGCGCTCGATATACTCCGTCAACTGCTCCTTGGTCATGTTCGGATTCTGCATCGAGATGTACATCATCGCGAACTGCTGACCCGTACCCTTGACGATGACCGGGTCCTTGGAGGCGTCCGGCAAGGTGCCGCGCACGCCCTGGACCTTGGACAGCACTTCGGTCAGCGCCACGTCGGGATTGGAACCGAGCTTCATCTGCACCGTCACGGTGCTGGAGGACGGCCGGCTGGACGAGGTGACGTAGTCGATGTTCTCGGTCGAGGCGACGGCGCGCGCGATCGGGGCTGAAATGAAGCCCTGGATCAGGTCGGCGCTGGCGCCCGGATAGGCCGTCGTGATGGTGATCGCGGTTTCGTCGACCTTCGGATACTGCCGGATAGACAGGTTGAAGATGCCCTGGAAACCGAGCAGCAGGATCATGCAGGCAAGGACGGTCGAAAGGACCGGTCGGCGGATGAAGAGATCGGAAAAGCTCATTGCTGGTCGGCCTGCTTGTTTGCCGATTTGGTCGGGTCGATGGTGTTGTCGACGTTGACGGTCATGCCGTTGAAGAGGCGGTTCTGACCCGCGGTGACGACCTCGTCGCCGGCCTTGAGCCCTTCGACGATCTCGACCATGCCTTGATTGCGGCGGCCGGGCTTGACGAAGACCTGCGACAGCACCAGCGTGGGCTTCTCACCTTCGGCCGCCGGCTTGGCCGGATCGGCCGCTGCTGGCTTGGCGGCATCGGAAGCGGCCTTGTCCGCTGGCTTGGCGTCCGCCGGCTTGGTGGCATCGGCCGCCGGCTTCATTGCGTCCGCAGGCTTGGTGTCCGCCTGCTTGTCGGTGGCCGCAGCGGCTGGCTTTTCGCCCGGCTTGGCTGGCTGCGCCGGGGGCGCCCCGGCGGGTTTCGCCGGTTGCACCACGAATATGTAGTCGCCATAGAGGCTGGTGGTCAGCGCCGTCTGCGGCAGGGAGAGCACGTTCTGCTCCGCGGGCAGTTCGACGCGCACCTGCACGAACTGGCCTGGGGTCAACTTGCCTTCGGGATTGGCGACTTCCGCCCGGATGTTCACCAGCCGGCTGGAGGGGTCGATCTTGGGGTCGATGCCGCGAATGGCGCCGGCAAATGGCTTGTCGTCGCCACCAAGGCCGAGCCGAACGGTCTGGCCGATCTTGAGCAGCGGGAGTTGCTGTTCGGGCACTGAAAAGTCGACCCGCATCGTGTCGAGATCCTGGAGCGTCACCACCGAGGTGCCAGGTGACAGGTACTGGCCGAGATCGATCTTCGGGATGCCGACGGTGCCGTTGAAGGGCGCGGTAAGCTGCTTCTGGTCGAGCACGGCCTGCAGCCTGGTGACCTGGGATGCCGAAGCGGACGCCGCCGCACGCGCGGTGTCCAGCGTCGAGTCGGAGCCGACACCACGCTTTGTCAGTTCGATGGCGCGGGTCAGCGTGGTCTGATCGAGCGCCGCCTGCGCCTTCTGCGCATCAAGATCGGCGCGCTCGACGGCGTCGTCGAGTTGCAGCAGCACCGCATTGGCCGCCACCTTCTGGTTGGCATGGAAAGGGATTTGCTTGACGATGCCGGCGGTCTCGACCGTCAGGTCGACACCGCGCACGGCCCGCACCGTACCGATCGCCTCGACGCCCGGCGTCCAGCTCGACGGCTTGACGATGGTCGTCGACACGGTCGCCGCCGGCGGCTTCATGGTGGCGAAATACTGCTTGATGCCGTTGTCGCGCAGGAAGTTGAAGCCGACGATGCCGCCGACCACAATGACGAGCACGGCAAGGACCACAATAATGATAAAGACACGGAGTATGCGCTTGAGCAAGGAAGTTCCCTCAGTCGAAAATCCGGCGCGAAGCACGGACATCGGGACACATACCGACTGTGGGTCCCGATTTCAAATGGTGGCGGTCTTACTGTACCGTCTGGACGGTCTTGTCAATTGGGCCTAAGCTTGCGATGGGAGGCACCATGAGAGCCCAAAGACCGAACTCGCGCGAGAAGATTCTCGCCGCGGCGGCTGATGTTGCCCGGGAATCCGGGCCCGGTAGCCTGTCGCTCGATGCCGTCGCCAGCCGCGCCGGCGTGTCGAAGGGTGGGCTGCTCTACAATTTCCCGACCAAGGCCAAATTGATGCAGGGCCTCGTCGAAGACTATCTGCGCGATTTCGAGCAAGCGCTGGAAACCGCGAACAGCAGCGACAACGGCAAAAATCCCCTCGCCGTCTATATCAGACTGTCAGCCGAGGATTGCGAGGAAAAGCAGCCGTCGGCATCCTGGATTTTTTCGGCGATCGCCGAGGATCCCGATTTCATGACGCCGATAAAGACATTCAAGCGGCAGCTTTTCGAGCGCCTGAAGGGCGAGGCGCCGGACCTCAAATCGCTGCTGGTCTGCTATCTCGCCATCGAAGGACTGCGCAGCATGAACCTGTTCGATTCCGACGTGCTGTCGAAGGACGAGCGCCAACTCTTGGTATCGTCACTTCTCGAGATCGCCAAATAGGCCTGCCTGCGCGGGTGCAGGACGACGCTGTGATTTCAAATCGCCGGCAAGGCCTTGCCTGTCGAGGGGTCGAATAAGCGAAGCGCGGCCTCGTCGAAGGTGAGGTTGCGCTTTTCGCCCTTGGCGAGCTGGGCTCGCGGCGGCAAGCAAGCCGTCAGCCGCTGCGCGCCGATCCGGGCCGTGGTGACCAGTTCAGGGCCAGTCAGTTCGACCACCTCGATCTCCACCGGCAATGACAGGTCCGTGGCGGCCCCGGTCGCCACACGAAGCGCTTCCGGCCTGATGCCGACGACCATTTGTGCGCCCTCACGAGCCGCATTCGCATAGCGTGCAGGCAAAGGGATCCGTACATCGGACCCGGCAATGGCCAGCCTGCCGCCGGTAATGGTGGCCTGAAGCGTATTCATCGATGGCGCGCCGACGAAGCCGGCGACATAGAGTGTTGCCGGGTCGTTGTAGATTTCTTCCGGGGTGCCGAGCTGCTCGATTCTGCCGTCGCGCATGACAGCGATGCGGCTGGCCAGCGTCATCGCCTCGATCTGGTCGTGGGTGACATAGACGACGGTGGTCTGCAGCATCTGGTGCAGGCGCTTCAACTCGGTGCGCATTTCCAGGCGCAGCTTGGCGTCGAGGTTGGACAACGGCTCGTCGAAGAGGAAGACCTGCGGCTTGCGTACCAGCGCCCGGCCGATGGCGACGCGCTGGCGTTGGCCGCCGGACAGCTGGCTCGGCTTGCGGTCGAGCAGAGCTTCGATCTGCAGCAGCCTTGCCGCTTCGTTCACCGCCCTGTCACGCTCGTCGGCCGCGACGCCGCGCATCTCCAGTCCGAAGCCGATGTTGCGGCGCACAGTCAGGTTCGGATAGAGCGCATAGGACTGGAAAACCATGGCTATATCGCGGTTCTTGGGGTGTACGCCGAGTATCGAGCGACCGCCGATCAGCACGTCGCCGCTCGTGGCTTCGGCCAGTCCCGCGATGATGTTGAGAAGCGTCGATTTTCCGCAGCCGGACGAGCCGAGCAGCACCAGGAATTCACCGCTCTGCAGCGCGATGTCGATGCCTTTCAGCGTTTCGACACTACCATAGCTCTTGCGGATGCCGCGGATTTCAAGCGCGCTCATGCATGGGACCCTCGAACTGCATCGGCCCGCCATAGTTGCGAGGCAAGGTGGAAATGGCGCGCGAGGCGACATGCGTCGCGGCGCGGAGGCAGGCGGACAGCGGCTGTTCCTGTGCCAATGCGGCCAGGAAGGCGGCATTGAAGACGTCGCCGGCCCCGATCGTGTCGACGACACGGACATCGGGCGCGACGGCTTCGACAAGCGTGTTGTCCGGGCCGATGGCGATGGCGCCACGCGGCCCGCGCTTGACCACGTCACCATCAATGGACTGGGCGACGCCGCCGCCATCGAGCAGGGGCGCGCCGGCATCGAGAAGGATTTCGGCGTCAAGTGCCGCTACTCCGATGCCAACATGATGGATGGCGCCGCCGTCACCGCCATGGTCCATGACGCCGAAGAGGCATTCGGCAGTCTGGACATCCTGGTCAACAATGCCGGCATCCAGCATGTGGCGCCGATCGAGGCGTTTCCCGACGACAAGTGGGAAGCCATCATCCGCATCAACCTTTTGGCCGCCTTCTACGCCATCAAGGCGGTGGTGCCAGGCATGAAGAGCCGCAAATGGGGCCGCATCATCAACACGGCCTCGGCGCACGCGCTGGTCGCCTCGCCGTTCAAGTCGGCCTATGTCTCGGCCAAGCATGGCATATCGGGCCTGACCAAGACGGTGGCGCTGGAAGTCGCGCAGGACGGGATCACCGTCAACGCGATCGCGCCCGGCTATGTCTGGACGCCGCTGGTCGAGAAGCAGATCCCCGACACGATGAAGGCGCGCGGCATGACCGAGGAACAGGTCAAGCACGACGTGCTCTTGGCCGCGCAGCCGACCAAGGAATTCGTCACCGTGGAAGAGCTTGCGGCGCTGACGCTGTTCCTGTGCTCGGATGCAGCCAAGCAGATCACCGGCACGACCTTGCCGATGGACGGCGGCTGGACGGCACAGTAGAGCTGGTCGAGAGATAACGCCTTCAGGCCGACGCCAGGGGCGCCGGCAGGAAGCAGTGCGCGGGCCCATGAAAATCATCCAGCTCTCCGATCCGCATCTGATGGCGCCGGGTGGTCGTCTCCATGGCTCCAATCCGCTCGACCGGCTGGAGGCCTGCCTGGCGGATATCGGCAGGAACCATGCCGATGCCGATCTGGTGGTGATATCAGGCGACCTGACCAATGATGGCGAGCGCGCCGCCTATGCGGCATTGAGGGAGGCGCTGTCGGGGTTCGTGCCGGCTTGCCGGCTGATGCTCGGCAACCACGACGACAGGGCGCTTTTTGTCGAGATGTTCCCGCAAACGCCAGCCGAGCGCGGGTTCGTCCAGAGCGTTTTCGATGGCAGCGATGGCCGCCTGATCCTGCTTGATACGCTGGACAGCGGACATGTCGAGGGCAGACTGTGCCCGGTACGGCTGGGCTGGCTGGACGAAAAGTTGCAGGAAGCCCGCGACCGGCCGGTCTTCCTCTTCATGCACCATCCGCCGTTCCGGATCCGCATGCCGGTGCTTGACGAGGTCAAGCTCGCCGACGCCGATGCCTTCCATGACGTTCTCCTGCGCCACGGCAACGTAGGCCACATCTTTGCCGGCCACGTCCACAGGCTGATCGCCGGCAGCTGGCGCGGCATACCGGTCAGCACGCTGCGCAGCACCAACCATCAGAGCGCCCTCGATTTTTCGGACAGCTGGCAACTGGGCCACGAGCCACCCGCCTATGCCGTGATCTTCATCGATGCCGATGGAGTGATCGTCCATTTTCACGATTTTCCTGTCGCCGGTTAACGCCGCCAACAGGATCAGGACGCCGACCGCTCAACCGTGAGCCCGATTGGGCCGATGAATTCCGCGATTTGCCGGGCTTTCCCGACCTCTTTTCCACCCTGCGGCGGACGGCGGGAAAGTGCTGCAAAGCACACGGATTTGGACATTAGTCTTGACAGAAATACAGATGTTCAATACCCGTCAGACAATTGAACAGGCCTGCATTATGGGAGGAATGAGCGGTATGGCTTCCAATGTTTCGTTGACGGGCCTTGCCCGCGACCTCGAGGAACGCGGCAAATCGGGCAAGCCGATCCGCATCGGTCTGATCGGGTCGGGCGAGATGGGAACCGACATCGTCACCCGCGTCGCCCATATGTCGGGCATCGAGATCGGTGCGATCTCCGAGCTGAACCTGCCCGCCGCCAGCAAGGCGGTGGACATCGCCTTCCAGGAAACCGGCCATGCGCGCGAAGTTTCGAACGCCTCGGCGATGACGGCTGCCATGGAGGCCGGCAAGGTGGCGGTGACCAACGACGCCAGCCTGGTCATAAACAACGATCTGATCGACGTCGTCATCGATGCGACCGGCGTTCCCGCCGTCGGCGCAGAGATCGGCTTGCGCGCCATGGAGCATGGCAAGCATCTGGTGATGATGAATGTCGAGGCCGACGTCACCATCGGCGCTTATCTCAAGAGCGAGGCCGACCGGCTCGGCGTGACCTATTCGCTGGGCGCCGGCGACGAGCCGTCCTCCTGCATGGAGCTGATCGAATTCGTTTCGGCCATGGGCCATCCAATCGTCGCCGCCGGCAAGGGCAAGAACAACCCGCTCAACATCGACGCCACACCGCCCGCCTATGAGGAAGAGGCCATACGCCGGCACATGAATGTGCGCATGCTGGTGGAGTTCGTTGACGGCTCCAAGACCATGGTCGAGATGGCGGCGATCGCCAACGCCACCGGCCTGGTGCCCGACAAGGCCGGCATGCATGGCCCGGCCGCGACGCTCGGCGAATTGAACAAGGTGCTGGTGCCGCAGAAGGACGGCGGCGTGTTGTCCAGGGTCGGCGTCGTCGACTATTCGATCGGCAAGGGTGTCGCGCCCGGCGTCTTCGTCGTCGCCGACATGTCGCATCCGCGCATCTCGGAACGCATGGAAGATCTGAAGATGGGCAAGGGTCCGTACTTCACCTTCCACCGCCCCTATCACCTGACGTCGCTCGAAGTGCCGCTGACCTGCGCCCGCGTCGTGCTCTACGGCAAGGCCGACATGGTGCCGCTGGCAAAGCCGGTGGCCGAAGTCTGCGCGGTGGCCAAGAAAGACATGCAGCCGGGCGAAAAGCTCGATGCGATCGGCGAATATTGCTATCGCGCCTGGATCATGACGGCGCCGGAAGCGCATGCCGCCAGGGCCATTCCCTGCGGCCTGCTGCAGGGCGGTTCGGTGACGGCGCCGATCAAGAAGGGCGAGTTGATCACCTACGCCAATGCCGCTCCGGCAGTGGGCTCCAAGATCGCCGAATTGCGCGCCCGCCAGGACAAGCTCGTCTACGGAACCGTGGAGGCCTGATCATGGCCGGAGCCAGCAAAGCCGTCGCGGACAGCCGCGCCAACCTGCCCTTCGTCTATCGCCAATACAGCGCCGAGCAACTGAAGCAGGTGCTCTACAAGATGTACCTCATCCGCCGCTTCGAAGAGGGCGCGGAGGAAAGCTACACGCGGGGCCTCATTCACGGCACCATGCATCTGTCGATCGGCCAGGAGGCCAGCGCCATGGGCATATGCATGCCGCTTGGCGAGGATGACCAGATCACCTCCACCCATCGCGGGCATGGCCACTGCATCGCCAAAGGCGCCGAGGTCAAGCGCATGTTCGCCGAGTTCTTTGGCAAGACCACCGGCTACTGCAAGGGCCGTGGCGGTTCGATGCACATCGCCGATGTCGCCAAGGGCAATCTGGGCGCCAACGGCATTGTCGGCGGCGGCATTCCGATCGCCGTCGGTGCCGCGCTCTCCTCCAAGATGATGAAGACCGGCAAGGTCGTGGTCTCCTTCTTCGGCGACGGCGCCAACAATGAAGGCGCCTTCCATGAGGCGCTCAACATGGCGGCGGTCTGGAAGTTGCCGGTGATTTTCGTCTGCGAGAACAATGGCTATGGCATGTCGACGTCGACGGCCCGCTCGACCGCGGTCAAGAACATCGCCGACCGCGCCGCCGCCTATTCGATGCCGGGCGTCATCGTCAACGGCAACATCTTCTCCGAGGTCGCCGAAGCTTCGTACAAGGCGGTCGAGCGGGCACGTGCGGGCGAGGGGCCGACGCTGATCGAATCCAAGACCTATCGCCATCGCGGCCATTCCAAGAGCGACCGCAATCGCTACCGGACCAAGGAAGAGATCGAGGACTGGATGTCCAACCGCGATCCGATCACGCTCTTCGAGAACGAACTGCGGGAATTCGGTTTCATCGACGACAAGGGCATCGAGGCCATTCGCGAGGCGGTGGTGCGAGAGATCGCCGAGGGCATCGAGTTCGCCAAGGCTAGCCCTTCGCCCGACGTCAGCGAGACCGGAAATTACGTGTATACGGAGAAGGCGTGATGGACGCGATGGTGCGTGAACTGAGCTACGCCCAGGCGATCCAGGAGGCCATGGCGATTGCCATGGACATGGACGACCGCGTCTTCCTGATGGGCGAGGATATCGGCGTCTACGGCGGCGCCTTCCAGGTGACCGGCGATCTGGTCGAGCGCTATGGCGCTGAGCGGGTGCTGGACACACCGATCTCTGAACTGGGCGGCGCGGGCGTCGCTGTCGGCGCCGCGCTAACCGGCATGCGGCCGATCTTCGAATTCCAGTTTTCCGACTTCGCCACGCTCGCCATGGAGCAGATCGTCAACCAGGCCGCGAAGATGCGCTTCATGCTGGGCGGCGAGGTTTCGGTGCCCGTCGTGATGCGCTTCCCCGCCGGCTCCGGCACCGGTGCGGCGGCGCAGCACAGCCAGAGCCTGGAAGCCTGGCTCGGCCATGTGCCGGGGCTGAAGGTCATCCAGCCGGCGACACCCTATGATGCCAAGGGCATGCTTCTGGCTGCCGTCGCCGATCCCGATCCGGTGATGATCTTCGAGCATAAGCTGCTCTACAAGATGAAGGGGCCGGTGCCGGAAGGCTACTACACCGTGCCGATCGGCAGGGCCGACATCCGCCGCGAGGGCCGCGACCTCACGATCGTCGCCACCTCGATCATGGTGCAGAAGGCGCTCGCCGCCGCCGCCACGCTGGAGGCCGAAGGTATCGACGTCGAAGTCGTCGATCTCCGGACCATCCGGCCGATGGACAAGCGGACGGTCATCGATAGCGTCAAGAAGACGTCGCGGCTGATGTGCGTCTATGAAGCAGTCAAAACGCTGGGCATCGGCGCCGAGGTCAGCGCCATGATCGCCGAGAGCGAGGCGTTCGACTACCTCGACGCTCCGATCGTGCGGCTGGGTGGCGCGGAAACGCCGATCCCGTACAATCCGGAGCTGGAAAAGGCCACGGTGCCGCAAGTTCCCGACATCATCACCGCCGCGCGCGACCTCGTGAAAGGGGTTCGCTGAGACATGCCGACCGAAGTCATTCTTCCCAAGGTCGACATGGACATGGCAACCGGACAGATCTCGCGCTGGTTCGCCGAGGAAGGCGCGCACGTCAAGAAGGGCGACGTGCTGTTCGAGATCGAGACCGACAAGGCGGCGATGGAAATCGATGCACCGGCCAGTGGCGTGTTGCGCGACGTGACGGGCAAGGAAGGTGTCGACATCCCGGTCGGCGCGCCGGTTGCCTGGATCTATGCCGACGGCGAGGCTTATGGGGCCAAGCAGGAAGCGGCGCCAATCTCCCCCCTCGTGGGGGAGATGTCGGCGAAGCCGATAGAGGGGGGCGCTGTCCCGCCAACGCCTCATTCCGCCACGCCCCCCTCTGCCCTGCCGGGCATCTCCCCCACAGGGGGGGAGATTGGCCAGTCGCCGTCGGGCGGACGCGCGACACCGCTGGCTCGCCGTCTGGCGCGCGAGGCGGGCCTCACCCTTTCAGCCATATCCGGCACCGGCCCGTATGGCCGGGTGGTGAAAGCAGACGTGGATGCCGCGATCGCCGGCGGTGGTGCCAAGGCAGCGCCCGCCGCCAAGGCTCCGGCTGGCGCACCAGCCGCCGCGCCGGCGGTGAAGCCAATGTCGGACGACCAGGTGCTGAAGCTGTTCGAGGAAGGCTCCTACGAACTCATTCCGCATGACAACAT
>NZ_JAPYKS010000050.1:0-21019 GCF_037179605.1 Mesorhizobium salmacidum (SeqCode)
ACAACGCCCAGACCGGCGAATATGGCGACATGATCGTCATGGGTATCGTCGATCCGGTCAAGGTCGTGCGCGCGGCCCTCCAGGACGCGGCCTCGGTCGCCGGCCTGCTCGTCACCACCGAAGCCATGATCGCCGAAGCTCCGAAAAAGGACTCGGCTGGCGGCGGCATGCCGGCTGGTATGCCTGGCGGCGGCATGGGCGGAATGGGCGGGATGGGTTTCTGACAGCGCAAATGTGACTGTCCCGGAAGGGCGGCAGCGATGCCGCCCTTTTTCTTTTGTCGATCGGAGCTAACGGTCATAGTTATGGCAACTCGTTTGAGGCGGCGCTTAGGCCCTCGCTGCTGCAAACAATTTTTTGTGCATTGCACGAGATTGCTCGATGGGTAACGTTCCGCCGTCGGCCATCTTACTCCTCCCAGATGCGATGCCGGCTTTGAAATGCAGCGCACCTCCTCCCGCGCTGTTTTCGATATCGGCCCGCTGCTATTTCCTCCCGGCAGCGGGCCTTTTGGGTGAGCGATGGGTTTCGCGCGATTGCACGCGCGCTGGCTCTAAGCGATGCGAATGCTCTGCACTTCCAGCCCCTTCTTGCCCTGCCCGCATTCGACAAGCACCTTTTGCCCCTCCACCAGCCCACCGAGGCCAGAGCGGACCAACGCCGTGGCATGAACGAACACATCCTGCCCGCCTTCTTCAGGAGCAATGAAGCCGAAGCCCTTTTCGGGATTGTACCACTTGACCGTGCCAGCGCTCTCGATCGATTCACCCGCTGCAGAGACGGATCCTTTAGAACCACGGAGATCTGGCGAAGTTTTCGCGGGCTCGCCATTCTCCAGCACCTGGGAAACCTGGGGACCCTTTGGCCGCTCTTCGACGGTGACCTTGAGACGCGCTCCCTCAGAGACACTGCGGCCTCCGGCTACCTCAAGTACTCTGCTGGGCAGATAGGCATCCCTGCCGTCTGAGAGCTTGACGAAGCCAAATCCTTTGCTCGCGTCGAACCACTTCACCTCGGCATCAACATGATCGGAGGAGATGGGAGGCGGCCGTTGAAAGTAGCTGGGCTCGGGAGCCCGCTCAGAAAAAGAATCGGGCTCGTCCCCATCTCGATCCCGGCGTGGTTTGCGATGGTCTCTGTATCTGCTCATGATCGTCTCGGCTGGCATGGCGAAGGCTTGCGCCGCTATATCTCTATCGGGCGACGCGTTTCTGTCAAATGTCTTTGATGGCGTAAACCTCCTCCCGTCGATTACACTCCCCCTGGTTTGTAACGACTGCGATAGCGGCGATGGTCGTCACGGGCCAGGTGTTCGGTGACGTCGAGCCGGCAGATGAGCCGTGCTGTTTGCCGATGCATCGCGCATCGTCAAACCATCCCATGTCATGACAACTTGTCCTTACCCAATGGGCCGAACCGCAGACCGTTCGTGACCTGCCGCAGGCACAATTTTTCTTAGGACTCTCGGTTTCGCCGTTGCTTCTTTGCCGGAGTTTCAGCTTTTCTTCCGGCGGTAGAATCACGGTGGGTCTACCCGCCGTGGATCCGAGGCTCTATGTGAAAAGCGCGACGTAGGCATAGACATCGGCTACCTGCCAATCGACACCTTCGTCGCTTTGAGGAAGCCGATATTGCCTCTATTCCTGCCGATGACCCGCCACCTGAAAGCCCCCGACCTGTTCGGCGCGATCGACGATATACCGTCGCTTGGTAGGCCGGCTGCGGACCGCTCGTTTAGCGTTTTTAATCCATCGACCGGCGAATTGCTGGCCGAGCTTCCTGACATGGGCGTCGAGCAAACGCGAGCCGCGATCGACCAGGCCTATAAGGCGCAGCCTGCATGGGCTGCGTTGACCGCGCGGGAGCGCAGCGACATACTCTGGCACTGGCACCAGCTGATCGTTGACCACGCAGACGACCTCGCGGCAATTCTCACCGCCGAGATGGGCAAGCCGCTTGCCGAGGCACAATCGGAGGTGTCGCATGCGGCCGCGTACTTGCAATGGTATGCCGAGGAGGCCAATCGCATCTACGGCGAGACGATCGCCGCGCCATCGACGGACCGCCGCATGCTTGTGATCAAGCAGCCGATCGGCGTTGTTGGCACGATCACGCCATGGAATTTTCCGGCCTCCATGGTGGCACGCAAGATCTCGCCGGCCCTAGCCGCGGGCTGCACAATCGTGCTCAAGCCCGCTGAGCAGACCCCCCTGGTTGCCGGTGCAATGTTTGCCCTCGCCCGCGAAGCTGGCTTTCCGGAAGGGGTCGTCAACCTGATATTCGCTTCCGAAGGCGATATGATTGGCCGTGAGCTGTGCTCCAATGCCAAGGTCCGGAAGATTAGCTTTACCGGCTCGACCGAG
The DNA here is from genome assembly GCF_037179605.1 of Mesorhizobium salmacidum (SeqCode). Taxonomy (NCBI): domain Bacteria; kingdom Pseudomonadati; phylum Pseudomonadota; class Alphaproteobacteria; order Hyphomicrobiales; family Phyllobacteriaceae; genus Mesorhizobium; species Mesorhizobium salmacidum (SeqCode). Next base: position 2,364 of record NZ_JAPYKS010000050.1, read on the forward strand.
GTCGGGCGGCTGCTCATGCGCCAGTGTTCGGACCAGATCAAGAAAGTCAGCCTCGAACTCGGTGGCAACGCGCCTTTCATTGTCTTCGACGATGCCGACCTTGATGCCGCGGTGGATGGTGCGATCCAGGCGAAGTTCCGCAATGCTGGTCAGACCTGTGTTTCAGCGAACCGGCTTTATGTGCAGGCGAGCATCCATGATGCGTTTGTCGTGAAATTCGTGGAAAAAGTCCGCCACCTTTCGGTTGGTGACGGCTTCGATCCGGGGGTGGCTATCGGACCGCTGATCGACAGGCATGCCTTAGCCAAGATCGAATCCCATATCGCGGATGCCGTCCAAAAAGGGGGCACGGTTGAATGCGGGGGCGAGCGCATCGGCAAAGCGGGCACGTTTTTTCAGCCGACGGTGCTCACTGACATCTCCAGCGCAATGGCCATCGCGCAAGAGGAGACATTCGGGCCGTTGGCTCCGATCATCCGCTTCGAAGATGCGGAACAGGTCGTTCATGAGGCCAACGATACGATTTACGGGCTTGCCGCCTACTTTTATGCGTCCAATCTCAAGCGAGTCTGGCGCGTGGCGGAGGCGCTCGAATATGGAATGGTCGGCATCAACACCGGCCGAATGTCTTCGGAAGCGGCCCCCTTCGGTGGAATAAAGCAGTCCGGCATCGGCCGGGAAGGCTCCCGTCACGGGCTCGAGGACTACCTCGAAATCAAATACCTGTGCATGGGCGGCATCTGAGCACGCAGGACCGATTTGGCGCACGAACGCTCTCAAGCTTCGGCCAAGGACATGGCAGCTGCCTTGAAAGATGGACGGTCTAGGTGCTCGCGCTGCCGAACGGCGTCTCAGCTTCTGCGGAAGGTCGGTCCCCAGCAGCGTGCACTGTGAGACTGGGTGCTCGTAGCTCAGCTTGCTTTTGGCCGGATATGTTTATGCTCGCTACCAGCCGATCGCACTCTGGCCTATCGAAGTCGAATGACAAAAGGCCGTTCCTTCGCCGCGGTCACCGGCACGACGTCGGCCAGCACTATGCTTTGGCTTGCGATTGAGGGGACCGGTCGAGCGACTTGGTGCAGCCACATGGAAGAAGACCAATGCGCGCCTGGTCGCGGCCGTCCTGGTCACCGACATGGATCGGTGCGCTTGAGCATCAGCCGATATCTACGCGGCCGAGGCGGCAAATGCCGAGGCAGGTAGCCAAGGGCATGGCGCGATCCGCGGCCGGGGGCGGCAAGGCCAGGCTGATGGCCGCTGCACAGACCAAGTCGGTACTTAGGCGCCCTCGAGGACGGAGAAGCCCTCGAACTGAGGGTGACCGAGGTAGTGGACCTTCGTCTCGTCAAGGTTCCTGTGGGCAGCGAGGAAATTCTCCGATCTGGTCCAGGCGACGAAATCGTCGTGGGTTGCCCACAGGGCGTGCGAGGCAAACAGCGTGTAACCTTGGGTCTCGTTGACTGGGCCGCGCAGCAAATGGAGTTCTCGGAACCCCTTCATCTCGATGAGGCTGAAATCGCGGTTCTTCCAGATGGCCTCGAAGTCGGCCTCCGAGCCGTTCTGGACCTTGAAGCGGTTCATGGCAATGTACATGGCGGTTCCTTGATTCCGGATGGTTGGCGTGGGAGCTTGTCCTGTTCGAAAGGGCCGGCTTTGGCCTTCAGCGAAGCAGTGTCCTGAGCTCAGAGCCGCACGTCCCGACCTTGGGGATCAGGTGGCATGAACCGTTCTAGGGCGAGGAGCAGTCCGTTATCGCCTTCGCACTGCAGACCTGCTCGCGGTGTTCGAACCCCGGACAACCCTGTGTTTTCATGCGAAGCAACCCGCATCAGCTATTTCCGTCCCTGGATGTTTTCCCGCCGTCATATTCCTTGGCCTGCATCTTATTCATCGAGGCGAACACCTCGGCTAGAGTGTGCCAAGCAACCGTCGTGCCATCGCAGAGGTGGTGGGAGAGGAACGGATAATTCGTGACCCGCGGGGTGAAATGCCAGCGCGTCGGTGTGTCGGGTCTCGGACATAGATGTTACGGGACCGGCTGGATGTCAGAGTACGGAATGCAATTCGGGCGCGCCAAGCCTCATTGCGCCTTTCAATTCAGAGAGCCTGAGATCGGCGTCCGGGTAAGGAAAAAATTGCAAAGCGGCAGGCACGGAGACCTAGCACCTATGAAAGGTACACGACCGACTCCCACCTGGCGGTTGGCACCCAAAAGGCAATCACGAAACCGCTCTGCAGTTCCATGGCGGCCGCCGTGGTCGGCGTCGCTGGCTTCCTGATCGCGCAGGTCTGGGTGCTCGGCATCGCCTCGAAGGATTACGTTCCTCGAGCGCAACCGTGTGTGCAGATAACCCGCCCTTCTATTGCCATGTTAGTCGAGGCCGCAAGCTCCAAAAAGTCGCTGGTGAAGCGAATGCCGCTCCCATCAGGTTCAATGCCTGGATCGTAGGTGAAGACCACGATGTCTAACTTGGCGAGGGCGGCGACAACATCTTCATGGGGGCGTCCAGGTAGGAGAAGGATCCTCTCATGCCCTGCGATCGCTGGTATCAACGCCGGATAGAGATGCAACTGCCCGGCACCTGTGTGAATGTCGGCAGCAGTCGCTCCCGTTTTGATCTCTATCAGCAACGGGCGTTTTCCCGGCCGCTTGACGGTTGCATCGACCTCGTAACCAAGCGAATGACCTGGCTTTTCGATCTTGATATCCCGTTCTAGCAGCCGTTCCTGCAAGGCGAGCCATACAAATCCCTGCTTGCGGGAGACGATCTTTTCATCCTGGGGGCCGGTCGATCCGATCACATAGGTTCCGCCCTTCTCGTCGGCTCCGAGCCGGTAACCGACATCTTCGGCTGTCGGTGCCGGAGATCTCGTAGACCTTGCCAGCGCGCAGGCTCGTACGAACCGCCCTGTCATTTTTCGAATAAGATCTGATTTCTCTTCTAGCGCAGCCACCAAGAACCAGGCCCGCTCGATTCCAGTTGGCGATACTTCAACATTGACCGGCGTCAGGCCCGTCCTTGATGCGAACGCGGAAGGTGAGACTCCCTTCTCGGTCTCGCCGTTCTTCCGAAGTAGGCCTTGCCTCAGAAGATAAGAACGGCCCTGTGCATCAACGGCCACCGCAGAAAGCGAATTCGGATTTCCAGTCTGTCGAGCTTCGTTGATCTCGACGGTCCAGTTCTTTCCTGACGGATCATGACCGAGTTCCGTCCGGATTCGGCCATCGGGCGCCTTGACTACACGAACGACAAACGGGCTATCCGGCACCCATCTAATACCCTTACGAGCGATTGACCCCTCGAGTACTGCCGCGCGCCAGCGGTCGAGTTGGCGTCGGGTTACATGAGGGTCGATCACAAGCCGCAACCTCGTCTGGGCGAGCCCGATACGGTTTGCCAGCTCCTCGTAGCCTGGATAGAAGTCGGCGATCGCTGCAATGGACCAATCGATCAGCGCCTCGAAGGACAAGTTAACGCCTTCCTCGGCAGACATAACCGCTGCGAAAGGCGAAGCTGCAATCGTAGGACCGCTCTCTGCAACATAAGCGGCGTGAACCGGGGCTGCGGCTTGGTAAGTATCTAGCTTGACGATGAACTCGCCGGAGCAATCAATTCCGACGGTGTAGGCGAGTTCATGAGGCGAGGATTTTCGGGGGTAGATGCGCCACCAAGTGTAGCGTGAGAAGTGTTGCCCCTGATTAATCACGGCCATTCGGCCGTCCGTCCGGCCGTCGGGGAAGAGCTTGACTTGGAGTGCCTCCGCCCATGCCTTCGTCGCTTTATAAGGCTCACGCAGGCGGTCGCGAGCAGCGACTTGATCGGCTGTTCGCGTCCACGGCGCACCACCATATTGTTCCAGAAGGCCGAAATGTTCGAGGCGAATTCCAGAATCCAACTATTCCCCCTGATCCCTGCGTGGAAGCATTTCAATCGCCTCGTGAACGCGCCCACTTATCAGCCGATGCGAGCAATATGCGCAGTTGACCGATAATGATTCCAAGTCCCTGCCTCGTTCGTTCGCCAAGTTCGCCCAACGGCTGAATACTGGTTGGAGTGCGGCAGCCTGCAATCCTGCTGAACGGCCCGACTTCTCGAAAATCAAATCGGCTTCTTCAAGAAAGACGTCGTCGGCCGGGCCATACCTCAACCGTCGGAATGCGCCGCCGTCCGCTGACCATTCCAACCTCACTCTTGGAGCAAACTACCCGATCTTCAATAGCATTCGATGTCGGGTATCTTTGATCCGGCTTTTGCCAGCGCATCGTTCAAGGTGGCTTGAATGTCGGACAGATTTTTTCCGAGGTCGGCGGCTCCGCTTTGGCCGAGGTAAACAGCCTTTTGCACTCCGCATACGGTGAGAGTGTCGAGCTTCGTGCCCTGCGGAAGGAATTTCGCCAGGAGCGCAGGATCGCCGTACAGCGCCTGACCTCCGACAACGACGAGCTCGATATCGGCCGGGGACGCTTTGACCACCGGATCCAGCGGCCTTTTCGATGTCGTGTCGATCTTGGCATCAACGACGATGATGTCTGCGAATTTGCCCGCCGCGAGCGTACCGATTTGGGCATCCAGCCTGGCCATCTTGGCGGGAGAACCCGTGGCCATATCGATCAGTTGATCGGCGGCGATGAAGTGGTGCCGTGCAGCGTAGGCGATCTCCTGCAAGACGCCCGCGCTCCCGGACGGGCTCCAGTCCGGAGCGATCGACACCGCGATCTTCGCCTGCTGCGCGGCGGCGATGTTCGTCGTGGAACCGTAGAGTTCGTCGTTACTCCGGGGTGACCATACCAATCCGACGCCGGTCATCTTCGCGAAGTCTTCGGGCCGCAATGCCGTCCCGTGCACGAAGATCAGACCGGGCGGCATCGTTGAGCTCTTGCTGAACATCGTGAACTCACGATGAGCACCGGAATCGCCAGCGCTTCCCTCGGAAAGGGGTACGATCAGGCTCCGCAGGTTTCCGGTGCCTAGTTCGCAGAGAAGGTAGTCGAGCCGAGCATGTGGCATCTCCAACGGAAACACCTCGTAGTCCACGACATCCAGCGGAATGGCCGATCCCGCGCCCTTGTTGCACGGATCGTCGGCCGCCGGAGGCGTGAACGGCAGACCCGACGCCACGTCCAGGTTGCGGGCAAGCCCCTTTACGCATTTTGCATTTTCCGGATGGCTTCCAGGCAGCAGACTTCCGACGACCGACGTCGCACCTCCCGCCAGCGCCTTGACCTCCGCATAGATCTCCGACTCGCACGCGGCTGCATTGAGAGCCAGGTTGTGCGGAGTGGTGAGAAAGCGGTCATATTCGGCGCTGTCCTGCCATTCGTACCTGTTGGCGAACGTCCTGCCCGGCAACCAGCGGGGCAGGATATTCCAAGTCAGATGGTTGTGCAGGTCGATGAAGCCAGGAAGGATTATGCCTGGCACCTTGATCGCTGTCGCTGAGGACGGAACGGTGGAGCTTTCGCCCGCCGAAGTGATCTTCTGCCCTGACACCGCGATGGCTCCATCGGGAATGATGGTCCCGGACGGGGCGAGCATGACGCCGGAGAGGGTCCAATCGTCCGCGCTCGCATCAGCGAGAGAGAGGGTAGCCAAGAGGATTGCGGCAAGCGACCGGGCAGTTATCGAAACAAAACGGTACATGAAATGCCTCCGAGCTTCCGACAGCCCACTCTAAGGACTGGTTGTCATTCCTCTCAAGGGCAACAGAGGCTTGTAGACAACTTTTTGCTGCTGGAACGACTTGTATTCTCAACCAGCTTCAGCCGGCGGCCTTGCCCAAAGCTCATCGAAGCGTGGTCTCATCGTGTTCGTCAACTTTTCGCGTGTGCCAACATTGACGATGCCATCTTGCTCAAGCAGCTTCTGTGCCGTTTCCAAGCTGGTTAGATCAAGGTCAAGGGAATCGCTCTTGCTATCGAACGAGTTAGGGTGCTTGACACATCTTGTCCGCGCAAAGCGACGCCCGCCGGCCTCACGAACAGTTATCGTCTTTGCGCCTCCCGAAGATAGCGATCACAAATTCGTCGCCCGTCAATGATCGATTGTCGAAAAGACCTATGAACATTTCGTTTTTCGAGAGTCCGACTAATGTTTGTTTGCGCAATGCCGGAACAAGGCTGATTTCCTGACACGCTAAGGTCGAAGGAGCAGGAGCGTCATACAGCACGAAGTCGCCTCGCCGGTAGCCCGAGCGAACGGGAGCCGGGCATTTGATGCTGGTCTGCCAGGTGTAGATGCCGGTCAAGCCCGAACTCAAAGCTGCATCGTCTCGGGCTAACACGCCGGATCGCGATGCGCGTCGTGGCACGGTCGCAGCCTTGCCGATGGAGGTCACGCTGGGCAGCCGCCAGCCGATTTCGATCGCTCAACCTATCATCATCCAGACGGCGAAGGACAAAATTGGTTTGCCCGCCTCCGTCTGCTGCCTGCGGCAAATCCTTGCTAGACCTACGCCTGGTGAGACATGTCGCGCTGGCAGTCACCAGCGCGCCGGCCCGCGACTCAAGAACGATTTTACACCAAGCCGAGCCTCATCTTCAGTTCCGAGTTCTCCTTCCGGAGGCGCTGCGCGAGAAGGCTCTTTAGCCGCTTGTTTTCGTCCTCGAGGGCGAGAAGGTCTTTCAGATCGTCGCTTCCGGCTGCAGGTGCCGAGGCGCGCTTCCAATGATAATAGGTCTGCTCCGATATGCCCGCCTGCTTTGCGGCCAGCTTCAGAGTGGCGCCACCGTTCATTGACTTCTGCATCTCGGAGAGCTTCTCGGCTCGCTCTTTTGCCGAGTAGATTTTCCGGCCACTTCCAATTGCTGCCCCCGAGCCCGATGTCGGAGTCTGAGCTACGGCTCCATTGTTATGAGCAGGCGATGTTTTGCCGGGCTTCGGCTTGAGCGATTGCGCAACTCTTCTCTTGGCCTTTGGCTTCGCTGCTTTCGCAGTGATTTCAGAGGGGGATGCTACAGCTTCAGCGCCATTTAAGTCCGGCATAGGAATCTCCGCGTGCGATTTGAACAGATATTCAGGATCGGCGCAGATTATGTCGGAGTCAATCGTCTGACAATTGCGCAACTCTGTCGCCTTCGATTCTCGGTTTGTCTCGGCGACGGCCGCTGAAATATCAATATCTCCCCAAATGGACCGGGGCTTTTTTTGAATGCCACGCTTGCGCTTGAGTTCCAGGATGAATGGTCGCGTTTGACGCCTCATGTTGCTTCCTCGTGAGCATCATTTTTGAAGAGGTCACGGTCGCTTGCGGGTAGTCGCCGCCAGGTTCCTGTTCCGCGCTGGCGTTTATCGCCCAGAAGGCAGCTTGGCAACTGCATCAGCGTCATCACGGGTATTACTGGGAGGCATGGGGCGGCTGACCACCACATCCGCACGCCCCCTGGGGGCCCGGCCGTCACCAAATGCTCGTGGTTTGCCCCGACCACCTCTTCCAGCGCCGTAAACTGGAAGGCCAAGCAGGGCCGGCTATGGTGTCACGGCACGCAGTTTGGCTACTTCAAAGTCGAAGGAAACGCGGTTCCGGCCGCGCTGTTTCGCTTCAGAAAGGCATCGTCCTGCTGTGCGAAGAATATCCTGCGTATCTGCATCGGGAGGGATTTCCGCACCCCCGATGCTGACCGTCACCTTTACATCGTCCTGTTGCCCTTTGATCCATGGTATCCCTTCAACAAGACGGCGGATGTTCTCCGCGATGGTCATTGCCTGCTCTTTGCGCATCCCTCGCAGCAGGACCCCGAACTCTTCGCCACCAAGGCGACCAACTGAATCGCCAGGGCGCGTCAGATAGACAAGTGCTTTAGCGATTCTCACCAAGGCCTCGTCACCTTTGGAATGTCCGTGCCTGTCGTTGAACATGGAGAAGTGGTCCGGATCGACAAGGAGAAGCGTGTCGTATTCACCCTCATCACGCTTCCTGTCCATCCTTGCCATGAACCCGCCGCGGCTAAGAAGCCCCGTCATCGGGTCGTGGCTGGTGACGAACGCCAGCCTGTCGTGGGTCTCTCTCAGGGCCGTATACGATTTCTCCAGCTTGTCACATGTGTCCTGGATCGTTTCCGACTGGGCGAAGATGTAGGCCCCGACCGGCATTCCAATCAGGATGGGGATGAGGGTGCATTCAACCCAACTCAGCCAATCGATGGGCATGCGCAAGGCGATTCTCGCCGTGAACGACAGAGCAAAGGTCGCGACGATTGCGATTGTCGTGACCACTATTGATTTGCCTAGAATACGCTTGCTGCGAGGCGTCATGTTGCTTCTTTGGAGTTTGGCACTGCTTCTTTAATTAAAGGCTCTGAAACGGCCGTTACCGTATCAACTAAGATTGTTCTGAAACGAGGCTTAGGGCCGAATCTCTCGGTGTTAGTTCGGACGCTACTCCACGCTGCATGGATGGTGGGTCATTGAATATACGCGGGCCTGGGCTGGATCAGAGAAATACGATTGGCGCAGGCTCGGCAGATGCGCACGCAGGTCATCAGCTTCAATGCCAAAAGGCTACGTTGGAACGCCTCGATCAATGCATAGCCTTGACGCCGAAACGGCTCATACCGCTATTCCGATCGAATGAATTCGTTCGCAAATTTTGGCGATGCCGGCAGGTTCACCGCAACCGTGAAGAGATGGCGGTTTCTGGAAATTCTCTGAAATTCCAGACTGCCATTTATGCGACTTTTCAAGCACAAATGGCGAACATACAGCAGACTGAACGTCGACCTTTTGGCGCGTTCAACAGCGTTTCCGATTTCGGACGCTTTCGAGCACCAAGTTGAAATTCGGCACAGGCCCAAAGATCATCCCGGCCAGGCTTGGCGTTGTCGCAAGCCGCCGTCATGGACGTAGAGCGGTTACTACACAATCCCCCATTACTATCCAAGTTCGTGAATCGCTACGCTCGGCACAACAGCCTTGGCGATCTCACATAGGTGCTGGTGATGCGTAAGATAGATCACCTGACCGGCACTTGCCATTTCGCCAAACAACCTGAAGACCTCCTCGGAACGGACATGGTCGAAGGTTTCCATGATGTCGTCTGCGATGAAGGGCACGGAAGGCCGAAACTGCGCAAACTCGTAGTACCCCGCAAGCCTCAGGGCCAGATAGAGCTGAAAGCGCGCGCCCTTTGACAGCGCGTCGGCGACCTTGGATTGCCCATCGCGCTGTAACGCGATGAGCACTTCCCCACCCTTCACAGGTTGAGTTGTCAGGCCAGAGTACTGTCCGCGCGTCATGAGGGCGAAGGCGTCTGATGCGCGCTCCATCATCCCGGAGCGGTGACGCTCGCGGTAGAGACGCAGAGCATTTCCAGCCGACATTATTCCCAATTTCAGCTCGATATAACGGACGGCCTTTTCCTCGATTTCCAGAAGGAGGGTGCGCCGTTCGGCATCTATTCGGGCAACAGCGCTGTCGCCGCCAATAGCGTCCAGCTTGTCGGTCGCGCGTGTCTGTCGAATGAGCTGCTGCTGTATCGCCTCGTCAGAAGCGCGAAGCCTTTGTTCGGCCTCAGCCTTCTCGATTGCAAGACTGTCGAGATCGACAGCATCCAATATCGAACGCGCCTGCTCGAACCCTTCCACCGCGAGCTCGGACGACACCTGCTCCTCAAGTTCGGCCACGGTTGTGCGCAGGCGATCCCTGTCACGCAGCAGTTCGTCGCGTTGCACGACTTCGGATAGCGTGGCCACGCCAAAGACGCTCAGGACCTCGTTTTTGCGGCGCTCATGTGCCGAAATCTCGGCATTGAGGATCTCACGCGCTTCCTGCAGGCGCTGCAGGTCATTGACGAGATTTGCCTTCGCCTCGCGCGTGCGTTCGGCGCGCTCCAGGCGCTCGGCAAGCCCGATCGCTAGCTGTTCCGGTTCTTCGTTGTCCGCCACCTCGCCCGCCTCGGCTGCAACGGCAGTAACCTCAACCAAGAAACTGTCTCTGTCTGCCTCCATCTTTTCGATGCGGAGCTGCATGGCGTCGCGGTCTTGAAGACTCTTGGACAGTTCAGTCAATTGATCGAGGACGCTGCCGACGCCGGCCGCCGATATGCCGCTCTCGAGCCAGGTGCCCTTGAGCGCTTCGGCAACGCCGGCCAGCCATTCGTCCTCACGTCGCTCTGCCACGTCGACGGCTCGCTGCCTGGCGGCCAGATCCTCTTGCCGTGTGCCAACGGTCTTGAGCGTCTCGGTACGCTCGGCGTCCACCTTGAATTGCCTGTCAAGGAACAACTCTGCCACCGCCATAACCGTCTCAAGGCTGTCGGCGGGATCTGAACCGACGCCGACACTCGCCAGAGCCCCGCTCAGCGCCAGGCGTATTTGGTCTCTCTCATCAACCGCCCGCTCGGCTTTCTTGCGGGCAAGTTCGATCTCATCCCAGGCCGCGAGCGCTTCGACCCGGGCAGCAATGCGATTCTCGATTAGCTCAATCAGCCGTTCGGAGGAAATTTCCAGGCACTCTCCGCATAGCTCTTTTGCCGCTACGCGAATTTCCGAGATTACGGCCTCCCGGTCCGAGCTGTTGCGCGCAAGTTGGTCTCGCGCATGCGCGATGGTGGCAGCGGTTTCAGCGAGGCTGCGGCTTGCCGTGCGAATCTCAACGAGCTCCCGCGCGTTGGCCAGACGGCCTGCTCCGACACTGTCATCTCGAGCCAGTGCTGCCGCGAACTCGTCCGCCGTGTCCCCAGTGAGGTCATCGCGATGCCTTGCCCAGGCTTCATCCCGGGCGCGACGAATGACGGCGGCGGCTTCATCGTCGGTGACGTCGACCGAGGCGCGAATCGCATCCAGGCGCGCCGAAAGCAAGTCGTGATTGCCCTGGTATTCGGCAATACGTTCGGAAAGGATGTCCCTACCCTTTTCGAGTTCTCCTGCTCGCGCCTTCCACGCGCCAAGCTGCCCGGCATTCGGAACGGCGAGAATGGCTAAGGCCCAAGCATCTCCCGACCAGGGATGCAAGCGCCCGATCGCGGCCTCCCATCGAATTGCACCCGCATCCGCGGTCTCGCGTGCCGCCTTGGTTTCGCTTAGGTGCCCACTGGCCCTTGCCGTCGATAACGCCGAGACCAACCTTGCCCTGGCAGGCTCGGGCACGGCCCGTTCTTCGCCGACACGGTCGCGTGCCGCCTGAAGCGCATCAGCGGCTGCCGCGGCCTCGTCGCGCGCGACGCGTACGCTGGTCACGATCCCGGATCTCTGCTCGACCATGGTGCGAACAACGCCAATGGTTGCAGCAGGCAAAAGCAGTTTGGCAGGGTCTGGCTCGGAGGATTTTCCCAGGGCGGCAAGGCAGGCCGCCACGGCATTGTTGAGGATTTGCAACTCCGTCCTGCGACTTGGCAGATCCAGGCCGGCCGAGACGTGGCGCACCTTGCGGTCGGTCAGGCTACGAACCCGTTCGGAAATCGCAAGGATCGTCTCGTCGGTATCGACCGAGGCGATTTTCGTTGCCACCCGTTCGAGCTCTTCCACACTTGCGGACAGCCGCGTTCTCAGACTGGCGTCGGCCTCGATCATGTCGGCGACACTGCCGGTCCAGGTCCGTGACGGTGAAGCGATCTCAGGCAACTCGGCCAGTTGGGCTTGCTTGCGCCGGATATCGGCAAGGATCGGGATCGCGCGAAGATACTTCGCGATCGTGTCGAGCCTGGCTGATAGCACCGACCGTTCGGCGATGCTGCGGTCGTATTTTTCCGTCGCGTCGAGACGCTCGGCTTCAAGACTCTCATAAGTCGACGCCAAGGTGTCGACCGCGTCCTTGCCGGCTTTCAGTTCCGCAAGCCGCTTCTTGAGCAGCGCAAGTTCGGTTCCGTGTGCCTGTTTGCGGTAGAGCCTGTCTGCCTCGGCATCGAGCACGCTCAAAGTATCGCTTGCGTGCCCGAGGCCGGCGCTGGCCGTGAACAGCAGCTTGCCCAGGTCGCCGCGCGATTCCAGGATTGATTTTCCACCTGCTTCCAGCGTTTCATCATCCAACGAGAACATGGTCTCGTATGCGTCGCGAGACAGCCCGGCGAGATGTGCTGATATCGCCATTTCGCTGACCGGTTGGCCATTCGCGTTCAACAATGAGTTGGTGCGCTGCTTCGTGCGCGTGAGCGTATGCTCCGCGCCGCCGAGTTCGAGTACCCCGCCGATGCGCATTGCACTGTATTCATGCAGGAAATTGTAGCGGCTGCGTTCCTCGATGCCGAACAGCAGGTCGAGATAGCCGGAAAGCGCGGTCGACTTGCCGGCTTCGTTCAGGCCGAAGACGATATGCAGGTCGGGACCGGATTCCGGTCTCGGCCCGAAGTCGATCGTCCTGTCGGTGAACTTGCCGTAGCGAATGAGATCAAGTCGCCGGAGCCTCATTGTGATCCACCGGCCTTGAGGCGGGCCGTGACCAAGTCGGCGCCGTTGGCAAGCACCCTGTCGAGGAACGACTCCAACTCAGCCTCGTTCTTGCCGGCGAAATCGCGCCCGTCAGGCGGAAGATCCGCGATCATTTTTTGGACCAACGCCCTCGCCTCGGCACGGAAAGCTTCCGAGCTGGCATCGGCGCGCATGGATTGAGCGAGTTCGAAAATCGGATCAGCGACGCCCTCGGATGTGTCGGCTGCGGATTGAGCAACGTTAAGTTCGAGCTTCTCCACCCAAGTGTCTCCCGTCTGTTCCGCGACCTGCTCGGCTTCTGCGAGCAGCAGGTCGCGGTCACGGATCAGCGCCCAGGTTAGAGGTGACGCCCCGGTCACGCCGAGACGGACCACAGCATGACGGGACCTGACGGAGGCACGCACATCTTCGAGCGCGGAGCGGACTCGCCCAACGACTTCGGACCATTCCACCGTTTCGGTCACGTCGACGCTCACCCGCTCGAATTGCGCGATACTGGTTGGCCGTTCCTCGATCTCGACGGTGCGGTCGTCTCGTATCGTCACCAGGGTGACGGATTTGTCGCCTGCCTCGTTGATGTCCCTGCCCTGTGGAATTCCTGGCATCACCACGGTGCTCACCCCGGGATGGACTTGGCGGACATGGATGTGCCCAAGGGCCCAGTAGTCAAAGCCATGGCTGTGCAGGTCAGCGACCCTACAAGGAGCGTAGACGTCGTGGCCGGGCCATCCGGCCAGGCTCGTATGCATGATGCCGACATTGACCGCGCCTTCACGCGGGGCTGAATACTTGGGAAGCAGACTGTCCGGCGCCTTGGGGCTGGCAAAGCTCAAGCCATGGAACATGACGTCGAGCCCGCCGGCTGTCTGCAACACTGACTGGGGACGGCCACCGAAGATCGTGACCGTGTCAGGGAAGACGAGCTGTTTCGATATACGCGACATGGCGTCATGATTGCCCCGGATCTTAAAGACCCTGATGCCGGCCTGGTGAAGTCGCGTCATCTGTGACGCCAGAAACCGCGCCGTTTTCATCGACGTCTGATCGCCATCATAAAGATCGCCGGCAATGATCAGGGCATCGACACGTTCCGCAAGGCAGAGATCCAAGATCGAGACAAATGCCTGACGGCTGGCGTCTCCGACAAGCTCGGCAAGGTCGGGGTTTCGCATCGCCAGCGAACGCAGTGGCGAGTCGAGATGAGTATCGGCCGTGTGTACGAATCGAAATGCCATCGCGCGGTCTCCACCCACGAACATACCGATGATCGACCGAGGCTCGATAGAAGAATTTCACGACAGCGGTGTTGGCTTTCTATCGCGCTGGCCGGTGTGATTGTTGAAACTCAGCGAGCCCGGCAAGGGGAAACGTGGGGTTGGGTTCAGGGCGTCACACAAAACCACAGTCGGCATTTACTGGGCGTTCAAGTGTTGGACACAAGAAATAGTACCCGCCTGTTTCGTTGGAGATTGACTTTGTAGCCGATTACTTATCGGAGTGGCGGCTGATCGGGGGAGACAAATTGACAGTTCAGGACGTGCAGGCGGCACCGCCCTCTCAGGCGACAGTTTGGGATGAGCTGGAGATTTGGGCGAAGGATTTCTCGCCCTGGCAAAAGCTGACACTTGCTTGGGCAGTGCGCTATGGCGCCCTTACTGGAGAGCAAATCGGGCAGGTCTATGGTGTCTTCCTGCATGGATTTGGACTGGCGGATGAACCAAGTCCAAACCTTGAGATTCCGGCAACAATAACCGGCAAAGCGAGCGGGCTCGCCTCCCAAAAACCCCGGCTCTTGCGAATTCATGACGTCAACGGCGTAAATGCCCTGACCCCAACTGCCGAGCTGGTTTTTTCGCCCCAACTGACTCTCATCTATGGTGGAAATGGTGCCGGAAAAAGCGGCTTTGCGCGCATCCTGACGAATGTGTGTTTCAGCAGAACTCGGCATGCGATCATTCCCGACATTTACGACGATACCGCTCCAAGAAAAGCTTCGGCCACCATTGTCTTGGTCGATCACGCTGGCAACGAAGTCCCTCTCGTCTTCGATGGAACGACCGAGCATGCCGAGCTGAAGAGGTCTTTTGCAGTTTTCGACAGTTCAGTGGCGGGAAAGCATTTGACGGACTCGGGGCCTCTCGGCTTTAAGCCCGCTGGCTTTGACGTATTTCCCGAGATGGCGAGGGTGTATGGTCTCTTGGCTCAGAGGCTGGCCGCCGCCATCGATGCGCGACCAAAGCAAAATCGCTTCGTAAACGCTTTCATTGGAAACGTAACGGCCGCTTCGGCGGCTGTAGCTGAACTCGGGCCAAAGACCGACCAGGCGGCTCTACGGAAGCTAGCGGAGTTCGGCAAGGACGAACATGCCCGAGTTGAGGAAATCCAGCGTTTGACGTTGGAATTGCAGTCCACCTCGCCGGAGGAGAGCATTCGACGACTCACGGAAGCGCGTATGCCAGTTGAGGTTCTACGTGACACCTTAAAGCAGCTGCGCGCGGGTCTATCTCAGACTGAGCGGGATGGGGCAAAAAGCCTACTTGCGCATTTCAACGACACCGCCAAGAAAGTAGCGGCAACCGGTACGGCATCGTTCAAGTCGGAAAAGTTGAAGGGTGCCGGTAGGCCGGAATGGGAAAAACTCATCGCAGCCGCCTATAAGTCGGCTGCCCTTGAACACGATCATTATCCAAACGACGGTGACAGTTGTTTGCTTTGCCAGCAGCCATTAAGCGAGCAGGCCGTTGAACTTTTTGGCCGATATTGGGAATTCCTCACCAGTACGGATCGGACCGCGCTGGTGGCCTTGGACAACCAGATCAAGGCCAAGATCAAAGATTTCGAGAGCCTAACGCTCGATATTTTCGGCGAAGACACGATAGCACGAACATATCTGAAGACCGCCCATCCCTCGCTCAATGATCAGGTTGTTCAGCTACTCGCCACCCTCAAACTTGACCGGGATGCCATCGTTGTAGCGTTGCAAAAGGCAGGAGAGACGTTTCCAGGCAACGGCACCATGGATTTGACGCCGGCCTTTGAGGTTGTGATTACAAAGATCGACGCGGATATAGCAGATTTGAAGCTTCTCAGCGTGGCGGATGCCATCGCCAAGCTGGACACAGAGAGGGTGGAGCTTCGTCATCGCGAAGTTCTAAGCAAGAACCTTCATGACATCGAGAAATACGTGGCGGATCTCAAATGGTGTGAGGTCGCTGACTCTAAGGCCAAGCCGGCTTTGAGCCCCCGCCACCTCACCGAGAAAGAGAGTGAACTGTTTTCAAGGGTCATCGCGGAAACCTACAGATCACGGCTTGGACATGAATGCTCCGGACTCGAATGTGCCATCCCGGTTGAGTTTCGCACCAAAGGCCAAAAGGGGCAGACGATCCGCTCGCTTGCCATCAAAGAATTCGCTTTGGATCAAATCCTGAGTGAGGGGGAGCAAAGGGCCGTTGCCTTGGCGGACTTTCTGACCGAGGCCGCTCTCAATGAACTCAATGCCGGGCTAATTTTTGATGATCCGGTAAATTCCCAGGACCATCAGCGCAAGGAACGTATCGCTGGCCGGCTGGTTGAGGAGGCAAAGAGCCGGCAGGTCATTATATTCACACACGATCTCTTGTTCTTCACCAAGATCTGTGGCGCAGCGGAGAAAGCCCAGATTGAACCAATGATGCACTGGGTTCAAAGAGGCGCCAACGATAAACCTGGATTCGTCAGCCTCAACGACGCCCCTATTTCCACGCCCCAGTACCTCAAAACTAAGCTGGCGGAAGAAACTTTGGCCCAAGCGCAACAGCTACTCGGCTCGGCCCGGGTAGATTTAGTCCGCAAGGGCGCCGGGCAGCTACTGCGCACAATCGAGGAGGTGGTGCCCCACCTGTTGCTCAAGCAAGTTGTGAAACGTTGGGACGACCGCATCATGGTGACAGCACTTCGTCGCGTCATGTGGGATCAGATCCTGATTGAAGAAATCATCGATGTATTCGAGATGTGTTCGGCCATCATGGAAGGCCATAGCCATACGGAGGCAGGCACTGAAGCTCCCCCGACCATCGAAAAGCTGGGGCAGCTTGTCGAGCGTGCCAAGGCAATCATAACCAGGGCAAAACCGGATAAGCCTAAGAACTAGAAATTTCGATTCAACGCGCTCAGCAATCAAGGTCGCCTTTCGCGAAGCCTCATACGCTCTTCACGACGTGAATGGCAGCTTTGCGCCCAATTCCAGACATCGCAGTAGTTCGTATCCGACTCCCATGTGCACGAACCCGCTGCGCGGGAGGGCCGCCTCCTTCTGAGATGGCTTGCATGTCATAGACCTTGAGCGGGTAGAGGCGTCGATCTGACCATGGAGTTCCTTCAACGAGAGGAACTCGCCATGGCTACCCCATCGACCGATGCACCTATTAGCCCGCTTCGCCAGCGCATGCAGCACGACATGCTCATGCGGGGCCTGGGCTCGCATACCCAGCAAGATTACGTTCGTCACGTCCGGCGCTTCGCCGCGTTCCTCGGCCGCTCGCCCGACGCGGCGTCGTCTGAGGACATCCGCCGCTTCCAGCTTCATCAGCATGAGAACGGCGCCGGTCCTGCGACGATCAACGGCGCGGTCTCGGCGTTGCGGTTCCTGTTCCTGGTGACGCTGAAGCGGCGGGATCTGGCGCGTGCGCTGGTGGTCATGCGGTATCAGCGCAAGCTTCCCGACGTGCTGAGCGTGGAGGAAGCGGCGCGGCTGCTCGAAGCCGCACCTGGCATCAAGTACAAGGCCGCGCTCGGCGTCGCCTATGGCGCGGGCCTGCGCGTGTCCGAGGTCGCGCATCTCAAGATCGACGATGTCGATAGCACGCGCATGCTGCTCCGCGTCGAGCAGGGCAAGGGCCGCAGGGACCGCAACGCGATGCTCTCGCCGCAGCTTCTGGAGCTCCTGCGGCTGTGGGGCGCGAAGGCAGGCGGCGCGGGGTGATGCTTCCGCATGGCTGGCTGTTCCCGGGCCGCAGTTGCACGGCGCCGATCTCGTCGCGGCAACTGCACCGCGCCGTCCAGGAGGCGGCCGAAGTCGCCGGCATCCGCAAGCGCGTCAGTCCGCACACGCTGCGCCACAGCTTCGCCACCCACTTACTCGAACAGGATGTCGACATCCGCGTCATCCAGGTGCTGCTCGGGCACAGCAAGCTCGATACGACCGCGCTCTACACCAAGGTCTCGACCCGGACGATCCATGCGGTCGCCGGGCCGCTCGATCGGTTGATGGCGCTGATGGAAGGCAAGACGCCGCCCGGTTGAGCCGTGCGCGCCTCGATCGAGGTCGCCGACATCTTCCGTGCTGCCGGCCCCGCCTATCGAGTCGCCCATGCAGGTCACCTGAGCCTCATCCAGCTCAAGGTGATGTCGGCGATCGAACACTGCCGCACCGCGGCGCTCGGCGGTCACGTCGAGGCCTGCGAGGATTGCGGCGAATGGCGGATTGCCTACAACTCCTGCCGCAACCGGCACTGCCCGAAGTGCCAGGGCGCGGCGGCACGGACATGGCTGGCCGAGCGCGAGGCCGACCTGCTGCCGGTCGGCTACTTCCACGTCGTGTTCACGCTGCCTGCCGAAGTCGCCGACATCGCGTTCCAGAACAAGGCGCTCGCCTACGACCTGCTGTTCAAGGCAGCGTCGGAGACGATGCTGACCATCGCGGCCGATGCCAAGCACCTTGGAGTCAGGATCGGCATCACCGCCGTGCTCCACACCTGGGGCTCTGCGATGACTCACCATCCGCACGTGCACATGATCGTACCGGGCGGCGGCATCGCGCCCGGCGGGAAGCGCTGGGTCTCGTCGCGGCCGGCCTTCCTGCTTCCGGTGCGCGTGCTCGGCAAGCTGTTCCGCCGGCTCTTCCTCGCCCGATTGATGGCGCTGCACGACGCCGGGCGGCTCAGCTTCTTCGGATCAATGGCGTACCTCACCGAGCGGCGAGCCTTCCTGCGGCACCTGTCGCCAGTCCGGAAGAAGCGCTGGGTGGTCTATGCCAAGGCACCGTTCGCGGGACCGGAGGCGGTGCTCGCATACCTGTCGCGCTATACTCACCGGGTCGCGATATCGAACAGCCGCCTGATCGCCTTCGACGAGAGCGGCGTCACCTTCCGCTACAAGAACTACCGCCGCGACGGCGCCGACCGCCAGCAGGTCATGACGCTTGGCCCCGACGAGTTCATCCGCCGCTTCCTGCTCCACGTGTTGCCGCGAGGCTTTCACCGCATCCGGCACTACGGCATGCTCGCCGGCTCCGCCCGCAAGGCCAGCCTCGCGC
>NZ_JAPYKS010000051.1:0-17061 GCF_037179605.1 Mesorhizobium salmacidum (SeqCode)
GTGCGCGGCAGCCGCTATCTCTTCGACAAGACGCGCCGCAACGAGATCCCGCTCGATTTCCTCGCCGGCAATCTGCTGAAGAAGAAGCCGCAGCTGGTGTCCGGCACCGCGGTGTTCCTGACCAGCGATCCGCTCAGCGCGCCGACCGCCTTGATGCATAGCCTCAAGCACTACAAGGTTCTGCATGAGCAGAACGTTATCCTTTCGGTGGTGACCGCGCCGCAGCCCGTGGTGCCCGACAGCGAGCGTGTCAAGATGGAGACGGTCAACGAGCTGTTCATGCGGGTGACGCTGACTTTCGGCTACATGGAACAGCCCAACATCCCGCGCGCGCTGGCGATCTGCCGCAAGCAGGGGTGGAAGTTCGACATCATGACGACATCCTTCTTCCTGTCGCGGCGCTCGCTCAAGGCCTCGCCCAATTCCGGCATGCCGGTATGGCAAGACCGGCTGTTCATCGGCCTGGCGCACACGGCGGCCGATGCCACCCAATATTTCCAGATCCCGACCGGACGCGTGGTGGAAATCGGTACCCAAGTGCTTGTCTAGCTCTCGCCTAGATGCGCCGATCAACCTCCTTGCCGGGCACTTGCATTAAGCTGCAACTCATAGAATGAGTTCGTCCGATCCCGAGTCCTGATTCGAGGCGGGATTGCCAGAGGGACATTGACGTAAGCACCAGGGAGGAAACTCGGCGCGCGGCATCCGTGGCCCAGGCAACAGCGGCGCTATATTAGCAACAGCGCCAAATATCTCTTTGGTAATTCCGAAACGGAGATGTTTCTAAGCCCGCTTGCTCCGGCCGGCGGGCTTTTTGCGTTTCAGGAGCGTTTGACCACTTCGGGCTTCAGCCGGTCATGCCTCGCCTGCTCGTGCCACATCACTTGACGCAGACCATGCATGTCCACGGGCTGTCCGCAGATCTTGCACTTATAAAAATGGTCACCATCGTCGGAGGGCTCGTGCGGCCTGTCCTTGATGGGCGGTCCAAGGTCTGAAAGCTTCGTCATGAGGCCAGCAACATCCCGCCGAGGTAGAAGTTCCGCCTGGCAGCGGGTTTGCCTCGTCGGCAGCATGCCTCGCGGAACGGCCGAATCCGATCCCCCATGGAACATTGTTGCGTCTAAAGACTTCGGCGGTTGCACTGTTCTCCCATTACGGTGCCAGTTCCCACGACTGTTGGACTGGCCCGCTGTCTCGGCGGCGGGCATTTTTTCGTAAGGAACCTGATTTTCGTCGGTAGGTTCGAAAGGCGGCAGCCCCCATGCTGCTGGTCAGGTCCCCCAAGACCTGGCCGGGCCGCCCCCCGCCAGTGAGGCGGGCCATTTGTGTGGGATGGGCGAGCTTCAGCTGGCCCGGCTTACGGCCCCGGGTTCCGGGGAGGCGGCGAGTTGACGGAAAGGACGCTGCTCTTCCTCGCCATAAGCGCCGTTCGTCACAGCGACCAATCCGGCGCGATCTCGGATCTCAAGCGCGCCACGCTTGGCGCTGATGAAGCCT
The DNA here is from genome assembly GCF_037179605.1 of Mesorhizobium salmacidum (SeqCode). Lineage (NCBI taxonomy): Bacteria > Pseudomonadati > Pseudomonadota > Alphaproteobacteria > Hyphomicrobiales > Phyllobacteriaceae > Mesorhizobium > Mesorhizobium salmacidum (SeqCode). The sequence goes on from NZ_JAPYKS010000051.1 coordinate 1,501, forward strand.
CGATATTCCAGCATTTGCATTGCGGTGGTCACGCCAGGGCGCCTGGTTCCAAGCATGATGGCCAAAAGATCATGGGTCAGTTCGATCCTGTTGGAATCAACACGGTCATGAACCATCAGCAACCAACGCGCCAATCGTTCTTCGATGTTCGAGCGGCTGTTCACAAGCGATGTTCGCGACGACTGGACCATGAAGGTGTGAGCATATCTCAACAAGGCATCGCGGAGGGTCGAACTTTCAGCCAGTGCCGTGCGGAGCATAGGTGCTGCGAGGCACCATCCGTTGCTGGCTATCTGGATAAAAGTTTGGTTTGGAGACTTGTCTTGTCCGAGCACGAGCGCCAAGCCTGTCATGCCCTCGCGCCCGATGACGCCGACTTCACTCTGCCGCTCGCCTGACATCGCCGCGACCACGGAAGCAACGCCTGCCTCCGGGAAATAGACGTATTTGATTGGTGCATTGGCGGCCACAAGCTGTGTTTTGATGCTGAGAATGACACGGTGCAATGAAGGCCGCACCAGCGCGAAGTCTGCAGGCGCTAGCGCCTTCAGTATATGATTGCGAAATGTGGATTGGGGCATAGCTCTTCTCCAATTACGGATCGGATTGGCGGCCATGGACAGTGAAGTGAAAGCTCCGCAAGCCTGCACTGCCCCGCATATGAGCGCGCACGGCGGCGGCGTGTATCACTTCGATCTGGGCTAGAACCAGGTCTGCGAGCAATGCGGCCATTCGCGCCCTGTGGTTCGCAAGGCTGACGCGTAGCGCCCTCGCCACCTCAATGTCATTGAAGGCATCGGGAAAGTCTGGAGCCATGGCCAGCTACCCGGCCATCGGAAAAAATTTCATCCCCCATATAGCACGCCATACGGGTTATCTCCTAACTGGGTCTGTCAACCGACGGCCGCCAGGGGGCGCGCGGGATAGCGCGGCCTGCTCATCGAGTGACACAGGATTTCGCAGGCCGAGCCATACACCGGCTCAGTGTGGCCAGCGCGGAGCGACCTTGCACCTTGTGAGCCGGAAGGGCAAATCACGCCTGTCGGCGCCCTTCGGCAGCTCTCGTTCCAGAACAACTCCCCAGCGCAGATCGCAAGTCTTTTTAGGTCTTGTTTCCACAGACTGCCGCGATGAATCCTTTCTTGTTGCCTGCCTTTGTTCGTACATTGTTTATTCGCTCCCGAATTGAAGCGGGAACAATATGCCGGCAACAAAAATATTATGGGGTCAGATCGTCGCTGTTTTGACCATCGTGCTTACGACCACCTGGGGCGCAACGCAATGGACGGCTTGGCGACTGGGGTACCAAGAGCAACTAGGGTCGCCTTGGTTCGAGCTCGTCGGTCAACCAATCTATCCGCCACCAGCATTTTTCTGGTGGTGGTTTTTCTACGACGCCTACGCACCTACGGTCTTTGTTGGAGGCGCGATGATTGCGGCCAGCGGCAGTTTCATCGCGATTATTGTCGCTATTGGCATGTCACTATGGCGAGCGCGGGAGGCCAAGTACGTGGCAACCTACGGCTCGGCGCGCTGGGCTGTGCGGAAGGAGATCGAAGCCGCAGGCTTGCTCGGCGCCAACGGCGTGGTTCTCGGCAAGCTGGATTGCGACTACCTTCGCCACGATGGTCCGGAACATGTCTTGTGCTTCGCGCCGACCCGAAGTGGCAAGGGCGTCGGGCTCGTCGTGCCATCCCTGTTGACTTGGCCGGGAAGCGCAATCGTTCACGACATCAAAGGTGAAAATTGGGAACTAACCGCTGGCTGGCGAGCACGTTTCGGCCGTGTGCTGCTGTTCGACCCGACCAATGCCGCGTCAACCGCCTACAACCCGCTGGTGGAAGTCCGGCGTGGCGCGTGGGAAGTCCGCGACGTCCAGAACGTCGCTGACGTGCTGGTCGACCCAGAGGGGTCGCTGGACCGCAGGAATCATTGGGAAAAGACCAGCCACGCGCTACTCGTCGGCGCGATCCTGCATGTCCTCTACGCAGAAAAGGACAAGACGCTTGCTGGGGTTGCCAAGTTCCTCTCCGATCCGCAGCGGCCGATCGAGACCACGTTGCGAACCATGATGTTGACCAAGCACCTCGGCGATGCCGGTCCGCACCCCGTCGTGGCATCGGCAGCACGTGAATTGCTCAACAAGTCCGAAAATGAGCGCTCTGGCGTGCTGTCGACCGCGATGAGTTTCCTGGGGCTTTACCGCGATCCGGTTGTGGCCCAGGTGACGTCTCGGTGCGATTGGCGCATTGCCGACCTAGTTGCGACCGCGCAACCCACGACGCTCTATCTGGTCGTACCCCCATCGGACATTAGCCGCACCAAGCCGCTTGTCCGGCTTATCCTCAATCAGATCGGCCGCAGGCTGACGGAAGATCTGCATGCGAAGGATCGCCGGCATCGCTTGCTTCTGATGCTCGACGAATTCCCGGCGCTTGGCCGGCTTGATTTCTTCGAGTCGGCGCTCGCCTTCATGGCGGGTTACGGCATCAAGTCGTTCCTCATTTCCCAGTCGCTCAATCAGATCGAAAAAGCCTATGGGCCGAACAATTCCATCCTCGACAACTGCCATGTGCGTGTGAGTTTCGCGACCAACGATGAACGGACCGCCAAGCGCGTATCCGACTCTCTCGGAACGGCAACCGAAATGCGGGCGATGAAGAACTATGCTGGGCATCGTCTGTCACCTTGGCTTGGGCATCTCATGGTCTCGCGACAGGAGACCGCCCGCGCGCTGATGACGCCAGGCGAGATCATGCAGTTGCCACCAACCGATGCCATTGTGATGGCCTCCGGACTGCCCCCGATCCGGGCGAAAAAGGCGCGCTATTTCGCAGATCGGCGGCTTGCCGAGCGCGTCCTGCCTCCGCCCAAGCCTGCAACCACCGACGGAGTCTCGCGCCCTGATGACTGGACTGTATTGTCGATTACCGAGGTGCCGTCGGAGCAGGTAACGCGCGCGCCCTGTTCTGGGCAGGACACTGACCCTGACAACGGCGGTATCCGCCGCCAGCCCGAATTGCCCGAGCATGAGGATATCGCGCCGGAGCCCACGCTGGCGCGCAGTGATGAATTCGACCTTGATCGCGACGAAACGGATGATGAGGCCGCCCGCCGGCGTTCGCTAGATCAGACGATGCGGCGCACCGCGCGACAGGCCGCACTCGATCCCGAAGACGGGATTGAACTTTGACTTCCATGAAGAAGCGTCGTCTCTCAGCCTATCTGGAACCGGAGATCATGAATGCGCTTGCCGACTACGCCGCCAAGAGGGATGTGTCCCTGTCGCTGATCGCCGAGGCAGCTATCGCTTCTTTTCTGTCTCCGGATGCTGAGGAGCGTAAAGAGGCGGCAATCACAAGGCGGCTTGACCAGATCGACCGGCGCGTTCAGCGCGTTGAACGCGATCTCGGTATCTCGATCGAGACGCTGGCGTTGTTCGTGCGCTTCTGGCTCACCTCAACTCCGGCCTTACCTGACGCCGCTCAGCCTGAGGCACGCGCGAAAGGAAAGCAGCGCTATGACGCCTTCGTCGATGCGCTCGGGCGCAGGTTGACCAAGGGGCCAAAGCTCAGCCAAGAAATTGCCGAGGACATTGTGCCTCCAGCACCGACGGACACGCCTGAGTCGCATCCGGGATAGGGCGCCAACGCGGTCGGCCAGCTCGTCTGCACCGCATTTTGCAAGTCTCTGCGCGCCGTGGCGCTACTGCCCGTTTTGCTTGTTGCAAGGCACCTGTTCCTGCTTCTTCTAATCATCCCCGTCAGCGGTTCGAACCAAAATCGCCCGAGAAATGGGGATCATCGTGGCAGACCATCATCATGTCGGCAGGGAAGCAGCGGCGCGCGGGGCGCGCATGCTGCGCACAGCACTCGGCCCGGCAATAGCCGGTTTTCTTGACGATCCCTCGATCGTTGAGGTGATGCTCAACCCCGACGGTCGGCTGTGGGTCGACCGGCTGAAGGAAGGGTTCTGCGAAACTGGCAAACATTTGAACCCCGCAGACGGCGAGCGGATCGTCCGCCTGGTCGCTCATCACGTCGGCGCCGAGGTGCATTCCGGATCGCCGCGTGTCTCGGCCGAACTGCCGGAGACGGGAGAGCGGTTCGAAGGCCTGCTGCCGCCGGTCGTTTCAGCGGCCACCTTCGCCATTCGCAAGCCGGCCGTCGCCGTGTTCACGCTCGCCGATTACGTCGCCGCCGGTATCGCAACCGAGGCCCAGGCCGATGTGCTGCGGCTCGCTGTCGGACGGCGAAAAAACGTGCTGGTCGCTGGCGGCACCTCGACCGGGAAGACGACATTGGTCAACGCGCTGCTGGCTGAGGTGGCAAAAACCTCCGACCGTGTTGTCCTGATCGAGGATACACGCGAGCTGCAATGCGCCGCACGCAACCTGGTGGCGCTGCGCACGAAAGATGGCGTCGCCTCGCTCTCCGACCTCGTGAAATCGTCGCTGCGGCTTCGCCCCGACCGCATCCCGATCGGTGAAGTACGCGGCGCGGAAGCCCTCGATCTCCTGAAAGCCTGGGGCACCGGCCATCCCGGCGGCATTGGGACTATCCACGCCAGTACCGGGCTGGGCGCGCTGCGCCGACTTGAGCAACTCGTACAGGAAGCCGTTGTCACGGTTCCTCGCGCTCTGATCGCCGAGACGATTGATCTCGTTGCTGTCCTCGCAGGACGGGGTTCAGCCCGTCGCCTCGTCGAGATCGCGCTCGTTGACGGGCTCGATCCCGTCACGGGCGACTACCGCATGCTCGAAGCCAAAATCGAGACCATTCCAACCGCAGAACCCGAGCCATCCATGGAGCTTCAGAATGAACCCGATCCGCTTCACTTCATCGTCTACCCCTAAGCTTGGTATGGTCCTCCAGCACGTTGCCACGGCTACAGCGATCGGGGCCATGATGGTTGTCCCCGCGCACGCCGCCGGCTCCTCCATGCCGTGGGAGCAACCTCTTCAGCAAATCCTCGAATCGATCGAAGGACCGGTCGCGAAGATCGTCGCCGTGATCATCATCATCGTCACCGGCCTGTCGCTCGCCTTTGGCGATACTTCGGGCGGCTTTCGCCGTCTGATCCAGATCGTCTTCGGACTGTCGATCGCCTTCGCTGCGAGTTCCTTCTTCCTGTCTTTCTTTTCTTTCGGCGGCGGAGCGCTGATCTGATGGAGGAGGAAGTCCGCGGCTTCTTCGCGCCGGTCCACCGTGCACTCACCGAACCAATCCTCCTCGGCGGCGCGCCGCGCGCTGTCGCTATTCTCAACGGCACGCTGGCCGGCGCGGTCGGGCTCGGTCTCAGGCTCTGGCTCGTCGGCATGCTGATCTGGGCGATCGGACATTTTGCGGCCGTCCTTGCGACGAAGCGCGACGCCCACTTCGTGGACGTGGTTCGCCGGCACCTTCGTTATCCCGCGCATTTCGGCTGCTGAGAGGCTTTCCCAATGATGAACCTCGTCGAATACCGCAAGCGCTCCCGAAACCTCGCCGACTATTTGCCCTGGGCTGCATTGGTGGCGCCGGGAGTCGTCCTCAATAAGGACGGCTCGTTCCAGCGAACCGCGAGCTTCCGAGGCCCCGATCTCGACAGTGCAACGCCGGCCGAATTGGTTGGCACGACAGCTCGGCTCAACAATGCGCTACGCCGTCTCGGCTCCGGCTGGGCCATCTTCGTCGAAGCCGCTCGGCTTGCAGCGCAGGACTATCCGGCGGGGCTCTTTCCTGACGGCGCGTCAGCGTTGGTCGACCTTGAACGCCGCGAACAATTCGAAGGTGGACTCGACCGCGGGTCGCCCGGGCAGGGCGGCGAGCCCCATGCTGAGCTCTTCGAAAGCAGCTATTTTCTGACCTTTGTCTGGCTGCCGCCGGCCGAGGAAGCATCTCGGATGGAGAGCTGGCTCTATGAGGGCCGGGAAAAAAGCGGCGTTGATGCCTGGGAACTGTTGAAAGGCTTCGTGGATCGCACCGACCGCGTTATGAACCTCATCGAAGGTTTCGTTCCCGAGATCGACTGGCTCGACGATAGCGAAACGCTGAGTTATCTGCACTCGACGGTCTCGACCAAGCGCCATCGCGTGCGTGTTCCCGAGACGCCGATGCATCTGGACGCGTTGCTGGTCGACCAGCCGCTGGCCGGCGGGCTCGAACCGCGGCTCGGCGAGTCCCATCTGCGCACGCTCACAATCATAGGCTTCCCGACCGCGACCTTTCCAGGGATTCTCGACGAACTCAACCGGCTTGCCTTCCCATACCGCTGGTCGACGCGGGCAATCATGCTCGATAGGAGCGATGCAACTCGCCTGCTAACAAAGATCCGCCGGCAGTGGTTCGCCAAAAGGAAGTCCGTCGCGGCGATCCTCAAGGAGGTGATGACCAACGAGGCATCGATCCTCGTCGACACGGACGCCGCCAACAAGGCAGCCGACGCCGATGCCGCACTTCAGGAACTCGGCTCCGATCAGATCGGCGAAGCCTATGTCACCGCTACCGTGACTGTCTGGGATGCCGATCCTTCAATCGCTGACGAAAAACTCCGGCTGACGGAAAAGACCATCCAGTCACGCGACTTCACGACAATCGTCGAGCGTGTCAACGCCGTCGAGGCCTGGCTCGGCAGTATCCCGGGCCACGTCTATTCCAATGTCCGCCAGCCGCCGCTATCGACGCTAAACCTTGCCCACATGATCCCGCTTTCGGCGGTCTGGGCGGGGCCGGCAACTGACGAGCATTTCGGTGCGCCGCCACTGTTCTTCGCCAGGACGGAGGGCTCAACGCCGTTCCGGTTCAGCCTGCATGTCGGCGACGTCGGCCACACGCTTGTCGTCGGCCCCACAGGTGCCGGCAAGTCGGTTCTGCTCGCATTGATGGCGCTGCAGTTTCGGCGTTATCCAGGCAACCAGGTCTTTGCCTTTGATTTCGGCGGATCGATCCGCGCGGCCGTGCTTGCCATGGGCGGGGACTGGCAGAATCTCGGCGGCAGCGCATCGAACGGGCAGTGCCTCGGCGATCCTCTTGCTCTGCTTTCGCTGGCCGATCTGTCGGACGAAGCCGACGCCGTTTCGTTGCAGCCTCTCGCCGGCATTCATCAGACGCCAGAGCGGGCCTGGGCGGCCGACTGGCTCGTCGACATTCTCCAGCGCGAGGGTGTACCCGTCACCCCGCAGGTGAGGGAATATCTGTGGTCGGCGCTGACATCACTCGCCAGTGCGCCGCTCCATGAGCGGACGCTGACCGGCCTGTCGGTGCTGCTGCAGTCGACGCCACTGAAGCAGGCGTTGCGACCCTACTGTATCGGCGGTCCCTACGGTCGGTTGCTCGACGCCGAACACGAGCGTCTCGGCGAAGCGCCCGTTCAGGCTTTCGAAACCGAGGGGCTGATCGGCACGGGCGCGGCCCCAGCCGTGCTCGCCTATCTCTTCCACCGCATCGAGCAGCGGATGGACGGGCGGCCGACGCTGCTGATCATCGACGAGGGTTGGCTGGCGCTCGATGATGGCGGCTTCGCGCAACAGCTGCGCGAATGGCTGAAAACCCTTCGCAAGAAGAATGCTTCCGTCATTTTCGCTACGCAGTCGCTGTCCGATATCGACGGTAGTAAAATTGCGCCGGCCATTGTCGAAAGCTGTCCAACGCGGGTCTTCCTGCCGAACGAGCGGGCCATCGAGCCGCAGATCACGGAAATCTACCGACGCTTCGGACTGAATGATCGCCAGATCGAGATCGTCGCACGGGCAACCCCGAAGCGCGACTACTACTGCCAATCGCGCCGCGGCAATCGATTGTTCGAGCTCGGTCTCGGTCCGATCGCGCTGGCCCTATGCGCCGCCTCGTCAAAGGCTGAGCAGGCCTCAATCGAGCGGATCACCGCCGAGAGCGGCCGTGCCAATTTCCTTGAGGCCTGGCTTGCCTATCGTGGCCTTTCCTGGGCCGCCGACCTCGTTCCCCACCTCACCAACATCGTCGACCAATCCGCAGAGGAGGTTTCATCATGAATTCTGTTCCCAACCGTCTCCGTGTCCGGCATCTGGCTGCTGCTGGTGTTCTCGCTGCCGGCGTCGCCCTGTCGTGCAGCCCGGCTTCGGCACTGATCGTCTTCGATCCCAGAAACTATACCGAGAACCTACTCTCTGCCGCCCGCGCGCTGGAGCAGATCCAAAACCAGGTCACCTCGCTCCAAAACGAGGCGCAGATGCTGATCAACCAGGCGAAGAACCTCACCTCGCTGCCGACATCACTGCTTGGTCAGATCGAGAACAATTTCTCCGAGATGAAGAGCCTGCTCGGCGAGGCCGACAGGCTTGCCTATAGCGTCCAGGACATCGAGAGCCAATTCAAGTCGACCTATGAGAATTTCGGTTCGAACCTCTCTGGTCGGCAGCTTGTCGACGGTGCGCGCGAACGCTGGCAAGCGTCCGTTGCTTCATTCGAGCATTCCTTGAAAGCCGGAGCTATCGCTGTTGGCAACATCGAGGGGACGCGGGAGCAGACGAGCACGGCCATCGAGGCCAGTCAGTCGGCGGTAGGCATCCTGCAGGCGACGCAGGCCGGCAACCAGCTTCTCGCCGTCCAGGTGAGGCAGGTCGCCGATCTTACCGCGATGATGGCCGCGCAAGGCCGGGCCGCAGCCCTTGAGAGCGCCAGGCAGGCAGCCGCCCAGGAACAGGCGCGAGAACAGTTCAGCCGGTTCATGGCGGGCAAAAGCTACAGCCCGAGCAGCGTGCGCATGTTCCACGATTAAGGGTTTGCACCAATGGACTTCAAGACGACCGCCCGCTTGATCGGGGTGACGGCGCTCGCCCTGGCGGTCGCCATCACCATCATCTCGCGCAACGACGACAAATACACGGCCCCGCCAATCCTGCGCCCGGCCGATCCCGACGGTGGTCCGCTGGTCCGTGAGCTCACGCGTTGCCGCACGCTCGGCGAACAGGCCACCCACGACGTTGCCTGCAAGGCCGCCTGGGAAGAAAGCCGACGCCGCTTCTTCATGCCCGGTAATCACGACCGACCGGCGTGGCCGGCCGACGACCGGTTCGGCCGGATCGACCGCTCGCTCGGCGAGGACAAGACCCCATGAACGATACCGGGGTCATCGACCGCTTTCTGGAAACCTTCACCCGCTACATCGACTCCGGCTTCGGCCTACTCGGCGGCGAGGTGGCTTTTCTCACCTCCACCTTGATCGTTATCGACATCACGCTTGCGGGGATATTCTGGGCCTGGGGCGCCGATGAGGATGTGCTGCACAGGCTGGTGAAGAAGACGCTCTACATCGGCTTCTTCGCCTTCATCATCGGCAACTTCAATCGGCTGGCCGGCATCGTCTTCGAGAGTTTTTCCGGACTCGGCCTGAAGGCGGGAGGGTCGTCACTTTCCGGTGCTGCACTGCTGCAGCCCGGCCGCGTCGCGCAGGTCGGTATTGGCGCCGGCAATCCGATCCTCGAAGCCGCCAGTCAGCTGATGGGCTACGTCTCCTTCTTCGAGAATTTTGTCCAGATCGCCGTTCTGATGATCGCCTGGGCGATCGTGCTGATCGCCTTCTTCATTCTGGCCGTGCAGATCTTCGTCACGCTGATCGAGTTCAAACTGACGACGCTTGCCGGCTTCGTGCTGATCCCCTTTGCGCTGTTCAACAGGACGGCTTTCCTCGCCGAAAGAGTGCTCGGCAATATCGTCGCTTCCGGTGTCAAAATTCTGGTGCTCGCCGTCATCGTCGGCATCGGCTCGGGTCTGTTTGGGGAATTCACGCAAGGCTTCGCTGATCAACCTACCATTACAGATGCGCTGTCACTTGTTCTCGGCGCGCTTTCGCTTATGGGGCTGTCGATCTTCGGCCCGGGCATTGCTACGGGCCTTGTCTCCGGCGCTCCGCAACTCGGCGCGGGTGCCGCGGTCGGCACGAGCCTCGCCGCCGCCGGTCTTGGCGCCGCAGGTTACATGGGCACGCGTGCTGGACTGAGTGGTGCCGCAAATACTGTTGGTGCCGGGGCGCGCATGTCGGCCGCAGCGGCGCGCGGCAGTGCGCATCTGGCGGGAAGCACGTCGATGGCCTTCGGCCTCGCCGCTGCTGCCTCAGGACAGAGTGGTGCCGGCGCAGTTGCCGCTGGTCTGGGCGGGGTCGCCCGAGCCGGCGTCGGGGCCGCCGTTCAGCCGGTCAGGCAAGCCATGTCGCGCGCCGCGTCGTCGCTCGGCAGCAGCAATCAATCCGGTCGTTCTGCGGGATGGAATGCTACCGGCGGGCAATCGCCGGCCGGCCCCATGAGCGCAGCCGCAAAAAATCCCTCCTTTGCCGGACCGCCCCCCGCATCCCATCCCAATGCCACAGCCGGCTCGCCGCCGGAATGGGCCGCTCGCATGAAACGCGGCCAGGCCATGAGCCATGGCGCCAGCACGGCCGCTCATTCCATCCGCTCCGGCGATCACGGCGGCGGCTCGATGAATGTCTCTCTCCACCAGGATGATCACCGATGAACCCCTTCAAACGACCTTCGGTCCGGTACGGTAAGACGACTCAGCCGGAGACGCCGTATCAGCGCGCAGCCCAAGCGTGGGATGAGCGCATTGGCTCGGCGCGGGTGCAGGCGAGAAATTGGCGGCTGATGGCCTTTGGGTCGCTCGTGCTCGCCGGCGGTTTCGGTTCGGCGTTGGTCTGGCAATCGACGCGGGGCTCCGTCGTTCCGTGGGTGGTCCAGATCGACAAGTTTGGCGAGGCCCAGGTGGTGGCGCCGGCGATGGTCGAGTTCAATCCCACGGATCCGCAGATCGCATGGCATCTCGCCCGGTTCATTGAGCAGGTGCGAAGTATCGCGGACGATCCTGTCATCGTGCGTCAGAACTGGCTGCGCGCCTACGATTACACGACCGATCGCGGCGCCGTCTCTCTCAACGATTATGCCCGCCTGAACGACCCCTTTGCCAAGGTCGGCAAAGTGCAGGTAGCAATCGACGTCTCGAGCGTCATCCGCGCCTCACCGGACTCGTTTCGCGTCGCCTGGATCGAGCGACGCTACGAGAACGGCAGTCTGGCCAGCACCGAACGCTGGACCGCCATCCTTACCATCGTCATTCAACAACCCCGCAATGCCGAGCGGCTGAAAGCCAATCCGCTCGGTGTCTACGTTAACGCCATAAACTGGTCGAAGGAGCTTTCATGATGCGTGCGGCACGGACACGGAAAACGCGAAGACAAATCGCCCGCAGCACAACAATGACCCGCGTGCTTGCCGTAGGGCTGTTATCCGCCACAGCGCTCGCCGGTTGCGCCTCGAAAAAATACATTCCGCCCGAGATCGACTACGACGATGCCGCGCCTGCTGTCCGCAAAGCGGACCCGGCCGGTCCGGTGAAGGTTGTGCAGCTCGCAAAACCGCTCCCGCTTCCAGGCCAGTTGAAGCCCGTCGGGATCAGCAAGGCGAAGACTGAGCCGGTCGATCCGAAGCAGCGGATCAGCCAAGCTAATGAGGCCGCGCGAATGCAGCCCGTCCGCGAGGGCTTCATCAACGCAATCCAGCTTTATCCCTGGAGCGAGGGCGCGCTCTACCAGATCTATGCCGCCCCGGGCCAGGTCACGGACATTGCTCTGCAGCCGGGCGAACAACTTGTCGGCTCCGGACCTGTCGCCGCCGGCGACACGGTGCGCTGGATCATAGGCGATACGCAAAGTGGGGTAGGGGAGCGACTTCAGGTTCACATTCTCATCAAGCCGACGCGCCCCGATCTCCAGACCAACCTGGTCATCAACAGCGACAGGCGTACCTATCATCTCGAGCTGCGCTCGACCGAGAAGACCTATATGGCCTCGGTGTCGTGGCAATACCCGCAGGACCAGTTGATCGCCCTCCGGCGCCAGAACGCTCAGGCTTCCGCCGCGCAGCCAGTCGCTTCGGGCGTCGACATCCAGAAACTCAATTTTCGATATCGCATCGAGGGTGACGCTGCGCCCTGGAAGCCGCTGCGTGCTTTCGACGACGGCGCGAAGGTCTATATCGAATTCCCATCGGGCATCGGTCAAGGTGAAATGCCGCCGCTGTTCGTCATCGGTCCGTCAGGTGGCGCCGAACTGGTCAACTACCGCGCCCGCCAGAACTACTATGTCGTCGACCGGCTGTTTGCCGCGGCCGAGCTGAGGCTGGGCGACAAGACCAGCGAAAGGCGCGTCCGCATCGTGCGGACCGACGGCAAGAAGCCGCAGCGCGTGGGGCTGTTTCGATGAGCGAAACTTCCAATTTTTATAACCCGGATATCGAAGGGGAGCTGCAGCTGCGCCCTGAGCCCGCCAGGGTGACGCGACTGTCGCGCAAGGTGCTCATTGGCCTTTGCGGCATCGCGAGCGTCGCGATCCTCGGCACGCTGTTCTGGGCACTCGATAGCAGAGGCCGCAGTGCCGAGCAGTCATCCGAACTGTTCACCACGGAAAACCGTACCACCGCCGACGGACTGCAGGGCCTGCCGAAGGACTATTCGGGCGTCCCGAAACTCGGGCCTGCATTGCCCGGCGATCTCGGAAGGCCGATCCTGCGCGCGCAAGAGCGAGGCCAGCAGGTTCAGGTCCCAGACATCCAAACACCGCGTGCCGATCCGGATGAACAACGCCGCCTGGCTGAGATCGAGGCCGCCCGCGTGGCAAAGCTGTTCACCGACACCAATTCGCGGGCCAATTCAGCGCGACAGAGTTCTGGCGGCGCAATTGGCGGCGGCGACGCCTTGTCAGGATTGGCGTCGTCACCCGAACTGCCGGCGCTCGAGCCGGGCCTGGCTCAAAATATGCAGGATGGCAAGCTCGCCTTCGTCAATGCTAAGCCCGATCGCCGCACCGTCAGTCCCGATCGCCTCGCCGAAAAAGCCTCGCCCTACGTTGTGCAGGCCGGGACGGTCATTCCAGCTGCCCTGATCACTGGCATCCGCTCTGACCTCCCCGGCCAAATCAGCGCTCAGGTCACGGAGAATGTCTTTGATAGCCCGACAGGGTCATACCTGCTCGTCCCCCAAGGCGCAAAGCTGATTGGCCAGTATGACAGCCAGGTCGCCTTCGGCCAGTCGCGCGTGCTGCTGGTGTGGAACCGGCTCATCATGCCCAATGGCACCTCGATTGTGCTGGAGCGCCAGCAGGGCGCGGATACTGAAGGGTTCTCTGGGCTCGAGGACGCGGTCGACCATCACTGGGGCCAGCTGTTTCGGGCTGCAGCGCTCTCGACGCTGCTTGGGATCGGCACCTCGCTTGGTTCCAGCAATGACCAAGGTGATATCGCCAAGGCCATTCGCGAAGGCGCACAGGATTCGCTCAGCAATGTCGGCCAGCAGATCGTGCGCAATCAGCTCAATGTCCAGCCGACACTGACCATCCGGCCGGGTTTCCCGGTTCGGGTCATCGTCAATCGCGATCTTGTTCTGGCGCCGTACGGTGTAGCGGAGGATCCGACATGACCACGCTGAAGCTCTCCGGCATTCCCGATGATCGGCCAGTCAAGGTGACGGTCGCGTTGCGGGGGGCCGTAAATTGCGATCTCAATGGTCAACATGTCTCGGTCGCATTTTCTATCGGAGGCGACGCATGGCGAAGCTGAAACTTGGTCCATTGCCAAAATTCGGGACGGTCCGCATGACGATCGCGCTTCCCGAGCCGCTTAAGGACGAACTGGAGCGCTACGCGGCGGAATACAGCCGCTTGTATGAGCCCGTCGAAGCGGCGGCTCTGATCCCCCATATGCTCGAGGCGTTCATGCGATCGGATCGCGGCTATCGCAGCCGCAAGGCGCAAGCGGCGCGAGGACAAGTCCGGTAACGTGGGGTCGGCGTGTCGACACCGGCGTGGGCGTGGACGGATCCGAGGCGGCAGGGATCATCAGCTTTCCGCGTTCTGCCGAGGCCAATGTGGCGATCCGGTCTCCAGCGCTGAGCTGCAGTCCGACAGGGTTGAGGTCTGCACCCAACGGCGTCACGCATGTCTTTGAGGAGAAGCATCGCGTAAGAAGGAAGCCGGTGCTGAGGCAGCGCACTGGCTAAGGATAACATCCTGCTCGCGACAGAGTGCGGCAACTCACACCGCGCCTCATTGCGCTAGAGAAAAGTCAGCGATCGGCAGGCAGGCTGGCTCTTGTGCACAGGCAGACAGGTCGTGGAGATCGCGCGTGTGCTTCTGACGAGCGCCGAACTGCTGCTGCTCGACAAGCCGACTATCGATGTTGGCCGCCGGCTAGGGCCTACACATAGGTGTCCGTGTCCGAAATCTGACAGCGACAGAACCCCATGGCGGTTTTGCTACAAAGGGCGACCTTGGCCGATGAGGCGTCCTTGAGCAGAGTCATAGGTTTACTGGCGCTGAGCGAGGTGGCACGGCCTTTGCTTAAGCTGAAGAGCGGCAATACGGACTGAGGGCTGCCCATATGCTTCGGTCGTGTGTTCCGTTTCCCACGGGAACAAGCTCGCGCAAAGCGCATCTGGCGATAGTTGGAGAATGACATGGTGCTTCGGATGGATTCCCCGGCCCCTGCGATCAAGGTGGAAAACTGGCTGCGTGGCGAGCCGCTGACCGCCTTCCAGCCTGGGAAACTATACATCATCGAATTTTGGGCGACGTGGTGTGGCCCCTGCGTGGAGGCGATGCCCCATCTGGCGGAGCTCCAGGAGAAATACAAGGATCGCGGGCTTGAGGTTGTCGGAGTCGCAAGTTCTGAAGATGCTCCGACCGCGGACGAAGCGCGTACTAAGCTGGACGCGTGGTTGACCGAAAACTGCTCGTATCTGAATTATCGGATAGCATTCGACTTCGCGGGCGAAATGGACAAGCTTTGGATGGAACCCAGCCTCTCCCTCGGGATTCCGACCTCGTTCGTTGTCGATCGTGATGGCGCCATCGCCTTTATCGGTCATCCGATGGAGCTTAATAAGGTCTTGCCCAAAGTGATCAACGGCCGCTGGCGCACCAGCAAGCAAGCAAAAGCCGATGACGCGAAGCGGGTTGCCGAAGATGAAGCCACAATGCGCGAACGAGCGGTGAAGACGCCGATTTTGGACAAGTTTTATGCGGCGTTCAAGGCACAGGAATGGCACACGGCGCTGACGGCTATCGAAGAGGGTGTCGCCTTGTTCCCGGACGATCCCCTCATCCGCACGTCCCATGCGCGTCTGCTGATTCACGAAATGCGGGACATGCGAGCGGGCTTGCCGGTCATGCAGCGCTTCGTTCGCGACGCGATCAACCAAAATTGCGTGAATTGGCTCTCTTATGCGCTGGAACAACTCTTCCATCCGGAGGAGGACTATTCGTACCTTCCTTCTGCCGAGCGTTTCGCGATGGGCAAAGAGCTATCCGAACACATCCTCCCTCTTCTGGAGCCCCCGACAGGCGACGGCGCCTTCAAGTTCCTGTATTATCCGGCGCTCGGTAAGTACTTTTACGAGACCGGCGACAAGGATCGCGCGATCGAGTTGATCGAAGTGGCACTGAAGTCGCTCGCCGATTGGGAGGATGGCTCAAAACAATCCAAACGGCAGATTGGACAGCGATTGCTGCAGGCCCTGGCCAACTACAAGGGTGAGCAGGTTTGCTCACAAGGTATTTGTA
>NZ_JAPYKS010000052.1:0-15084 GCF_037179605.1 Mesorhizobium salmacidum (SeqCode)
CTGCTCGTCGCACTGATCATCAATGTCTATGTGCAGAATCTGCGTGATCGGCAACGCATCTGATTACCGGCAGTGCCTTTCCATAGCCACGGCAGTTTCATCGAGGAGCCCGCTGCCGAAGGTGGCGGGCTTTTTGCTCCTTGGTCGGAACAGCGCGATCTGACGCGCCTTTTCCCGCCCTTGTAAGCGCCCTCCGCCTCGAAAGAGATCTCATCGTGCAACTTGCCATGAATGCCCTGCGGCAATCTCAAGGTCAGGGGGTGCTCGATAATGCAAATTTATAGAATTTTGCGGTCATGCAGCAAACGCACCAACGTCCCGCTCTCTCTTTGGCGATTATCGGATTGACAAACCCAATGTCGTTTAAGGACCGGGCCCCAAGGCCGATTTGTCTGATTTGTACGATTCATTACGCCGGCTTGCGAGCTACTTTCACTAGGGATACCTCTCGCTTTCGCCATGGAGCATTTGCCATGAACGAACGCGATGAGTCGAAAATTTCGGTCCGCCAAGGAAAAGCACGCCAACTGGCTTGTCGACAAAACCGGCATCACCCATGGCCAGGCTCGCGAGCTTATCGATTTGCTTGGCGTTGGCAGTCTGCCATCGCTGGTGCGCGAAGCGCTCTTGCTGGCGAAAAGTAGCTGAAGGGCTGTTTGGTCCGTTTGCTGCATAAGACCGGAATTTGGAAGCGCCACGTTTTACCCTAGACCCGTCGCGCCCACGGTGGGCTAAGCGGGTATGCCAGCTTCACGGTCGGACGGCGATCTCCACTGGCAGCGGGGAGCGCTGGTTCTGCAGCGAAGCTGATGCCCGGTCCGAAGGATGCCGAAAAGCACGTCGAAAAAGCCCACCATAGTCTTGCAATGCCGACGCGCGGCCTTGGTGTCTCTGACGGCCAGCGAGCGTCGTCAGGTTAGGAGTGTGTGGTCGAGCGTTGTGGCCCATCAACTCAACACCAGCCCGGCCATTAAGAGGACCATCGCGAGCGACAATGGAACTGCCAGCAGCCAGCCAGCTTCAAGAACGTCGACTTTATCAAATTTCATAAACGGGCTCCTCGTATGAGGAAGGGTTCAATCGCCCGATGGTTCCATTGATGCTAAGCCCATTCTGAGATGGTCGCTCCGCAGATCAAGAAAGAGCCCGCTCTGAGAGCAAAAGCAGGCTCTCTGTTCGACCCAGTCGAGCGACGCTGAAGCCTCAGCCGAGCGAATTATTCGATCAGCATTTGTCAGCCGACCGGCCGCTGGTCGTCGACGGGATCCGGGCGACAACCTTGATCTCGAAATCAAAGCCGGCAAGCCAGTTGACGCCAACTGCCGTCCAGTTCGGATAGGGAGGTTGGCCGATCTCTTCGGCCCGGACGGCCAGCACCGTTTCGATCTGTTCGTCCGGTTTGGTGTGGAAGGTGGTGACGTCGACCACGTCATCGAAGCTACATCCGGCGGCGGCCAAGACCTCGCGCAGATTGGCAAAGGCCCGCCTAACCTGATCCTCGAACAAGGGCTCGGGCGAGCCGTCGTTGCGGCTCCCGACCTGACCCGATACGAAGAGAAGGTCGCCCGAGCGAATGGCGGCGGAATATCTATGAATATCGTATAACGCGTGGCGTTTGGCCGGATAAACGGCATTCCTTGCAGGCATTTCAGTTCCTCTCAATCTTGGTGCGGTGCGACAGCGGGTCAGAGCTGAGCCGCCTCGAGTGAGAGGTAAGCAATCGGATTGCGTGTGTTAGCCGTTGAAATCGGCATGGGATGATGCAAAATCCCCATCAATGGCTCGCCCTTCGCTCAATGACCTTACTGCCTTCGTGGCCGTTGCCTCGCACCGCAATTTCCGGCGCGCCGCTGACGAGATCGGCACGGCGCCTTCGACGTTAAGCCATGCGATGCGAGCGCTCGAGGAACGTATGGGCGTGCGCCTGCTGAACCGCACCACACGCAGCGTTTCGCCGACGGAAGCAGGTTACCAATTGCTTGGGCGCCTTCAACCGGCGCTTGCCTCACTGGACGAGGCGCTCGACAGCGTCGCGGGTTTTCGGGGCAAAGTTGCGGGAACAGTCCGCATTAATGCACCGCGGCTGGTGGCTGGCCATCTGGTTCGCGCGGCTCTCCCCCGGATGGCGGAGCTGCACCCTGACGTGACTGTGGATATTGTCGTCGATGGGCGACTCATAGACATCGTGTCCAGCGGCTTCGATGCCGGCGTGCGCCCCCTTGGATCGGTGCCTAAGGACATGATCACCGTGTTGCTTGCGCGCCCGCTGACATTCATCTGTGTCGCCTCGCCCGCCTATCTCGATCGCTTCGGCGAGCCGGGAACCCCCGAGGAATTGCGGCGCCACCATTGCATCGGTCACCGCATGCCCAGCGGCAAGCTTTATCGATGGGAGTTCGAGCGCGCGGGCCAGGAGCTCGCACTCGAGGCAAACGGCACCATCGTCCTTGATGACGAAGAGCTGATGGTCGAAGCTGCAAGAGAGGGTCTGGGCATCGCCTACGTGGCCGATTGGGCCGCCGAGGCGGCCTTGTCCGAGGGCAGTTTGCGTAAAATTCTGACCGCGTGGGTGCCAGCTCCAGAAGAAGTTGCGGTCTACTACCCTGGACATCGAGCCGTACCGCCCGCACTGCGAGCTTTTCTCGATATTGTCAAAGAGCTGCGGAAGAAATAACCGAAGCGACGAGCGGCCGCACCATGACTGGTCATTGAGCTACTCCAAGTCCGCTGGCTCTGCCGTCGAGCTTTTATTAATGACCTGAGGGCGGAGCTGGGTCGGGCCCGCCATTACATCTCGATCAGGGTATAGGCGACGCCAAAACAACGGTCGTGATGACCACGAAAAAAGCCCAGCCCCTCAGAGCGGCCCGCACGTCCTCTGGCTTTGCGCCCTTCTGATCATTGTAATCGTTCATGCCGAACTCCTATGTCTCGCTGTCGATGACCGCTTCGCCTCGAGTTGAAAACGATGCTCGCTCGAAAGCCAAACCCCCGCCCTCATGTCGCGCCACAAGTTGTGGTGAACGCGATCGAAGCGCGTTCTGACACTCCGTGCCTTGACCGTCGTGGAAGATGGTTCCGTTGTCTCGATTTGTTCTCGCGCGCTCACGCTTTCAGACTGGGCGCGCCACCTGGCGGAGCGGAATAGCCGATAACTCTAGTTTCAACAACTTCAGTAACGGTTGATTCAACCATTGCTGGTATTTGTTCCGGAGTGTGGTGGCGGCTCCGACTGTGCGATGGGTCGCTGGGTTGCCGGAGCCGCCTGCGCAGTCCGGTTGGGATCTGACCGCGCTGTCTCAGAATAGGACAGCGCGGTCAACGATCCGTTAAGATTTCGCTGGCCGGGCGGATCAGCCGTCATAGGTCAGCTTATCAACCGTGGCGATGATCGCCCTGGCCAGCGCCTCGGCCCGTGGATCGGTTAAGGGCCGTTCCGTCACCGCATCTTCGCTTGGTTGCACGCCGGAGGACACGTTTCTTCGATTGCCGGAGCGCGGACCATCATTCTTCAACACCGTTGCTTTCATAAGGCGGCCAGAGCTTGAGCACAGCGTCCTAAACTCGCGAGCCGTGTGGAACATTGTTGCGTCGAAACACTTCGCGGTTGCACCGTCGGTTCTCCCATTCCGGTGCATGTTCCCACGACTGTTGGACTGGCCCGCTGCCGAAAGGTAGCGGGCTTCTTTCCTATTTCCGTCGAGGAAACACGAGAATCTTCGCTGCGGTCTCCTGCTCCAGCGGTTCATGTTCCGGCTGCTCGTGCCACATCACCTGGCGAAGATCGCACATGTCGACCGCTTGACCGCAGATCTTGCACAAATAGAAACGCTCTGCGTCGGGCTCGCCTTCGTGCGGCTTGCCTTCGATTGGTGGTCCGTGGTCGGATAGCTTTGTCATGGCGGTGGCAACATCCCGCTACCTGAAAAGTTCCGGAACTATTTTAGCTAAAGCTGATTGAACCGCGTGCATTTGCATGAGTCGGTGCATGCGTCTGAAGTTCATCAAGCCGATGGAGCCGGAACTGGTCGACACGCCACCGCAGGGCGATGACTGGCTCCATGAGATCAAATTCGACGGATACCGCACCCAGGCCATCAAGGACGAAGACGGGATTCGGCTGATCACAAAGAACGGCTACGACTGGACCGCTACATCCAACTTGCTGGGGAGGCCGTGGCTATCGAGGCGGAAAGCTTCATCATCGATGGCGAGGCGATTACGATCAACGAAGCGGGCCTGTCGGAGTTCCACGTGCTGCAATCAGCCGTCACCAGCCGCAAGCCCTCGCGCGACCTGTATCTGGTGGCGTTCGACCTCTTCCACCTCAACGGACACGACCTGGGGAACCTGCCGGTGGAAGACCGTCGCGAGATCCTGCAGGAGTTGCTTCCGGCCAGCGGCCGTATCCAGTTCAGTGAAGCGAGCCCGGCACTGGCGCGGCCGTTTACCACCTAGTGGACCAGGCCGGCCTGAAGGCGTGGTATCGAAGCGCAAGGACAGCGTTTACCGCAGCGGCCCGACGATGAACTGGCGCAAGATCAAGTGCTATGCCGAAAAGGAGATGGACATCATCGGCGTGCAGCGCGAGAGCGGGAAACCCTTGATGGTGCTGATGGCCGACAAGGGCCGTTACGCCGGCGGCGCATTCGTCACTTTCAAAGCCGACAAGCGCCAGCGCCTGTGGGACCGGGTGCAGGGGAAGGTAGGCGGGCCGGTCCCGAAAGGGCTCAAGAGCGACAAGGCGGAGTGGCTGAAGCCAGGTCTCGTTGGCCGCGTGCGGTTCCTGAAGGGCGAGGAGAAACTCCGCCACGCCAAGCTGCTCGATTTTCGAGATAAGCAATAGCCAGCGCTTGCCCACGATCATTGGGGGCACTCGGAATCGGCGTGATCTTCGGCACAGCGGCGCTTTGGCCTGGGGAACGCGGTGTCCGGCGAGGTGCGGTAGCTTGCAGAGGCTTTAGCCTCGATCTCAAGCTTGAACGCTCGCACGCCGGCGTGGCAAACCGCATGCCGGCTCGGCATCCAAGAAGGAGAGTTGCCCGGGAGGACGCCGCGCCTAACAGCGAGCTAGCAGGGGGCTGCGTCGTCTCGCCGGCTAAGTGTTATGCGCTCTTTAAGGCACTCGCACAAAGCATCCGAACGTACTAAGGGGTCGGCCGATCGGCGATAACAGGCAATTTCGTTGTCGACGTTGCCGGTACCTTAGAGGGGCTGACGTAGATGAACCTGCCGGATGATCTTGGTTCCGTTTGATCCCAGCGCCCTTGTATTCTAGCGGAATCTAATATGCGCTTGCGGCCTCTTGGGAAATGAGCACGCGCGGCGTCAATTTTCTGCCAAATGGCTAGGCAGCAACTGTCAGGCCTCCCCCAGTGCCGACGTAATTTCGATTGCCGAGGCGATCCAGAAGCTTTTCGCGGACGCCAAGGCAATCGCGATCAGCAGCGCCGAAATCGAGGAAGAGACTGGCAGCGTTCGTGAAACGGTGCTCGATGCCGGGTTCATCATGACGCCGGCTTTTTTGCACCGTATAGGAACCTGATATTCGTTGGCAGGTTCGAAAGGCGGCAGCGCCCGTGCTGCTGGTCAGGTCCCCCAAGACCTGGCCGGGCCCGCTTCTCCGCCAGTGAGGCGGGCCCACGGGGACTGCCTGCAGCGCCGGCCGCGCCCACGCCCAAGATAGATTAGACGCAACTAAAAGCTCTTGCCCGAAGTCTACCGCCTCGAGCGCGAGCGTGAGAAGCAATGGCAGTGGCGAGCATCGGGCGGCTGCGTCAAGAGCGATGCGTTGCGGCCGCAGCGAGCCGCCAGGTCCGAACGGCGCCTCGGCCGTGCAGGACAGCGGCGGATAAGAACGCCCGCCATCGGTGGTGGTACGTCGGGGTGCACCGGAGGCTGGTGCGGCCGGCGCCGGCGTCTGACGTGACGGCCGTGGCGCTCTCGCTTGTCCAGCAGGACCCGCTGGATAGCCGCTCGGAGGAGCGGGAATATTCCGGGCTAACATTGTTAGAGCGTTCCTAGACAAGGCTGTTCCCCCTCAAACGATCCTGGATAGCATCCTTGTAGCCGCTGCAAGATTTGCAGGCGGCTCTGGTTCGGCAGCCCGCGCAGCGGTGGAACTTTCCCTGCGCTTTGGGGTTGGACGCCTGTCGATTGCCCAATCCAAGCATTGGAACGGAGGGAGCTCGCCTCGGCTGATGCCGGGGCGGGTTTTCCAGCATGGCCGAGACGGTCATCCCGACCCAGCGGTCATAGCATCACTTGCCTCTCCTGTGCGGCGCGTCGGAGACTGTTTGACGCAATTGCCACCCGTCGATGGACTTCTGCACGTCGAAAGATATGGCTTGCGCGGTGATCGGCGCGGCCCATGAAAGGAGGACAACGCTGACCGAGAATGAGATCAGCAAAGCGAAGGCGGTCGCGAACAAGACGTGGTCCTCTTTGGAAGCACGAGCTTAACCGCCGCCCATCCGGTTCGTTCATTCACGTTCCGCTAGCCTGTGTGTCGTGGTTACCCCTTGCTTAACGAGCCGTTGGCAATTTGACGCGCGGCCGTTCGCTAAGCTGGATATCAGCGTAAACTCAGTCATCGGTCGCCACTTATCCGGATGCAGCGACAGTCTGCCATCACCGGTGCGCGAAGCTCCCTTGCTGGCAAAAAACAGAGCTGCGACGAAGCTTAGGCGGCCCCTGGAAGGGGCGCCGCGCATGTGCCAAAGCCATTTTGTGGTATGATTTGCGTTGTGGGTAGAATGCCAAGAACAAAGCAAAAAAGGTGATTGAAATCCCGATGGAAGGCGAGCTTGAAACGGATGCCGCCTACTATGCTCGCAAGTGCGGCATCACGACACGTGAAGCCGCCAAAATTATTCGGAAAGCCCACGCGCCAAAGCTCACCATCGTGCCTAGAGGACGTTAAAGCCGGCGATTGTACACCCAACCGGATCATAGGATTCTGTCGGTGACAGGGGCACGGGAATTTTGTACGCATTCGGACATGCCATTGCGAACAGGTCCACTTAGGAACATGCTCAACCTTCACCGGCTCGTGCCCTCGAAAGCCGGCGTACGGCCCGGCCTGCGGGATCCTGTGTCACACGATGAGCAGGCCGGGCTGTTGTCCTTTGTGGGTGTTGCCAGATGACTGACAATTCGGTCACGCTTTCGAGATAGCTATGGTCCTGGCCGTTGCGGCGATTGGGGTTATCCTGTTGTTACGGGCATCTTCTGAAGGGCGCTAGTCCCGTTACCATCGGGGATTTATGTGAAAAGCCCCGGCGCATGGGGTGCACCGGGGCCTTTTGACATGTACGAGATACCAGCATGTCCGCTTTTAAGCATGTGCTGATATGGTCAAGGAATGGTGAATAGGCCGCTACCCTGACTCCGGCGGGCTTTTCATTGTGCAACGTGCTAGCCGGGACGATGAGCAAAAAGCCAGCCTTCGTCGTCTATGCGCCCCCATTGAAGGGATTGCCGTTCCTGGCCGTGACCCTTGATCCAAACGGAACCGCTATCGCCAGCCCGTTCGGCACCGAGTATGAGGCGGTCGCGCATAATCGACAACTCGCCGCTTCGCCTGGACATGGCACCAAGCACTAGCGCGTAAAACAATCATGTTCGGCGGCACCGCCGCCCACCTTCGCACGGAATGGAACCTGCCGGTTAAGTGCAATGTCCGGGATCATCTAAGCACGGGCAAATTCAATATGATTATTCAGATGGAGGGGCGATCACGCTCCAACTCGACGCTCTGCGCAATCGGGACATTTCTTTTCAAGCATTGGACCGAAGGTGGCGGAGCCGGTTTCTGTTTCGATGACCGGAGCGCCCGGCCCACGGCAATGCCCAGGACGATGGCGAGGCCAAAGCAGCATTCGTTAGCAGGCGAAGAAGGAAAGGCCCGCAGGCTGGTTTGCGGGTCCTTTCAGGATGCGGAGCGAGATCCCAAGTGTGTGCAGGCCGAAACAGATTCGCTGCGAATCCCGGTGCCCCGTTGACGGTTGTTTTCAGATAAACTATTGCACAGGATCATACAGGTTCACTGAACAGGTATCGATATGGCCCGTCGCGCGATGCAACTCACTCCCGGCACGGGCAAGCCCGAGCAGATCGCGACGGTTCTGGAGCATGAGATACGCTCCGGCCTGCTTGGGTTCGGCGACCGCCTGCAGAGCGAAAACGAGCTCGTCCAGCGCTTCTCCGTCAGTCGCAACACAGTCCGCAAGGGGCTCGAAGAATTGTCGAGCCGGGGGCTCATCACAACCAAAGTCGGCATCGGATCCTTTGTCACCTTCGACGGCATGCCGGTCGATGACGCGATCGGCTGGTCGCGCGCGCTTGCCAATGCGGGCGCCAATGCCGAGACCCGGACATTGCGGCTCGAGATTATCGAGGACGCGGAACTTGCGGCCAGGCTCGGGGTCGGGAGTTGGTCCTTCATCGCCGTCGATCGCGCCCGCACCAATGCCGATGACGGCCACGCCATCTCGATTGAGCGCAGCCGCCTGCCGCTGTCGCCCGAATTGGAAGACATACCGCTGCGCGGCTTGCGCGAAGGCTCGCTGCACCAGACGCTGCGCGGGGCAGGGCTTGTTCCCGATCATGGCGAGGAATGGGTCGACGTCGAAATGCTGAGCGCTGCCGACGCCGCGATACTCGGTTGTGCGCCCGGCACGCCCTTCCTGCGCACACGCCGCCTGACGCGCGCCGCTGACGGACGCGCCATCGAATTCGTCACCAGCCTGCTCAATCCGGCGCATTTCGCGCTCCATCTGGAGTTCTGAGCATGGCGGACGCTGCCGTGATGGATCGGGCAATGGGCGCGCTGATCGGCGGGGCGCTTGGCGATGCGCTGGGCATGCCGACACAACTTCTGTCGCCGTCTCGCATCGCCGAGCTCTACGGCCATGTCGAGGATTTCGTCGCGCCTGCCGCCGATCACCCGGTGTCGAAGGGGCTGGCCGCCGGCACGGTCACCGACGACACCGAACAGGCGCTGCTGCTTGGCCGCATCCTTGTCGAGTCCGGCGAGCGCTTCGACCATGCGCGCTGGGTCAACGCGCTGCTCGACTGGGAGCGCGACGTCAAGGCGCGTGGCAGCTACGACCTGCTTGGACCGTCGACCAAGCGCGCCATCGACGCCATCAACAGCGGTGTGCCCGCGGACGATGCCGGCCGCGGCGGCGACACCAACGGCGCGGCGATGCGCATCGCGCCGGTCGGCATCATGGTGCCGCCGGAGCCGCTCGATGCCCTCGTCGCCAAGGTCGCGCAAACCTGCCGGGCCACGCACAATACATCGATCGCCATTTCATCGGCTGCCGCAGTCGCTGCCGCTGTCAGTCTCGGTATTTCGGGTGGCGACTGGCGCGCCGCTTGCGGCCATGCGGTCGCAGCGGCAAGACTTGGCGCCGCGCTCGGCCATTGGGTCACCGGCGGCGACATCGCCGCGCGCATCCTCTGGGCACAGGACCTTGTTCGCGGCAAGGGTGAGAAGGAAGCGATCAAGCTGATCGTCGACCTGGTCGGCACGGGCGTCGCAAGTCAGGAATCGGTGCCGGCGGCATTCGCGGTGCTGGAGGTCGCGCAAGGCGATGCATGGCGGGCTGCGGTCATCGCAGCCAATCTCGGCGGCGACACCGACACCATCGGGGCGATTGCCGCCGGCATGGCCGGCGCCTGCGCCGGTCTGTCGAAGCTGCCGCAGGATCGCATCTGCGAACTGCATGGTATCGACGTCGCGGACGTCCGCACGTTGGCTCTTGATCTGGTCGCCGCGCGCCATTCCAAGACTGGCCCAGGCAAGGAGGACGCCGCATGAGGGGACGGCTCGTCCATGTCGGCAGCGCCGTGGTCGACTACGTCTACCGCATCGATGCCTTGCCCGCGGCGGGCACGGAAAAGACCGCGACGAGCTACGCACGGGTTGCCGGCGGGGGCTTCAACATGATGGTCGCGGCAAGCCGCACCGGCATGAAGGTGGTGTTCGGCGGCCAACTCGGCACCGGGCCGGACGGCGACTTCCTGCGCGCCGCTTTCGCGGCCGAAGGCATCGAGACGCTGACGCCGCCGTCGCCCTCGATGGACAGCGGCAATTGCGTCGCCATGATTAGCGGCGACGCCGAACGCACCTTCGTCTCGTGGCCAGGGGCCGAGAGCCAGCTCACGCCGGCCGTGATGGCGCCTGTCACGATCATGGCGGGGGACTGGGTTTTCACCTCGGGCTACACGCTGAGCTATCCCGATAGCCGGGATGTGCTCGCCGACTGGATCGAGGCGCTGCCGGCCGGCATTCCTTTGGTCTTCGACCCGACACCGGTGATCGCCGACATTCCACGACCAATCCTGAACAGGGTGTTGGCGCGTACGACCTGGCTGAGCTGCAACACCAACGAGGCCGCCGAAATCGCCGGCCCCGGCGATGCCCAGACCGTCGCGATCCGATTGCTCGCCGAGCACTGCCCCAGGGGCGATGGCGTCGTCATCCGCGCCGGCGCGCATGGCTGCCTCGTGCGCATAGCTGATGGCGGCACTCGCGCGGTGCCCGGTTTCGAAGTGGAGGCCGTCGATACCAATGGCGCCGGCGACACGCATATCGGCGCCTTCGTCAGTGGGCTGTCGCGTGGAATGCCGCCGTGCGAGGCGGCCCGCTATGCCAATGCCGCGGCGGCCCTTTCCGTCACCCGCCATGGCGGGTCCTCGGCACCCACGCATGAAGAAACCCAGGAATTCCTGACCCAGCACGACCAAGCAACGACGGCGCATGGCCGGGAGGAAGCGACTGCAACTTAACAAGCCCATCAAACCGGGCAAACAATGAGAGGAAAGAAAACATGCGCATGCCAAGACTGACCGCGCTTCTGACGGCGACCGCCGTCTTTGTCTCAGCCTTCACGGCTTGTGCATTCCCTTTGGCAGCACAAGCGGCCGAGGAAGTGCATGTGCTCAACTGGAAAGGCTATGGCGCCGACGAGCCTTGGGCGGTCGCCAATTTCGAGAAGGCGACCGGCTTCAAGGTGGTCAACGACTTCTTCAACTCCGAACAGGAGATGCTGACCAAGATCCGGACCAATCCCGGCCTCTACGACGTCGTCATGATCAACGCCGCCTTCAACGACCAGGCTATGGCCGGCAAGCTGATCCAGCCGATCGATGTCTCAAAACTCTCCAACTATGCCGACATCGCCAAGGACAAAGCCGGTTCGCCGATGCTCGACCATGACGGCAAGGTCTATGGCGTGCCGTGGGTGTGGGGCCTGACAGCGTTGGCTATCAACGAGAAGTCGTTCGACAAGCCGCCGACCAGCATCGCCGAGATGTGGAACCCGGCCCATAAGGGGCGCGTCATCATCCGCGACGACGCCGTCGAGGCGGTGCAGTTCGGTGCACTGGCTTCGGGACAGAACATCAACGACATCAAGGATATGGAAGCGGTCAAAGCGAAGCTCACCTCGCTGATGCCGCAGATCAAGACCTTCTGGAGCTCGGAGAACGACTGGAACCAGATGGTCGCCTCCAACCAGATCGACATCGGCACCTATTGGAGCGGCTCGGCCGATCGCGCCAAGACGCATTTCAAGCTGCCGGTCTCGCTGGTCATCCCGCAGGAAGGCTCGGTCGCCTGGCTCGACGCCTTCTCGATCCCGGTCGGCTCCAAGAATGTCGCCGGCGCCGAAGCCTTCATCAACTACATGATCGATCCGAAGTTCTATGTCGAATGGGTCACCAAGGTCGGCGCTCCTGTTTCCGCCAACACCAAGGCGGTCGAGGCGCTGCCCGGGGATGCCTTCAACCGCAAGGTGATGGGTGATCCGGAGGTCGCCAAGCGCATCCAGTTCCAGGCGCCGATCACCGACGAGCAGCGCGAGAAGTACTTGGCGCTATGGCAGGAGCTGAAGGTCAACGTGAAGTAACGGGCGTCTTTCGGAGGAGAGGCAAAATGGCTGACCAGCTTGCGATCGGTTCGCGCCGTGGATTGAGGCCCGCCCTGCCGCTTCTCCTGCCCGCCTATCTGTGGCTGACGGTGGCGATCTTCTTGCCGCTGTCGGCCATGGTGTTCTTCTCCTTCATGACCGACCTGCCGCTGGCCGGGAAGGAGTGGTCGTTCACGCTCGGCAACTACGCGGCCTTCTTTTCGCAAAGCCTCTATTCGAAACTGCTGCTCGCGTCGCTGCGTCTCGGGCTCGAGGTCACATTGTGGTGCGTCGTCATCGGCTACCCGGCAGCCTATGTGCTGGCCAAGGTGCTGAAGGGCCGCAGCCGCGAGGCGATCTTCCTGCTCGTCATCCTGCCCTTCTGGTCGAACGGGCTGGTGCGCATCTTCTCGTGGGCCATGGTGCTGCGCGAAGGCGGCATTCTCGATACGGCGCTCAACGCGGTGCTGCCGTTCAAGATCAACATCGATCTGATGTATTCCTATCCCGCCGTCATCATCGGCCTTGTGCACTCCTACGTGCCCTACATGGTTCTGACCTGTTACCTGACGCTGCAGGCCATCGACGACTCGCTGATCGAAGCCGGCCGGTCGCTCGGCGCCACGCGGCGGCAGGTGCTGTGGCGGGTGATCATCCCGCTGTCGATGCCTGGCCTGATCGCCGGTTCAGCGCTGATCTTCGTGCCGGTGGTAGGCTCCTTCATGGAGCCACGCATCCTCGGCGGCCGCACCGGCACCTTCTACGGCACAGTCATCGAGGACCAGTTCGTCGCCGTCTTCAACTGGCCGCTGGGTGCTGCGCTGTCCTTCATCCTGCTGGCGGTCGTGCTGATCATCCTGGCGCTGGCCGCTCCAGTTTTGCGGAGGGCAGGCTGATGGCGACGACGCGCATCCTCGAATGGCTCGGGCGCTTCTACATCGTACTGCTGCTCGCCTTCCTCTATCTGCCGATCATCATCATGGCGCTGATGTCGTTCAACACGTCGCCCTTTTACCAATTGCCGTTCGAGTGGACGACGGACTGGTACGCTTCGCTCTGGCAGAACGACCAGCTGATCGCGGCGAGCTGGAACAGCATCGAGATCGCCGTCATCACCACGATCATCTCAACGGTGCTGGGCGTGATGGCTTCGCTCGCGCTCTACCGCTACGAATTCCGCGGCAAGAAATTCCTGCAGGCGCTGCTCTTCCCGCCTATCGCCATTCCGTGGCTGATCACCGGCACGGCGATGTTGATCTTCTTCTTCGGCGTCGGCATCGGCCGCGGGCTCGTCGCCATCCTGCTCGGCCATGTGGCGCTGGCGCTGCCTTATGTGATCGTCGTCGTCTCTGCCCGGCTGCAGACCTTCGCGCCGGAACTCGAAGAGGCGGCCCGTTCGCTCGGTGCCAACCAGTGGCAGGTGACCATACGCGTCACGCTGCCCTGGATCATGCCTGGCGTGATCGCCGGCGGGCTGTTTGCATTCGCCGTGTCGTTCGACCAGTTCGTGGTCTCGTATTTCCTGTCGACGCCCGGCCAAACGACGCTGCCGGTCGAGATCTATGCCGCGATCCGCAAAGGCTTCACGCCCGAGATCAATGCGGTCTCGACGATCATCATTGTCGTATCCATGGCGCTGATGCTGCTGACGGCACGCTTCTTCAAATTCGGTGGAGAGAAATAATGGCCGGCGTCGAGGTAGCTAACCTCTCCCGCAGTTTCGGCGCGCACAAGGCGCTGGACGATGTCTCGATCGATTTTGCCGATGGCGGCTTTTACGCGCTGCTCGGCCCCTCGGGCAGCGGCAAGACGACCCTGCTGCGCCAAATCGCCGGCTTCGACTTTCCGGATTCCGGCCGCATCGCCATCGGCGGTGAAAGCGTCGAGCGCGTGCCGGTCGAAAAGCGGCGCATCGGCATGGTGTTCCAGAACTATGCGCTGTTTCCCAATATGAGCGTCGCCGACAACGTCGCCTTTGGCCTTTCGGTGCGCGGGGAAGCGAAGGCGGCGATCGCCACGGAAGTGCAGCGCGCGCTCGACCTCGTCCAGCTCGGCAAGCTCGGCGGCCGCCGGCCGCATCAACTCTCCGGCGGCCAGAGGCAGCGTGTGGCGCTGGCACGCTCCATCGTCACCAAGCCGCGCGTGCTTCTGCTCGACGAGCCGCTCGGCGCGCTCGACAAGGCGCTGCGCGTCGACATGCAGATCGAATTGAAACGCATCCAGCGCGAGATCGGCATCACCACCATCTTCGTCACCCACGACCAGGAAGAGGCGCTGACGATGAGCGACCGCATCGGCATATTGCGCGACGGCCGGCTGGTACAGGAGGGGCCGCCCGAAGAAATCTACGACCGGCCGCAAAGCGAATTCGCCGCGACCTTCCTCGGCGACGCCAACATCTTGCGCGGCGAAGCGACCGCCAACGGCATAAAGCTACCGGACGGCACAGCGATCGCTGCCTCTGTCGGCGCGTCCGTGCCCACGGGTGCAAAGGCGAGCTGCGCCGTGCGGCCGGAGCGCATCCAGATCTCGACTGGCGCGGGGAAGTCTGATCACGCCAATGCCAACACGCTCAAGGGCCAGGTTTCGAAGCGCATCTTCGCCGGCAACAACAGCACCTATTTCGTCGAACGCGGTGCCCAGACGCTAAAGGTGATCGTGCAGAATACAGGTGCCGAAAGGCTGGCCGAGGGCCAGGAAGTTGTGCTGAACTGGTCGCCGGAGAGCACGGTACTGATCGCTGCCTGAACTCGCCGACCGCGTGGCATCAGGAGAGGCCCAAATCTCTGGAATCCTCTCGCAGAAATCTCCTGAAGCCGCGGCTGGTGGAGTTCGTATAGCTGTCCCACTGACAGAGCAGGGCTCTCTAGGGAGCGTCATGCATAGGTGAAGCTCATCTGATTTGGAGAGGATCGGAGCCCGAGAACGTCCGCACGTGTTAGACTAGCTCGAACCAAGCGTGGAGGAGGGAACCGACGAGCTGGTGGAGCGTGTGAGCGCTACCTAGAGCGCGGTCAGTAAGCTCAATGCCAATATGACCAGCGTCAAGGAAGTGACGGCCGAGGTGACGCGCTGGAAACTTATGGGGCTGGGGACACTTGGCGTAACCGGCATGGCAGCCGCGGCCCTGGCCTCCCTCGTCACGGCGTATTGGTCGGATATCTGG